>NZ_CP050152.1:319753-639506 GCF_011617245.1 Brevibacterium atlanticum | reverse complement strand
GGTCAGGCGGGCAGGCCAGAGTTGAGCACCACTCGCAGCAGGCAGCTCAGAGCAGTGGCGCGATGACGAGGTCGATGAGTTTGATGCCGATGAACGGGACGATGAGCCCGCCGAGGCCGAAGATGAGCAGGTTCATCCGCAGCAGCGCGGAGGCCGTCCGCGCCCGGAATCGCACGCCGCGCAGCGCGACCGGGATGAGGGCGACGATGATGAGGGCGTTGAAGATCACCGCGGACAGGATCGCCGAGGCGGGGCTGTGCAGACCCATGATGTTGAGCGCCCCGAGTCCCGGGAAGGCGAGCAGGAACATCGCCGGAATGATTGCGAAGTACTTCGCGACATCGTTAGCGATCGAGAACGTCGTCAGCGCCCCGCGCGTGATGAGCAGCTGCTTGCCGATCGCGACGATGTCGATGAGCTTCGTCGGATCCGAATCGAGGTCGACGAGGTTGCCGGCCTCCTTCGCTGCGGTCGTACCCGTGTTCATCGCGACCCCGACGTCGGCCTGCGCCAGCGCGGGTGCGTCGTTCGTGCCGTCCCCGGTCATCGCGACCATCCGGCCGCCGGCCTGCTCGGTCTTGATGAGGGCGAGCTTGTCCTCGGGCGTGGCCTCGGAGAGGAAGTCGTCAACCCCGGCTTCCCGCGCGATCGCGCGGGCCGTGAGCTCGTTGTCGCCGGTGATCATCACCGTCCGGATCCCCATCTCGCGCAGCGTCGCGAAGCGTTCGGCCATACCCGGTTTGACGATGTCGCGCAGGTCGATGACCCCGAGCACGCGGGCGGTGACATCTGATTCCTTCGCCGAGGCGGCCGCGCGGTCCGCGATCACCCCGTCTGATTCCGTGGCCGGGTCATCGTTCGCCTCTGCGACGAGAAGGGCCGTGCCTCCCCCTGTGTTGATGCGTTCGACCTCGGCAGTGGCGGCCTCGGGGATCTCGGCACCGCGGTCACGGGCCCAGGCGATGACCTCCTTCGCCGCGCCCTTGACGACGGTCCGACGCAGCGTCGCCACTCCGACTGACGACCCCACCGCGGCGGATGACGACGCACTCGCATCGGCACGTTCGGCCACCTCGGCGACGGTCGATCGCTCACCCGCGGATTGATGTGCGCTCACCTCGGCGGGGGACGTCACCTCTTCCTGCCCAGTGACCTCCTGACCAGCGGGCAGGACGATCCCCGACAGCCGGGTCGTCGCCGAGAACGGGATGAACTCCGCCTCGGGGTAGGCCTCGAGGCCGGCAGCGTCGATGCGGAACTCCGCCTCGGCGAGGGTGACGACGGACCGACCCTCGGGGGTGTCATCGGCCAACGAGGACAGCCGGGCCGCCTCGGCGATCTGCTCCGGCGTCGTCGATCCCAGGGGAACGAAGTCGGTGGCCTGCCGGTCGCCCATCGTGATCGTGCCGGTCTTGTCGAGCAGCAGCGTCGACACGTCACCGGCGGCCTCGACGGCACGGCCGGACTTCGCGAGCACGTTCGCAGCGACGAGCCGGTCCATGCCGGCGATGCCGATCGCGGAGAGCAGAGCGCCGATCGTCGTCGGGATGAGGCAGACGAGGAGGGCGATGAGCACGGTCAGCGACTGCGGGGCGCCGGAGAATGCGGCGATCGGGGCGAGGCTGACCACGACGAGGATGAAGATGAGGGTGAGCACGGAGAGGAAGACGCCGAGGGCCACCTCGTTGGGGGTCTTCTGCCGGTTCGCGCCTTCGACCATCGTGATCATCCGGTCGAGGAAGCTCTCGCCGGGACTTGCAGTCACGGTCACGGTGATCGAGTCGGAGAGCACCTTCGTCCCGCCGGTGACGGCGCAGCGGTCGCCGCCGGCCTCACGGATGACGGGCGCGGATTCGCCGGTGATGGCGGATTCGTCGACGGTGGCCGCACCCTCGATGACGTCGCCGTCGCCGGGGATCGTCTCACCTGCGGTGACGAGCACTCGGTCCCCGGCTTGCAGCTGGGAGGCGGGCACGGTTTCGGTCTCACCTTCCGGCAGGACGCGGGTTGCGTCGACGCTGACCCGGCTGGCCCGCAGGGAGTCGGCCTGGGCTTTGCCGCGGCCCTCGGCGAGCGCTTCGGCGGTGTTGGCGAAGACGACGGTCAGCCACAGCCAGATGCTGATCGCCCAGGTGAAACGTGTGGGGTCGGCGATCGCGAGGATGAGGGTGATGGTCGCGCCGATCTCGACGAGGAACATCACGGGGTTGCGCCAGGCGGTGCGCGGGTCGAGCTTCTTCAGCCCGAGCAGGCTCGCCTGGAGGAGTGCGGGAGCGGTGATGGTTCTCATCTCACATGAGTCCTTCGTTGATCGGTCCCAGTGCGAGCACCGGGAGGAAGGTGAGGGCGCTGATGACGAAGCCGATGCCGACGACGACCCCGACGAACAGGGGTCGGTGGGTGGGCAGGGTGCCCGGGCTCGCCTCGGCGGGAGTCTGTTTCGCCAACTCTCCGGCGAGCGCGAGCACGGCGCCGATCGGCACGAGGCGGCCGAGCAGCATCGCGATCGCCAGGGCGATGTTGAAGAACGGGGTGTTCGCGTTCAGGCCCGCGAACGCGGATCCGTTGTTATTCGCCGCCGAGGTGAAGGCGTAGAGGATCTCGGACAGTGCGTGCGGGTTGAGTTGGGTGGCTTGGGCTGCGGTTTGGGCGGATTGGGCGGTTGCGTGGCCGGCGGATTGGATCGCCGAGGTGGTATTGAGGACCGAGTCGAGCGTGCCCGGCCACAGCGTGGCCACCGCGGTGCCGATCAGGGCGAGCGCCGGGGAGACGAGGATGAAGGTGCTGGCCAGGGTGATCTCGGTCCGGCCGATGCGTTTGCCGAGGAATTCGGGCGTGCGGCCGACCATGAGTCCGCAGACGAAGACGGCGATGATCGCGACGATGAGCATGCCATAGAGGCCGGAGCCGACGCCGCCGGGGGCGATCTCGCCGATCATCATGTTGATCATGAGCACCGCTCCCCCGAGTCCCGAGTAGCTCGAGTGGGCCGAGTCGATTGCGCCCGTCGAGGTCAACGTCGTGGCCACGGCGAAGAACGCCGAGGGGATGATGCCGAACCGGGTCTCGCGTCCTTCCATCGCGGCCCCTGCTGCCTGGGACGCCGGGCTGGTTGTCGTCGTTTCGAGGGCGATGACGGCGGCCAAGGAGAGGACGAAGAAGGTGGCCATGGCCGCGAGGATCGCCCATCCTTGTCTGCGACTTCCGACCATGATGCCGAAGGTGCGCGGCAGTGCCGAGGGGATGAGGAGGATGAGGAAGATGTTCGCGAGGTTGACCAGTGCGCTCGGGGCCGAGAGCGGGTGGGCCGAGTTCGCGTTGAAGAAGCCGCCGCCGTTCGTGCCGAGGTGTTTGATGACCTCCTGGCTGGCATCGGGCCCACCGGGGATGGTCTGCACACCTCCGGTGACGGTGTGGACGACCTGGTCAGGGGTGAGGTTGTCGATGACGCCCAGACCCATGTAGATGATTGCGAAGAGCACCGAGATCGGCAGCAGGATGCGCAGGGTCGAGCGGGTGAGGTCGACCCAGAAGTTGCCGATGAACAGGGAGTTCGAGCGCATGAGCCCGCGGATGAGGGCGACGGCCACGGCGATGCCGACGGCCGCTGAGACGAAGTTCTGGACGGCGAGTCCGGCCATCTGGGCGAGGAAGCCCATCGTCGTCTCACCGGAATAGGACTGCCAGTTCGTGTTCGTGACGAACGAGACCGCGGTGTTGATCGCCTGGTCGACCGGCACGCCCGCCTTCCCGTTCGACAGCGGCAGAACGTGCTGGAGGCGAAGCAGGCCGAAGAGGACGACGAGCGAGACGGCTGTGAACCCGAGGACCGAGAGGAAGTAGGTCCGCCACCGCTGCTGCGAGGACGGGTCGACGCCCGTGAGGCGGTAGAGGAGGGCCTCGGCGCGGGTGTCCTTCTCTGAGAGGAACACGCGGGCCATGTAATTGCCGAGCGGAACGTGCGCGGCGGCAAGGAGTGCGAGGACGAGGAGGATCTGCGTGATCCCGGTGAACCAGCTCATGACCGGCCCTCCCGATAGGAAGAGAACTCGGTGCACGCAGGACGGGCCCGCCCCGTACGGAGCTCCGGGCGCGGGCGGCCGGTCGGCCACCTCGGCGATGTAGTGAATGACATGCGTCCATCTCACCGCCACGCGGGCCGGTCCGCGGGCGATCTTAACGCGATCTTCACACCTCCCAACACAACCCCAACACCCCTATTACTACCTGACGGCGGCCCAGCAACCTCGCGCGAGGTTGCTGGGCCGCCGTCAGGTAGTAATAGGGGGAGGTCTATTCGACGAGTTTGCCCTCCTGGCTGATCTCGCCGGTGTGCATGAGTGCCTCGACCTCGGGGTCGACCGGCGGAATCGACTCGCGGACCACCCCGATGCTCGGCGACCATACGAGGTTGACCTGCAGCGCCGGATCGATCTCCGGGTAGTCGCTGCGGTTGTGGCAGCCGCGGGTCTCACGGCGCTCCAACGCGCATTCGATGGTCGCCCGCGCCGCGAGCACCGAGGACTTGAGGTCGAAGGCATGCGCGAGGTCGGAGAATCCGGCGATGTCGGGATGGATCCCGACGAGTCCGAGTCGCGCCTCGATCCCCGCAAGCTTCTCCAGCCCCGCCTGCAGCCCGGCCTCGTCGCGGACGACTCCGGCGTGCTCGGTCATGAGGTTGCGGACCTCGCGCTGCAGGGCCCGGACGTTCTCCGTGCCATCGGAGGACAGCAGATCGTCGATCTCGGCACGCGCCTCGGCGACGGCATCCCGACTCCGCACCTGCGCCTCGAGCCCATCGGAGTACGCAACCGCCGACCGGCCGACGATGCGACCGAAGACGAGGAGTTCGATGAGCGAATTCCCGCCGAGCCTGTTCGCCCCGTGCAGCCCGGACGAGGCCTCGCCGATGGCCCAGAGTCCCTCGACGTCGGTGCTGTGGTCGACCGGGTCGACCCAGACTCCGCCCATCGAGTAGTGCGCGGTCGGGGCGATCTCGATCGGCGAGCGCGTGATGTCGAGCATCTGGGTCTCCATGAGCGTCTGGAACACGCGTGGCAGCCGGCTCATGATCGTCTCCCGGGGCAGGTGGGACACGTCGAGCCAGACGCCGCCGTTCTCCGTTCCACGGCCCTCGGCGATCTCGGTGTAGGCGGCCAGGGCCACCCGGTCGCGGGTGGACAGTTCCATGCGCTGCGGGTCGTAGCGTTCCATGAACCGCTCGCCGAGACCGTTGCGCAGGATCCCGCCCTCGCCGCGGGCCGCCTCGGAGACCAGGGTGCCGGCGGCGTTCTCGGGTTCGATGATGCCCGAGGGGTGGAACTGGACGAGCTCGGCGTCGCGCAGTCGGGCGCCGGCCTCGACGGCCAGGCGGAAGGAGTCGCCGGTGTTCTCGTCCCGGCGTGAGGAGGTGCGTCGCCAGATCCGGTTGTGTCCGCCGGCGGCGAGGATGACGGCGTCGGCGTGGATGCGGTAGCCGGTGCCGTCGATGACGTCGAAGCCGAAGGCGCCGAAGATGCGACCGTCGGCGACGAGCAGCTTCGTGATGTAGACGCGGTCGAGGATGGGGATGTTCAGGGCTTCGGCACGATGAATGAGGGTGCGCTGGATCTCGAGCCCGGTGTAGTCGCCGGCGAAAGCGGTGCGACGCCAGGTGTGGGCACCGAAGAAGCGCTGTGAGATCCGACCGTCGTCCTCCTTCGCGAAGTCCATTCCATATCGCTCCAGGTCGGCGATGCCTTCGGCTGCTCCCTGAGTGACGATTTCGACGGTGCGGGGGTTGGCGAGGTCATAGGATTCCTTGATCGTGTCGGCCGCATGCTGCTGCCACGTGTCCTCGGGGTCGACGGTGGCCAGGGCCGCGTTGATGCCGCCGGCCGCGAGCGAGGTGTGCGCGTCCTCCTTCGGCCGTTTGCCCACGGCGAGGACGTCGGTGCCGGCCTCGGCGACTTCGATCGCGGCGCGCAGCCCCGATCCTCCGATGCCGATGACGAGCACCGAGGTGGAGATTGAGTGTTCTTTCCGGCGGGTTCCGCCCTGTGTGGTGTTCATGGATTCCACGTTAGGTTTGCCTTCTCCATACGTCCAATGCATTGTTTGAGTTGAGTCGATAGCGATAAGCTATTGCCATGAGCGCGCACCGGGAACAGCCATGAACCTCGACCAACTGACCAGCTTCATCGAGGTGGCCGACACCGGCCATTTCACGAGGGCCGCAGCCAGCCTCCACCTTGCGCAGCCGTCCCTGAGCCGGCAGATCTCGACGTTGGAGAAGGAGCTCGGCGCCGAGCTCTTCCACCGTGCCCACGGGCACATCACGCTCACCGACGCGGGGAAGACACTGCTGCCGACGGCCAAGCGAATGCTCGCCGACGCCGAGGCGGTCCGCCGTGACATGGATGAGCTCGCCGGGCTGCGACGCGGACGGGTCCGGCTGGGGGCGACTCCGACGCTGTGCGTGAGCCTCGTCGCCGAGGCGATCAGCAGCTTCCACCGCGAGCACCCCGGCGTCGAGCTCGAACTCATGGAGAAGGGCTCACGCGAGCTCGTCGAGGCGCTGGCCGCGGGCGGACTCGATCTCGCACTCATCACCCGCACCTTCGAGCCGAGTGCGCAGATGCCTCGGCTGCGTATGCAGGGGGTCCTCGCCGAGGATCTCGTGGTCATCGCCGCCGCCGATTCCGACCTGCTCAAGGGCAGGGATCACATCACCCTCGCCGAGGTGGCCGACCTTCCCCAGGTCCTGTTCCATCACGGATACGACCTCCGGGAAGCCACCGAGGCGGCCTTCGAATCAGCGGGACTGAGTCCGATCGTCGTCGTCGAGGGCGCGGAGATGGATGCCGTGCTGCGCTTCGTCGAGCGCGGGCTGGGCATCGCCGTCGTGCCCGCGATGGTGCTCGTCGACCGCCCCAGGCTGTCGTCGGTGCCGCTGGTGGACCCTCACCTGTCGCGCACCGTCAGCCTCGCCACCCGCGCGGACGTGCGGGCGACCAGGGCAGCCTCGGCGATGGAGTCGACGATCCTCGCCACCGCGCGGTCACTCGCCTCCGAGGACACCGGCCTCTCGCAGTTCGTCCGTGTGGTGGAATGAGCGGTCGACCCGGACGCCGACGACCCGCAGTGCTCTATCTTCGCCGGACCAACTGCCTTAGGCTGACGGTATGACGAGATTGAGGACCACGGTGTTGGCAAGCGCGGATGTCGTGGCCCTCGGCGCGGGAACCGTCGCATTCGGGCTGACTCCCGCTTCGGCGGTCGATGACGATTTCGGACCGGGACCCTGCGAAGGATCACGATGTCCGGGCACGTTCCCTCCTCCCGGCAACAATGTCGATGAGGGCTACCGCGATGAGGCTGTCAACGTCTATGCAGGTCAGGGCATCAGCATCTCCGGTGCCGCCGCCGAGATGGAAGGCAGAGTCGTCACCCCCGGAGGTTTCAGCCTGGACAAGGACCCGGCGGGGATCTTCAATGTCGGTCTGGCCGGAGTCGGATCGCGTGTGTCTCCTCCCGAAGGCAGCGACTACCTCACTGTGGGTGGGGATCTGGACGTCGAAGCCTCGAACACGCTCGCCGCCGATGCCGGTGTGATCCGCATCGCCGGATCGCAGACCGGCGGCGGTACCGCTCGGGATGAGGTCGTCGTCGACACCGGAGCCGTCGACGACTATGGCAACGCCGATGATGTCCTGACGAATCGGAGCACGTGCCTGGCGACGGTGGAACCGAATGGAACGGTCGACGTCACTGATTCGATGGTGACGTTCAGCGGCGACGGCGAGGCCGATCTGCAGATCTTCGAGACCGATGCGTCCCTGCAGTCGCCGAGCGGAGGTTCGGTCGGGTTCTCCTTCACAGGAATTCCGGCGGATGCGACCGTCCTCATCAACCTCACCGGCGACGACGTGTCGGTGAACACCTACAGCGGTGACCTGAGCGATCAGGACCCGTGGAACCAGATCCGCGACCGTCTGCTGTGGAACGTCCCGAACGCCGACAGCTTCGCCATGCACGGACCCGCGCAGTTCCAGGGAAGTCTGCTGGCCGGCTCACCGTCGAACACGACGACTATGGCGACGGCAGGATTCAACGGACGCCTCTTCACCGTCGGCACCCTGGTCCAGACCTCCGACGATTCCGGCGGACAGGGCGGCGAAATCCACAGCTATCCCTTCACGGGATCCCTGCCGACCTGCGAGGAACCGCCGACCGACCCACCGACCACGGACCCTCCGACGACCGATCCACCGACGACAGACCCACCGACGACCGATCCACCGACAACGTCGGAACCGCCCACTGATCCTCCGACAACGTCTGAGCCGCCGACGGACCCCCCCGACGACATCTGAGCCTCCGACCGATCCCCCGACGACGGGCCCACCAACGGACCCACCGACGACATCCGAGCCGCCGACGGACCCACCGACGACGTCTGAGCCTCCGACCGATCCCCCGACGACGGGCCCACCAACGGACCCACCGACTTCCTCGGAGGCACCAGCACCTCCGACCACGACAGGTCCCCCGTCGAACCCACCCTCAGATCCGCCGACAGAAGGCCCGCCAACAGCAGGCCCGACACCCCCGGGCGGTCCCGGCGACGACCTTCCGGTCACCGGCTCGAACGTCACCACCACACTGCTGATCAGCGCTGGATTGCTGGCGTTGGGAATCGTCATCATCGTGTCCGCTCGCATCTCTTCGCGCTCGTCGTGACGTGAACACTGCCGAGTCCCACGAACAGACCTCACCGACAGATCCCGACGAATCGCGAGGCCGACATGCCGACAACTTCCCCCACGAACGACGATCTCCTCATCGCCGAGGAGGTCATGCTCCTCATGCTCCCCGACGACGGCAAGACAGGCTCCGCGCTCACGAACGCCCGGTACGCGCTGACTGGTGCGCTTCTCGTCGAACTCGCGATGCGCGATCTCGTCGAGGTTCGTGAAGAGAAGAAGACGACCTTTGTGCGTGCGGCCTCCCGCTCCGCAGTCGGATACAACGAACCGACAGACCGGCTGTTGGCTGACGCGTTTACCGCTCTCGGGAACGCGGAACAGAAGGTTTCGACGTTCGTCGAGAACGAATTCCCGAAGATCGACGAGGTGGTGCTCGACCGCCTCGTCGACCGTGGGATCCTCGCACGCGAGACGACGAGATCACTGTGGGTGTTCACGACCACGCAGTGGCCGGAGAAGGATCCCCGCCCCGAGGCGGCGCTGCGTTCGAACATCACCGACGCCCTCGAGGGGCGGGCCGATCCGGACGAGCGCACAGGTGCGATCATTGCTCTGCTCTCGGCGGCAGGTGTGCTCAACTGCCTCAGACCACCGCTGCCGTGGAGCAAGGACATCAAGAAGCGGGCGGCGGAGATCCAGAGCTCGAACTGCGGCTCTGCGGCGGTGTCCGCGACCGTCGAATCAGTCACCTCCGCCGTCGCCGCGACCATGGCCGCAGTACTCGTCGCGACGACCGCAACGACGGTCGTCACCACCTGAAAACAGCGTTCCGACTGGTTGAGGGCTCAGGTCAGACCGTGGGCCAGCCCTAACCGCCCCCGATCCAAGGGCCAGCCGATGCAGCGGACGATTCCCACGCCCTTTCGGGGTCGGCCACCCAATAGTCGACTACTCAACAGGGGTGCGCCGTGCGGGCGGACAGATCCCGTCGAGGATGAACCGGGTGCGCCGCTCATAGTCCGCGGCGAGCGGCCGTCGGCCGAATTTGAGGGCAAGTGAGTTATCCACGGTGATCATCTGAAAATCGTCTGGAGTGAACTCGTCGGACAGCACATTCTCGACACGCCCTGCCTCGACCAGCTCACCGTGGAATTCACCGCCCACTCGACAGAGATCCATCAGCGGCTCCGAGTCGGGGTAGGCCTGGAGCAGGACGTCGTTGACCGCCGGCAATCGGTATTGGAGGTCTCTGATGGCTGTGACGTAGAACCGGATCCTGTCGCGGATTCCGTCGATCGCCCGCGACTCTTCGATGACCGCCTTGAACTCCATCGCCGCGACGTCGTCGATGACGGCGTCGATCAGCCCGACCCTCCCGCCGAATCTGTTGAAGATCGTCGCCTTGCTCACCTTCGCAGCCGCCGCGATGGTCTCCAGCGGCACCGCGAACCCTTCGGCGCGGAAGAGCTCGATCGCCGAGGCGCGGATCCGCTCGAGATTGCGACGTGCGTCGGTGCGCAACGACGACTCAGCACCGCGCCCTGGCACGCTCACTGTCACTCCCTTCACATAAGTTGACTACCCCGGTCAGTTTACTCCAGAATGAGGCTCATCGATAAATTGACCCACATGGTCAGTTTATTGGGAAGCATCCTCACTGCAACTGCCGAAAGCCCCACATCCACGAAGGAACTTCATGATGATCGTCGTCACCGGAGCCACCGGGATCCTCAACGGACACACCGTCGAACACCTTCTTCGCAGACTCCCGCCCGGAGACATCGGTGTCAGCGTCCGTAACCCGGAGCGCGCACAACACCTGTCCGATCGCGGAGTCAGAGTGAGACGTGGAAGCTATGACGACAGGAAGGCGCTGCGTGATTCGTTCGAGGGGGCCGATCAGGTTCTCCTCGTCTCCTCCAGCGATGTCAAAGCCGACGTCGTCACGCAGCACCGCAATGCGATCGACGCGGCGGTCGAGGCCGGCGCCTCTCGGATCCTCTACACCAGCGCTCAGGGCTCCGCATTCGACTCTCCTTACCCGCCTCTGGCGATTCATGCTGCCACCGAACAGCATCTTGCCGACTCGGGGGTGGCGTGGACGGCCCTGCGCAATGGCTTCTACGGAGACCTCGGGCAGCTGCTCGGCCCCTGGTGGACAACCGGCACGATCGCCATGCCCGGCGATGGACCCTTCTCGTGGGTCGACCGACGGGATGCCGGCGAGGCGGCCGCTGCGATCCTCATCGACGAGGCCGCGGCCCACGGCCCCCTCGATCTCACTCTGCCGGCACCGGTCACGCTCGACGACTTCGCCGCGCAGGCATCCGAACTCGTCGGTCGTCGCATCGAACGCATCGTCGTCGATGATGAGGAATGGGTCGCAGCCGAGACTGCTCGCGGAATGCCGGAGACTGTCGCACGATTCACTCTCTCGATGTTTCAAGCCACACGCACAGGGCACTTCGCACATCCCGACCCCGCACTTCAGCGCCTCCTCGGGCGAGAGCCCCGCAGCATCGCCGATCAGCTCGCAGACCAGACGGGAGTGTGACACAGCGGCGGTCGCGCACAGACGGCGAACGGAGCGTAGGGGTCACGCCACCAGCTGGGGCGTCTATTGCGGCTTCTCCACCCGCCGGCCCTCGCCCTTCAGAACCAGGCGTCGGCGAGCAGCCGCAGAGACTGGCGCTGCACCTCAGGGTCAAAGGCGTAGGTGACGGTGATGAGCTCATCGGCGCCGGTGCGCCGGACGAACTCGGCCATCTGCGCGGTCGCCGTGTCCGGGGAGCCGACGGCACTGATCGCCAGCATCGGGCTGGTCCCGCCCTGTGCAGCGATCTCGGCCGGGTCGACCGGGGGCTGCAGCGACCGGCGGCGCCCGCTGCGCATGTCGGCGAACATCTGCTGGACGGAGGTGAACTGGCGAGCCGCCTCGGCGTCGGTGTCGGCGACCATGACGTTGATTCCGGCCATGACATAGGGTTCGTCGATCTGCGCGGTCGGAGCCTCGGTGGTGAAGGAATCGCGGTAGGTCTTGATCGCAATGTCGATCTGGTCGGGCGCGAAGTGCGAGGCCAGCGAGAACGGCAGACCGAGCTGACCGGCGATCGAGGCACCGTTCATCGTCGATCCGAGCACCCAGATCGGCACGTTCATCCCCGCCGAGACGGCGGACTTGATCGGCGCGGTGTGGGCCTGCCCGGTATCGGAGAACCATCCCTGCATGTCGTAGATGTTCTGCGCGAAGTCCTGCGGTTCTGCCGAGGATCTGGCGAGCGCCTGCGCGGTCATTCCGTCCGTGCCGGGCGCCCGGCCGAGGCCTAGGTCGATGCGGTCACCGTGGATGTTCGCGAGCGTTCCGTACTGCTCGGCGACCATGAGCGGGGAATGGTTGGGCAGCATCACGCCGCCGGATCCGACCCGAATCTTCTCCGTCACCGAGGCGGCCTGAGAGATGAGCAGGGCCGTGGCGCTGGCGGCCAGCCCCATCGTGTTGTGGTGTTCGGCGAACCACAGCCTTGTGTATCCGAGTTCGTCGGCCAGTCTCGCCGAGGTCATCGATTCCGTGATCGCCTCACGAGCGGTGGATCCGTCGCGGATGGAGACGAGGTCGAGGATATTCAGCGGGACGGACACGGTGCGGGGCCTTTCGATCGGTGGATGCCGGACACCCTCAGCGAAGAGCGCGTCCACTGATGGCAACAGCCCACCGTGATGGTTCTATTCCGCGTGCGATCGGCGACCGCGACCGATCATTTCTTGAGGATGTCCTCGATGCCGCTCTCGGTATCCAGCCATTCGAGGCTGGCGGGGCTTGCCGCGTTGATCGCCGCAGCGAAGTTCTCGTCGATGAACATCGCCGAGTCGTTCTTCACCGACGGCAGATCCTCATACGCAGGATTGTCTTCGACGAGCTTCTTGCCGTCACCGTCGAGGGGCCAGATGAAGAGGTAGTCGGCATCGAGCTCGTTCATCTTCTCCGTGGACAGGGCGACGTTGTTGACCTCGTCGGGTATCTGGTGCTTACCGGGCTTGAGTCCGTAGAGTTCGAGCGGCTTCGCGTTGCCGAAGTAGATCTCGCCCTTCTGCGGGGAGATCAGTTGGTACGTCTTGCCCGTGACTCCGAGTTCGTCACCGGCGGACTCAAGGTCGCGCTTCGTCTTGTCGATGAGTTCGTCGACCTCTTTGTCCTTGCCGAGTGCCGTGCCGACTGCCTTCGCGGTGTCATCCCAGTCGGGGTTGGCCGCATCGGAATCCGGCGTGACGACCGGCGCGATGGCCGAGAGCTGCTTGTAGACCGAATCGTCGGTGACGTTCCACGGTGCTGCCAGGATGACGTCGGGTTCGAGATCGGCAACGTTCTCGACGTTGACCGCGAACGACTGCCCGTCGACGAGCGAGTCATCGGCGACATCGCCGAGGAGGTCCTGCTCCCAGGGATAGAGTCCGTTCGATCCCGTGGCTACTGTCCCTGCCACTGCAACCGGCTTGCGCCCCAGCTCCGCAGCCGTGTCCGCAGCAGCTCCGTTGATCGCCACGATCCGCTTCGCATCCTTCGGAACCTCGACCTCGCCTTTGCCCGTCGGCACGGTGATCGTTGCCGACTCGTCTGCCTCATCGGCGGCGGAGCTGCTGCCGCATCCGCCCAGTGCCAACGATCCGACGGCAAGTGCCGACGCGAACGCAACGACTGACTTCTTCATCTCAATCCCTCTCGCAGGAGTATTTTAGGTCAGGCTAACCTAAAGCTAGCGGACGGGTACGTGTCCGGCAAGAGGAGGCCGCTCGCCGAGCTGCCGGCCATTCTCCCCACCGCCCCGAGACGCTAGGCTGGACGGTACTGGCCCTCACGCACAGGAGGAACCGTGGACTCCACGGCCCACCCGCATCGACCCTCTCAGTCCACTCTGCTGTCTGACCGGCGCCGCCGAATGCCGGGCCAGAGGCGACTCACCGGTGTCGCCTTCGCCGTGACAGCCCTGCTCACGGCCTGCTCGTCCGGCTCCGGCGAGACCGACGGTCGGGACGGACGCGAGCCGGGAGCCACCTCGGCGGGGGCGGACTCCGGATCGTCAAGCACACGGTCGGGATCGGATTCCGCTGCGGGAGCACCCGATGCCGACTCCCCTGAGGTCATCGCCACCGGGCTCGAAGCCCCGTGGTCAGTCGCCTTCATCAGCGACACACCCCTGGTCAGCGAGCGCGATTCCGGGCGCATCCTCGAGATCTCAGGAGGCGGGCGGGCACGGGAGATCGGTCGCATCGACGAGGTCTCCGCGGGAGGCGAGGCCGGCCTCCACGGTCTCGCCGTCGATGACGACCGGCTCTATGCCTTCTTCGCCGCCGATAAGGAGAACCGGATCGTCAGGTTCGACCTCCGCGGCGAGGCGGGGGATCTGTCTCTGAGTGACCCCGAGACGATCGTCGACGGACTGCCCACGGCGAATTTCCACAACGGCGGGCGCTTGGCCTTCGGACCCGATGGGATGTTGTACGCCACGCTCGGCGACACCGGCGATCGTGACAGTGCGCAGGACGAGGACGCACTGTCAGGCAAGATCCTGCGCATGACGCCCAACGGAGAGGCCCCAGAGGACAACCCCTTCGGCGATTCCCTCGTCTACAGCATGGGCCACCGGAACCCGCAGGGGCTCGGCTGGGATGACGAAGGCAGGATGTACGCCGCGGAATTCGGGCAGGACACGTGGGATGAGCTCAACGTCATCGAACCCGGCGGCAACTACGGCTGGCCCGAGGTCGAAGGCATCGCCGAGGATGGGCGCGGTGGAGGCGGTACCGCTGGTGGCGGTGCCGGCAGTGGCGATGGCGGCGCGGGCGACGCCGAATTCATCGACCCTGTGCAGCAGTGGTCGACCGACGAAGCGAGCCCCAGCGGACTGGCCGTCACCGAGAAGTCCATCGTCATCGCCGGCCTGCGCGGTGAACGCCTGCACCAAGTACCCCTCGACGACCTTGCCGACTCCACCTCTCTGTGGACGGGAGAATACGGTCGTCTGCGCGATGTGGTGCAGGGCCCCGACGGTTCGCTGTACGTGCTGACGAACAACACCGACGGTCGCGGAGACCCCGGCCCGGACGACGACCGCCTGCTGCGCTTCGCACCCTGAGTTGCCTGGCACACGCTGAGCGGCCCCCTACCGCCCTGGTCACACTGCCGGGCCCGCCACCGCTCGGCCCTCAAGGCACACGTTTCTCTGAAATCCTCACAGAAGAACGTGAGTATTTGAGAGAAGAGTGTCCCGAATTCCGTGGATGCCACTGGGGCCCGCGAACAAAGACCGGCACTCGACCTCGCCGAGTCACCGGATCGCCGCCCGTCATCGGATCGCCGCCCCGACTCCGGATCACCGCCCGTCACCGGATCGCCGCCACGACAGAAGTTCGGGCCCGGAAGCGATCGCTTCCGGGCCCGAGTTTGTCCGAGTGCGCCTCAGTCGCCCTTGGTGCCGGGCAGTCCCTTGGACTTGCGGCGCATGAGCAGGACGACGATGACGATGATCGCCAGGCCGCCGACGGAGAGCAGCACGATCATCGGCGTCGACATTCCCGAGTCGCTGCCGGTGGATTCGCCGATCTCGCCGCGGTCCTCGTTGTTCTTGCCCGGCTCGTCGACGACACCGCCGCCGAGTCCGGCCTTCGTCGACTCCTCGACCGAACCGCCGGCACCCTCGGAGTCCTTGATCGCGAACGAGTAGTCCCCGGAGATCGGGTGACCGTCCTGCGAGACCACACGCCAGGTGACCTTGTAGTCACCGGGCTTGAGGTCATCGGGCAGTGCCACAGACAGTTTCTTGTCCTTGACGGTCAGCTCACCTGCGGAGACGTCCTTGCCGTCGACGACGACGGTGACCTCGGAGCCGACCTCCTGGATGTTGCCGGAGAAGGTCATCTCGAGCCACTTCGGCTGCTGATCGAGTTCGGCGCCGTCCTCGGGATTCGACGACACCAGCTGGTCGTGCGCGCTGGCGGCGGGCGCGAACGCGAACACGCTCATCGCCGCCACCAGCAGAGCGGCGAAGCTCATCCTGAGAGCGGACCACTTCGTTCGAGCGGCGGATCGGGTCATGAGAGATTCTCCTTCAAGGCGTACCTGGGATATCGGCCGTGCCGACACGCTTCTGCCTACCAGTATCACCGAGAGGCCGCCGCCAATGCATACAGTCGGTCGGTGATTCCCGGCACGGACACCTCGATTGTCTCAAGAGTTTCTTCGAAATCCTTCAATTCCCCGTACCAGGGGTCCTCGACGTCGGGCGCGGGCACTCCGTCGACCTTCGCCGAGGCGGCCCCGCCCTCTCCGACATCATCCGCGGTCGCCTGCCCTCCCGCACCGGGGACATCGGGCACCCGCGGATCGAACTCGCGCAGCATCCGCAGCTCCGGGGCCGCCTCGGCGGGCAGATCGGCGATCATCCGCTCAAGGGCACGGTAGTGGCGGGCGGTCATCGCCACGGCGAGGTCGCGGTCGGCCAGCCATTCGGGAGTGATCTGGCGGGCGACATGATCACCGGTGCGGTAGCCGGCGGCGGCAAGCACACGCGCCTGACGTGGGTCGATGGGGTTGCCGGCCTCCTCGTCGCTGATTCCGGCGGAGTCGACGACCGCCTCGGCGCCGTTGACGGCAAGATGATGCTCAAGCACGCGTTCGGCGGTGACGGACCGGCAGATGTTGCCGGTGCACACGAACACGACGGATGCCATACTCATTCGCTCCTCCTCGTCGATGCTGCGCCGCAGATTCTCAGCACGGATCGCCCACTGATCACGATACTGTTGGACCATGACTTCTCAAACCTCATCCGGCTCGATCCGGCCGCAGGACGACCTCTACCGGCACATCAACGGTGAGTGGATCGATTCCTTCACCATCCCCGACGATCGTGCCGGCGACGGAGCGATGCGGGAGCTCTTCGACACCGCCGAGACCAAGGTCCGCGACATCATCACCTCCGTCTCCGACACCCCTCAGGAACCCGGAACCGAGGGCCAGAAGGTCGCCGACCTCTTCACCTCGTTCATGGACGTCGAACGCATCAACGACCTCGGCGTCGCACCCCTGGAGTCGACGTTCGCGGCCATCGACGCCGCCGAGGACAAGTCCGAGCTCGCGGCACTGCTGGCCCGGCTCGAGACCGAGGGCATCGGGGGTGTGCTCGGCGGGTACGTCACCGCCGATGCCAGGGACTCCGACGTCTACGCCCTCTACCTCGTCCAGGCCGGCATCTCCCTGCCCGATGAGGACTACTACTTCAACGACGACCACGCCGAGGTGCGGGCGAAGTTCCTCGCGCATGTGCAGAAGATCGCCGCCCTGGCCGGGCTCGGTGAGAAGTCGGGAGTCTCCGACGCCGAGGTGGCCGCGAAGGTGATGGCGTTCGAAACCGAGATCGCCCGCCACCATTGGGACCGGGTCGCCTGCCGGGATGCGGAGAAGACCTATAACAAATACTCGATCGCCGAACTGCGCGACCTCGGGCCCGAGTTCGACTTCGACTCCTACCTGGGCATCCTCACCGCCGATGCGACGGACCTGAAGTACCTCGTCGTCTCCCAGCCCTCGTTCGTCACGGGCATGGCGAAGGTGTGGGCCGAGACGGATCTCGAGACCATCAAGACCTGGCTGCGCTTCGTCGTCGTCTCCGACACCGCCTCGCTGCTCTCCGATGAGTTCGTCGAGGAGAACTTCGACTTCAACTCCCGCACCCTCTCGGGCACGCCCGCACTGCGGGAGCGCTGGAAGCGCGGGGTCAGCCTCGTCGAGGGCTACCTCGGTGAGGCCGTGGGCAAGCTCTACGTCGCGGAAGAGTTCCCGCCCGAGGCCAAGGACGCCATCGACCACCTCGTGGCGATGCTCATCAAGGCCTACGACGCCTCGATCCGGGACCTCGACTGGATGAGCGCGGAGACCAAGGACAAGGCGCTGGTCAAGCTCTCGAAGTTCACCCCGAAGGTCGGCTATCCGGAGGTGTGGCGGGAGTACCCGGCCACGATCGACGCCTCCGATCTGGTCGGGAATGTGAGGCGCTGCTCGCAGGCTGAGCACGCTCGGCAGGTGGGTCGCATCGGCGGTCCGATCGACCGGACCGAGTGGCTGATGACCCCGCAGACGGTCAACGCCTACTACCACCCGGTGATGAACGAGATCGTCTTCCCGGCCGCGATCCTGCAGCCGCCGTTCTTCGACGCCGAGGGCGAAGTGGCGGCGAACTTCGGGGCGATCGGCGCGGTCATCGGACACGAGATCGGACACGGCTTCGACGATCAGGGGTCACGCTATGACGGGGACGGCAACCTCGTCGACTGGTGGACGGAGTCGGATCGGGAGCTCTTCGAAGAGCGCACGAAGGCGCTCATCGACCAGTACGAGGCCTTGGTGCCGGCCGGGTTGGACGAGAATCAGCACGTCAACGGGGCACTGACGGTCGGTGAGAACATCGGCGACCTCGGCGGACTGTCGATCGGGTGGAAGGCGCTCGAGCTCGAACTCGGCGAACGCGCCGGGACGCCCGGTGTGCCGGTGACACCGTCGGCGGAGCAGGCGAAGGAGTTCTTCGAAGCATGGGCGAAGGCCTGGCGGTCGACAATGCGCACTGAGGAACGCGTGCGCAGGCTCTCGATCGACCCGCATTCGCCGGAGGAGTTCCGGTGCAATCAGGTCGTGAAGAACATGACGGCCTTCCACGACACCTACGAGGTGGCCGAAGGCGACGCAATGTACCTCGCCCCAGCAGACCGAGTCACCATCTGGTAATTGCTACCTGACGGCGGCCCAGCAACCTCGCGCGAGGTTGCTGGGCCGCCGTCAGGTGGTTCTGGGGGTGAGACGTGGGCGCGTCGGGGCGTGCGGCGTTTCGCGCCCGCGACCGCGACCGCGGGTCAGCGGTGGTGGCGGATGAGAGCGACCATGCGGTAGTCGAATTCCTGCCAGCTGGTGATCGGGCTGTCCGCCTCCATCGCCGCGGCGAAGTCCTCGACCTCGGTGCGCTCGGATTCGAGCGGAATATCGAAGGGCATCTCGACGTAGAGCAGTCCGCTGGCGTCCTGGTGGACGACGTCGAACCCGGCCCTGCCCGGTTCGAGCTCATTGTTCATCACGATGAGCAGCCGGTCCGCCGATGCCTCGTATTCGACGTCAATGCCGTCGTTGTAGCCCTGCTGCGAGCGCAGCTCCCGCTGGGCCTGGATGACGAAGGCGGAGTACGCGCCGATGCCGATGACCGGTATCCGGGAGGTCAATGCCTCGGTGGCGACGTCGATGAGCCGCGACCGCGCCTTGCGACCCAGCGGTCCGAGGTCGCCGCCGGACATCGCGACCCCGTCGAAGCCGACGAGCGAGACCCGCTCCTCGTCCTGGGTGGGGTTGAGGATGGTGATGTCGAGGCCGAAGCGGGAGTACCAGGGTCGAGTCACCTCGGCGCTGTCTTCGTCCCACCAGACGTAGAACAGGAACGGAACGTTGATCCCGGCCTCCGAATAGAAGAACGGGGGACGCCGCTCACCTGCAGTGACGTCGAAGGGAACGACATTGCCCTCGATCGGGGCGGGGCAGGTGGCGAACGCGGTGAACGCGAACGGGTAGTTGACCGCACGGTTGAAATCGATGACGAGCGAACCGTCCTGGTTCGGCACACCGAGGTCGATGGTCCGCCACGCCGAGGTGGTCCTGCCGTTGGTGCCGTCGTGGAAGTCGAGCTGGAGCCCGGTCTTCGGGCAGCCGGTGGCGAGCAGACTGACCTCGCCCTGTTCGGTCTCGAAGGTCACCGTCCCGGCCGCCTGGGTCTGCAGCTGCAGGTCCTCCTGCGCGGTCTCGATCGTGTGCGTCGGGAACGGGTCGAAGCGGGTGAAGCGGCCGAGGAACACGAAGTCCGGATTCGGGTCGAAGGCCGGGACCTCGAAGAACTTGCCGAGCAGCGGTGACTTCGAATCGCGCACGCGCACGCCGATCCGCCCACCGCGGTCGATGAGTTCGTAGAGCACGTTGCCGACGGTGAACCAGTTGAGCGATCCGCCGGCGGGCAGGTGGGCACTGAAGCCGTTGTCCTCGACGCGCACCTGCGGGCGCTCTGGTGCAGGCTCGGCCCCGTCTTCTGCGGCGAGCTGTTCGGTCACGGTGGGCATGGTCGAGGTGTCGCTGGGCACCGACGGGCTCGTCGCCCTGGTCACCCCGCCGCTGCCTCCGACACCGTTCCCGGCACCGCCGGCCCCGTCCCCAGCACCGGCCGCACCGCCGTTGCCGCCACCGGCACGGCTCAGGAGGTCGAAGGTCTCTGCGGCGGGTCCGGCCTTGATACCCGATTCGAGGGCCACGGTGACCCAGCCGTCGGCGACGGTGAAGGTGCCGGGAGCACCGGGCCACGTCGATTCCTGATCGAGCCAGTGCAGTCCGACGACGCTGAGCCAGCCGAAGGGTTTCGCCAGTGCCGAGTTTCGTGAGTCGCGCCAGGTGTTCCACTCAGTCACGAACTGGTTCACGTCGAACACTCCTTGCTTTCGCTGCCGCGGTCACCGGGTCGGGGATCACCCGCCACAGCCGCCGAATCCGGGAGGACCCGACGCCTGGGACAAAACCCTTTGTCATCCAAACTACCGCAAAGGATAGGCTGGGGAAATGAGTGAATCGCACCCGAGCCCCGACACCGCCGCGCAGACGGTCGCCGACCTCGCAGACTTCGTCAGCGCCTCCCCCAGCTCGTATCATGCGGTCGCCACCGCCGCCGCCCGCCTGGAGGCGGCCGGGTTCTCCCGCCTCGACGAAACGCTGAGCTGGGCGCTGACGCCCGGGTCCGGGCACTACGTCGTCCGCGACGGCGCGATCATCGCGTGGATCAACCCCACGACCACCGCCGAGGCTGTCCCCGGGTTCCGCGTCTTCGGATCCCACACCGATTCCCCGGCCTTCAAACTCAAACCCGGCGAGGACTACATCGCCGAGGGCGTGCGCCAGGTCGGCGTCGAGATCTACGGCGGACCGCTGCTGAATTCGTGGCTCGACCGCGAGCTCGCGTTCGCCGGGCGCCTCAGCCTCGCCGACGGGCGTGTCGTGCTCGCCCGCACCGGTCCGATCGCGAGGATCCCACAGTTGGCCATCCACCTCGACAGGCAGGTCAACGACGGTCTGACCTTGGACAAGCAGCGCCACACCGCTCCGGTGATCGGCCTGGCCGATCTCGCCGAGGCCGATGTCATCGACCTCCTCGCCGCCGCCGCCGAGGTGGATCCTGAGTCGGTCGTCGGACACGACGTCTACACGATCCCCGCCCAGGAGCCGGGCCGTTTCGGTGCCCGTGAGGAGTTCTTCGCCTCGCCGAGGTTGGACAACCTCCTGTCCGTCCACGCCGGTGTCAGTGCGTTGGCCGACGTTGACGCCGATGGTCTCGACGCCATCGCCCTGTTCGCCGCCTTCGACCACGAGGAGATCGGGTCGAACTCGCGCTCAGGTGCGTGTGGACCCTTCCTCGCCGACGTCACCGAACGCATCATCGCCTCCCTGTTGCCGAACTCGACGCGCAGCGACTACCTCGCCGCTCTCGCCGCGTCGGTGTGCGTGTCCTCGGACGCCGGGCATGCCGCCCACCCGAACTATCCGGAACGGCACGATCCGCATGTCCGCCCCTGCCTCGGCGGCGGTCCTCTGCTCAAGCTCAACGCTCAGCAGCGTTATGCCACGGATGCCGTGGGCACGGCGGTGTGGTCGCGGGCGTGCGCGGCGGCCGGGGTCGAGCACCAGGACTTCGTGTCGAACAATGCGATGCCGTGCGGATCGACGATCGGTCCGCTCACGGCGACCCGTCTGGGTATGACGACCGTCGATGTGGGGCCGGCGCTGTTCTCGATGCACTCGGCCCGCGAGATGGTCGCGGTCTCCGACGTCGTCGCCCTCGGCGCAGTCGCAAGGACGTTCCTCCAGGGAGCCTGACCACGCGGCGCCTTCGCACACGCACCCGCTCGCGCGGCTCCTCAAGGCGCCGCGCGGAAATGTGCCCTTCCCTCGACCGCCCTGCGCGCCACCAACGTCGATCAAGGCGCAGCGCATCTGTCGACCGGTGCACAGCTCCATAAGCGTGCCGCGCCTTGATCGAGCTGCGCGGACCGAACGAACTTCGCCTAACGCGCTTCCTCGCCCATCCATGAGGGAAGTCCAGACCACTCACCTCACTCCGCTCAGCTCTTCTCCCGCGCCCGGCCCACGGCGCCGAGTTTGTCCTCACCACAGCAGTCGTGATACGAATTGCACGACCCCACGGGAGCCCACTGCAAGGGCTGAGATCGGACTGGATCGTCCGAGACCGTAGAACCTGATCCGGTTGATACCGGCGTAGGAAGTGAGGACTGCAGATGACTGCATTCACCCCTGAAACATCCGTCCCAGCCACTGCTTCACGCAACTCGCCTGCTCTGCAGGAAGCCCTGCAGGAAGACGCCACCACGCGCAACATCTCCGATCGCAGCACTGAGGAATCCTCGGCCGGCGAATCGTGCACCCTCGAGCAGTATTCGACCCATTCCCCGGCGTGGCTCGAGGACACCGAGCACGACATCCGCGTTCCCGTCACCCGCATCGAACTCGACGACTCCAACGGACTGGCCAACGACCCCGTCGAGGTCTACCGCACCGTCGGGCCGGGCAGCGTCCCAGAGGAGGGCTTGCCCGCGCTGCGGTTCCCCTGGATCGACTCCCGCCTCGACAGCGAGACCTACGAGGCCCGCGGCCACCTCATCGCCGATGACGGACGCGCCGCCGTCCGCCGAGGTGCGCCCTCGCAGCAGTGGAGAGGTCGCAAACCGGTTCCCCGCCGTGCCAAGCCCGGACGGACGGTCACCCAGATGCACTACGCCCGCCAAGGCGTCATCACCCCGGAGATGCGCTTCGTCGCCCTGCGCGAGCAGTGCAATGTCGAGCTCGTCCGCTCGGAGCTCGCGGCTGGCCGTGCGATCATTCCGAACAACATCAACCACCCCGAGTCCGAACCGATGATCATCGGCAAGGCATTCCTCGTCAAGATCAACGCGAACATCGGCAATTCCGCCGTCACCAGCTCCATCGCCGAGGAGGTGCAGAAGCTGCGATGGGCCGCGAAGTGGGGTGCCGACACCCTCATGGACCTCTCGACCGGCAACGACATCCACACCACCCGGGAGTGGATCATCCGCAACTCCCCCATCCCCATCGGCACGGTCCCGATCTACCAGGCGCTGGAGAAGGTCGACGGTGATGCGAACGCTCTGACCTGGGAGATCTACCGAGACACCGTCATCGAGCAGTGTGAGCAGGGCGTGGACTACATGACCGTGCATGCCGGTGTGCTGCTGCGCTACGTCCCGCTCACAGCCAACAGGGTCACCGGGATGGTCTCCCGCGGCGGGTCGATCATGGCCGGCTGGTGCTTGGCTCATCATGAGGAGAACTTCCTCTACACGCACTTCGACGAACTCTGCGAGATCTTCGCCCGCTACGACGTCGCCTTCTCACTCGGCGACGGACTGCGGCCAGGCTCGATCGCCGACGCCAACGATGCCGCCCAGTTCGCCGAACTCGACACCCTCGCCGAACTCACCGAACGCGCGTGGGCCCACGACGTCCAGGTGATGGTCGAAGGGCCAGGGCACATTCCGCTCCACCTCGTGCGCGAGAACGTCGAGCGCCAGCAGGAGCTGTGCCACGGGGCGCCGTTCTACACCTTGGGTCCCCTCGTGACCGACATCGCGCCCGGCTACGATCACATCACCTCGGCGATCGGGGCGACCGAGATCGCCCGCTACGGCACGGCGATGCTCTGCTACGTCACCCCGAAGGAGCACCTCGGCCTGCCCGACCGCGACGACGTCAAGACCGGGGTCATCACCTACAAGATCGCCGCACATGCTGCGGACGTCGCGAAGGGCCACCCCGGCGCGACTGCCAGGGACGATGCGCTGTCGAAGGCGCGGTTCGAGTTCCGGTGGCGCGATCAGTTCGGCCTCGGCCTCGACCCGGAGACCGCAGAGGCGTTCCACGACGAGACGCTGCCCGCGGAACCGGCCAAGACCGCGCACTTCTGTTCGATGTGCGGTCCGAAGTTCTGCTCGATGCGCATCTCTCAGGACATCCGCGACACCTACGGCAGCGCCGAGGCGCAGGCGGCTCTGGCCGGAATGCAGCAGAAGAGCCGCGAGTTCCTCGCCTCGGGCGGCAAGGTCTACCTCCCCGAACCGACAGTCGGCCCCGACGAGGTCTGAACGCGGAGTTCGGCCGGGGCGCGCTGCGACCGCATCACATGGCGATCGCCTCGGCGCCGCCGTTCAAGGCGCAGCGCGCCTATCGACCGGCGCACGAATCGAAATGTGCGCCGAGGCTTGAACGACGCTCATCCCATCGTCGTTCAAGGCGCAGCGCGGATATACGCCCGTACCGCAGCACGCCCAGCCTCGCCACCGTCGTTCAAGCGTCAGCGCGGATGCCGAAAGGAGCACCAATCGACATCCGCGCTGCGCCTTGAGCGAGCGGCTGCGCTGCCGACCTCCCCCTAGTTGTTCAGCTCGTCGAGGGCATTCTGCGATCCCGGGTGCAGGGTGATCGGTTCGGGCGGTTCGGCGGTGTCGGCGCTGATCTCCTTCGCTGCGGCGTGGACTTTGACCAAGTCGTCCTGCTTGTCGAAGATCAGCTTCGTCAGGGCGCAGGCGGTGCCTTCGTCCATATCGTTGCGGACCATGAGCACGTTCGGGGTCACGATCGTCTTGACGGTATCGACGCCTTTGTAGGTGTCGCCGGGAATCTCGGCCACCTCGTAGACGGGGTTGATCTCCTTCATCTTGTCCTCGAGGTCGGAGATGTCGAGGAATTCGACGTCGCCTCCGTTCGAGGTGAACAGGTCGGTGATGCCCGCAGTCGGCAGGCCGCCAGACCACACCATCCCGTCGATCGTGCCGTCCTTCATCCCGTCGACGGTCTTCGACAGATCGAGGCGCTGCTTGGTCACGTCGCCGTCCTTGAGCCCGGCGGATTCGATGAGGCGGTTGGCGATGACCTCGGTGCCGGATTTCGGCGATCCCGTCGAGATGGTCTTGCCCTTGAAGTCCTCCACCGACTCGATCTTCGCGTCCTTGCGCACGACCACGTGGGTGAAGTTGTCGTAGATGCGGCTCAGCGCTGAGATGTCCTCGGCCTCCTTGAAGTCCGCGTCTCCGGAGACCGCGTCGGCGGCCGTGTCGGCCAGCGAGAACGCGATGTCGAAGTCGCCCTTGGCCAGCTGTTGGAGGTTCTGCACGGAAGCACCGGTCTCCGAGGCGGTCGCCTTGAGGTCCGTGTTGTCCGAGATCACCTGCGCCAGACCACCGCCGAGCACGTAGTACACACCCGTCGAATTGCCTGTGGCGATGGTGATCTGTCCCGAGGCGGCGGTGCAGCCGTCCCCACCCTCGGCAGCGGGTTCGGCTTCGCGTTTGCCGCCGCACGAGCTCATGGTCAGCACCGCGGCCAGGGCTGCCGCGGCGATCGTGAACATCTTCGTTCGCTTCATGGACTTCGTCCCTTTCTCAGTTGGTCCCGACCGGTGATCCGGCCGAGGGCGGTTCATTCGAGGTGTCGTCTGAGTTCGTCATCCCCGTCGCCGAGGCGGCCGTTGAGTTCGTCGTCCCCGTCGCCGAGGTGGCCGTCGGAGTTCGTCATCACCCTCGCCGAGGCGGCCGTTGAGTCGGTCCCCGTCGCCGAGCCCGCCGACGCACTGCGATCCCCCGCCGAGGCGGACGTCGCGTCCCCCGCCACCGCACCCCCGCCTCGGCGGATGACCAGATGGATGACGACGGCGAGGACGAGGGCGGCGAATCCGACGATCATCGACAGCGGCTGCAGGTAGAGCAGCGCTCCGGCGGCGATGAAGCACAGGATCCGCTCGGGCCAGCCGGCGCGGCGGATGATCCATCCGCCCGCTCCGGCGGCGAGCGCAGCCACCGCGAAGGCCGAGACGACACCGGTCCACACTGCGCCGACGAACCCGCCCTGCGCGACCAAAGCGGCACCTTCCGGGGTGAAAGTGAAGGCGAGCGGAACGAGGAAGGCCGGGATCGCGTACTTGCACGCCTGCCACATCGTGGCGATGACGCGGCCGCCGGTGATCGCCGAGGAGGCGACCGCGGCCAGCGCGGTCGGCGGAGAGACCTCGGAGAGGACGGCGTAGTAGAAGATGAACATCGCGGCCGCCGCCTCGGGGACGCCGAGGGTGATGAGCGCGGGGCCGACGATGACCCAGCTGATGATGAAGGAGGCGGTCACCGGCACCGCCAGGCCCAGAACGGTCACGGCGACGGCGGCGAAGATGCAGGTGAGGACCAGAACGACCGTCGGATCGGTCGAAAACGCCTGCGCACCTCTGATGAGGATGTCGGAGATGACCTGGCCGAGGCCGGTCTTCGTGATCGTTGAAACGATGATCCCGGCGGCCGCGCACACGCTGGTGACCGGCAGAACGGAGCGGATTCCCGTCGACAGCGCTCCGTAGAATACGTCCCAGACGGCGCGGAGGATCCCAGTCGGTTCGCTGCGGCGGGCGAGGATGATCTCGATGATGCCGAATCCGATGCCGACGAGCGTGGCGTAGACGACAGCTTTGAACGGTGCCATGCCGAGCGCGAGGAAGACGACGATGATGCCCAGCGAGATGAAGTGGTAGAAGCCTTTCTTGAAGATCGGCCACGACCGCAGTCCCGGCGGCGGGGAGTAGTCGACCTCGATCTTGCGGGAGTCGATCTCGATGGCGAGGAAGATGCCGAGGTAGTACAGGAGGGTGGGAACGACGGCCCAGAGGAGGACGAGTCCGTAGGAGACGTTGAGGAGTTCGGCGATGATGAACGCGGCCGCACCGAGTGTCGGCGGGGACAGGATGGCGCCGATGCCGGAGGCGGCGAGCATTCCGCCGGCGTTCTCCTTCGGGTACCCGGCCCGTTTGAGGACCGGCCAGGTCACCGCTCCGAGGGAGACAGCGGTGGCGGTGCCGGAGCCGGAGACGGTGCCGAGGAGGAAGCCCGACAGCGCCACGGTCCGGCCGGGCGCGGCCTTCGACTTCTTGAACAGGGAGAAGCTGAGGTCGATGAAGAAGCTGGCGGCGCCGGTCTTGTCGAGCACGGCACCGTAGATGGTGAAGAGCACGATGTAGGTCGCGGCCACGTCGAGCGGAATGCCGTAGAAGCCGGAAGCGTCGTTGTAGAGCGCGTTGACGATCTGGTCGAAGTTCTGCCCGGCATGCGAGCCCGGCCAGCTCACGGGAATGTACGAGCCGTAGTAGCTGTAGAGGAAGAAGGCGACGCAGAAGATCGGCAGGATGAGCCCGGTGGTCCGCCGGGTGGCTTCGAGGATGAGCAGCAGCAGGACACCGCCCATGATGACGTCGAGCGTCGTCAGGGACCCCTGCCGGTTGAGGAATTCATTGAACCCTCCGGAGAAGAACGGCAGCACCGGGTAGGCGCAGGTGAGGAAGGTGATGACGACGAGCGCCCAGTCGATGATCGACGGGTTGTCGTTCTTCGCACGTTTCGTGGAGTTCGCACGTTTCGTCGGGTTCGTCGTGCCCGGTTTCGCCGAGGCGGCCCCACCCGAGCGTCGGCCCGTGCCCTCGTCTGCGCTTCCGTCCTCGACCCCGTCCGGGGCCCCGGCGGTGGCCGATCCCGCCGCGTCCGCGGCTTTGTCGGCGGCTTTGTCGGCGGCTTTGTCGGCGGCTTTGCCGGCGGCTTTGTCGGCGGCTTTGTCGGCGGCTTCAGCCTTGCGGCCGAAGCCGGGCCGATAGCAGACGAAGACGAGCGGCAGCACGAAGGCGAGGAACCACATGAGATAGAACTGGTTGCCCTGTCGCAGCGGGAAGAACACCTGGTCGAGCACGAACAGGGAGACGACGAAGCAGACGACACCGACGCCGAGGTCGAGCCGACGGGTCAGAGTGCGCTGCGGCAGTTCCTCGTCATACTGCGCGATCAGGTCATCGACGTTGGTCTGCAGTGCAGGGTCCGCTGTTGCTGATCCGGCCGTCCGTTCGGACATCCTCGCCCTTTCTCGAGCCCAAGCGGCGGAGACGTGATCTCCGTTGATCGTCACCGCCCGTCCACGACTCTGTGAACTCCATCACACTATAACGGCGTGAACCCCGATGGGTTCCGACACCGATCCCTTAACGCGATCGTTACCCCCGGTACCGATATCCAGACTCCGTGCTCCTCCAGCGTCAATCAAGGCGCAGCGCGTCTGTCGAACTGCGCACGAATCGACGACTGCGCTGCGCCGTGAACGACGAGTCGCCCGGCGAACGCCTGGAGCTCACGCTTCTCCCGGCGACGACAGACCCTTGACCGGAAAATTTGCAGACCTGTAAGTTCATGGCATGGATCTGTCCCGATCCGGCGGGCACATCCTCGAGACCGCCTCCGCCCTCTGCACCGAAGGCGCCGATGCCATCGGCGTCGACCGCATCGTCGCGGAGTCAGGGGTGCCGAAGCCGACGCTCTCTGCGCAGTTCAGTTCGCAGGCGCGGCTCATCGCCGAGGTGCTCCGACCACGGCTCCTGCCGCACACTCGCCGTCCACCTCATCTGCCGCAACGCCCGCCAGAACATCGCCAGCCGCTACAACTACTGCCAGGGAGACTCGATGAGCGAATCACTCGCCGCCGGACTCACTCACCGCATGGAGTACACCGTCCCGCCGGAGAGGACCGTGCCGCATATCCTCCCCGAGGCGCCCGGGTTCGCTGAGATGCCCGACGTCCTCGCCACCGGATATATGGTCGCCATCATCGAATGGGCGTGCGTCGAATCGATCAAGGACCACCTCGGCGAAGATGATCTCACCCTGGGCACCCACGTCGACCTCAGCCATCAGGCACCCACGGTTCCGGGGTCGACGGTGACGATCGATGTCACTGTGACTCATGCGGACCACCGCAGTCTCGAGTTCGCCGTCGAAGCTCGCGACGAGCATGCCGTCATCAGCGTCGGCACGCATAAGCGCGGCATCGTCAGCCGCACACGCTTCGACGAGCGCATCGCCGCGCAGGCGCACTGATTCCTGACCACCACCAGTCCCAGCAGACTCCGACAGAAGGCGCCCGCCGATGACCACGCCCGCACACCCGCGCATCTTCGACTCCCACCTGCACATCATCGATCCGAGTCATCCGCTCATCGAGAACAACGGCTTCATGCCCGATCCCTTCACGGTCGCCGACTACCAGGCCCGCATCGACGGTCTCGGCATCGCCGGCGGCGCCGTGGTCTCGGGATCGTTCCAGGGCTTCGACCAGGGCTACCTCGTCGAGGCACTGCAGGCGCTGGGTTTCAGTTATGTCGGTGTCACCCAGCTTCCGCCGGAGACCAGCGACGGCGTCATCAAGTCCCTCGACGAGGCGGGAGTCAAGGCGCTGCGCTTCAACGTCGCCCGTGGCGGGTCCGCCACCCTCGATGACCTCGAGCGCTTCGCCCGCCGGGTTCATGATCTCGTCGGCTGGCACTCCGAGCTCTACATCGACGCGCGCACGATCGATGAGAACCTCGCCGCGAAGATCGCCGATCTGCCGGCGGTGAGCATCGATCACCTCGGCATGCATGCCGACGGACTGCGCAACCTCCTTCCGCTCGTCGAACGAGGGGTCAAGGTCAAGGCCACCGGGTTCGGACGGGTGGAGCTCGACCCCGCCGAGGTGGTCCGCCTCATCGTCGACACCGACCCGAGTGCGCTCATGGTCGGCACCGACCTGCCCTCGACCCGGGCCGAACGCCCGTTCGCCGATTCCGACCTCGAACTCATCCGCGACGCCCTCACCCCCGACGAAGCCGACGCCGTGTTCTGGGGCAACGCAGCGGCGTTCTACCTCGGCGAGAATACCTCCGCCTGAGTGAATTCCGCCCGAGAGAAGTGATCAGCTCTTCCGACCCCGTCGTTCCTGTTCCGACCCATCGTTCAAGCCGAAGCGCACTTTTCACCCCTCCGCCCCGTCCCGAGCCCTCGTTCAAGGTGGCGCGCACTTGTCGAAAGGTCGACGAGTCGACATCCGCGCTGCTCCTTGAACGAGGGACGTAGAGCGGTCTCCGGTCGCCGAATAGCGACCGGCGTGCAGGAATCCGCGCTGCGGCCTAAGCGGGCACCGAGCACCGAGCAGTCGCCTCCGGACCGAGGCCACTTCTGAGTGGTCACCGTGGGTGGTGCATCCCGTAGCATGACTGGGATGAGCCCCCAACGATCGAATCTCGCGGACACACTGCACGGACTCGACGGCCGCAGCTACGGCAATCTCAAGCAGATCCGAGGGCGCTACCGGTTCGGTTCGGTCACCCTGTTCGTCGACCGCGTCCAGGCCGACCCCTTCGCCTCGCCGTCGAAGGTGCGTGTGCGCATCGAGCATGCTGACGCAAAACTCCCGCCCGAACTGATCACTGATCGGCAGGACCGCATCGCCGCAGCCGACTACCTGCTCCGCGCCGGCAACACCGCGCTGGGCCGGTTCGACCGGAAGGCGATCATCCTCGGCCGCCCCGGCCAGGAGGTGCTCGAGCGCACGAACGTGCGCATCGACGATGCCGGTGTCGAAGCGCGACTGCTGGTCAATCTGCCCGCTCGCGGCCGGAGGATCCTCGGCCATCGCGCCGCCGATCTCCTCACCCAGGATCTGCCGGACCTCGCTCGTGCGATGTTCCTGTGTGAGAAATGGAACGGCGGCGTCGACGGATTCCGTCAGCATGTGCAGCTCCACCGCGATCAGCTGGAGCTGCGGGACCACCTCGGTGAGGCCGGCCTGGTCGGCTTCATCGGCAACGGCGCGATCCTCCCCCGCAGCGCAGGCGACTCGGATGAACCGATGGACGCCGCGCATGCCGTCCCCTTCGCTTCTCCTCCCGAGCTCGAGCACACGGTGGAACTCTCGAGCGGCCGCAGCCTCACGGGCATGGGGATCCCCTGCGGGGTCACCGTCATCGTCGGCGGCGGCTACCACGGCAAATCGACGATTCTGCGCGCACTCGAACGCGGCGTCCATCCGCACATCGCCGGCGACGGACGCGAATGGGTCATCGCGGATCCCGGCGCCACCGCGATTCGCGCCGAAGACGGTCGAGCCGTGACCGGAGACGATATCTCTCCCTTCATCGCCAATCTCCCATCCGGTACTGACACGAGATCCTTCTCGACGACGAATGCGAGCGGGTCGACCTCACAGGCGGCCAACCTCGTGGAGGCGATCGAGGTCGGCGCGCGCACGCTGCTCATCGACGAGGACACCTCGGCGACGAATTTCATGATCCGTGACAGTCGGATGCGCGCCCTCATCCCTGCAGAACGGGAGCCGATCACCCCCTTCGTCGACCGGGTCCGACCTCTGCTCGACCGCCGAGGTGTCTCCACGGTGCTCGTCGCCGGCGGCTCGAGCGCATTCTTCGAGGTCGCCGACCACGTCATCGCCCTCGACGCCTACATCCCACGCGACGTCACGGAGCAGGCGCACGAACTCGTCGGCATCGACCCCGCAGCACTCTCGGGTGCAGTCACCGATGACGACGCCGTCACTGATGACGACTCCGTCGGTACCCCGGCGCCGCGGGTCCCGACGGCGAAGGCTCTGCGTCCGGCCTCGAAGACGAAGTCCGCGCGGGCCAAGGGCACGGACCGGATCCAGTTCGGCAGGGCCTTCATCGATCTCCTCGCCGTCTCTCAGATCGTCGATGCCCAGCAGACGGCTGGCGTCGCCGAGGCCCTCGAATACCTCGCGGAGATCTTCGACGGTCGGACCGCGATCACCGAGGCGCTGGCGGAGATCGATGAGATGCTCGACGAGCAGGGCATCGACGGACTCACCGGTCATCGCGACCACCCGGGACACATCACCCGGCCCCGTGCTCAGGAGATCGCCGCCGCGCTCAATCGCTACCGCGAGCTCCGCCTCGTCGAGTGATACGCGCGGCCCCGCCTCGGAATGAGGCAGCGCTGCGTCCAGCGGAGCAATAAGCATGGCCCCACCTCGGGGAATGAGGCGGGGCCACGTCTTCACATGAGCGCCGAGGCGGCCGCGTAGCTGTCAGCGCTCGTCGAACGCTTCAGTGCTCATCGATCGCTTCAGTGCGCTTCAGTGCGCGTCGAAGGACTCAGTGATCCTCGGTGGCCTTCGAGTTCGTCAGTGTCCGCGCCCCGATGAACCCGAGGACGAGGACGATGCCGGCGAGTACGGTGAACGAGATCTGCTGGGAGTGGATGAAGCCGGCGACTATCGCCGAATCCCAGGCACCCTGCGGCAGCGTCGACCCGAGCACGGTGGCCATGATGGTGCCGACGATCGCCACACCCACGGCATTGCCGAGCTCCTGCGCGGTGTCATTGAGCGCCGAACCGATCGAAGTGTGCGTCTCGGGCAGTGCGCCCACGAGCGCGACGGCGCCGGTGGTCATCACGGTCCGCATGCCGAAGGTCATGATGAGCATGCCGATCGCGCACCAGAGGAATCCGTGCGAGAGCGCAAAGATCCAGATGACGAGGCTGATGAGGACGAGGCCGACGCCGCCGATCGATGCCGCGCGGTGACCGTACTTCGCGACGGCACGGTCGACGAACGGACTGGCGAGGAGCATACCGACGACGAACGGCAGGTTCGCGAGCCCGGCCTGCAGCGGCGTCCACCCCCAGGCGAACTGGTAGAGCTGAGTGGAGACGAACATGACACCGACCATGGCGATCATCGTCGCGGTCTGGAGGATCGCCGAGCCGCTGACCGTCGGCAGCGCGAGCAGCTTCATGTCGAGCATCGGATCCGCCGCAGTCTTCTCCCGCCAGATGAAGCCCACCAGTGAGAGCACGCCGGCGGCGAAGACGGCGATGGTCAGCGGGGCCGTCCAGCCGTTCTCGACTCCGGCGGTGAAGCCGTAGAGGAGGAAGCCGAGCGCGGCGACCGAGAGCACGGCTCCGGGTACGTCGGCGCCGCCGGTGCGACGGTCGGCGGGATCATCGGGGGCGATACCGAAGCGCACACCCAGCCAGGCCAGGGCTGCCACGGGTGCATTGAGCACGAGGAGGGCCTGCCATGGCCAGCTGGCGATGGCGAGCCCGGCGAGTGTCGGACCGAGCGCGAAGCCGATCATCGACACGACCATGATGAGGCCGATCGCCTTGTTGCGCAGCTCGTCGAGATCGAAGAGTCGGAAGATCAGGGACATCGTCAGCGGGGCGATGAAGGCGGCGAAAGCGCCGGAGAGGGCGCGCACGATGATGAGCTGGGCCGGCGTGGTCACGAGCAGCACGGCGAGTCCGGCGAGTCCGAAGAGAGCGAGCCCGACAAGGAGGGTGCGCCGTCGGCCGAGTTTGTCTCCCATCGTGCCGCCGACCATGAGCAGGCCGCCGAAGGTGAGCGAATAGGCGCCGACGATCCACTGCAGATCGGTCGGTGAGGCGCCGAGGTCGCGGCCGATCGTCGGCAGCGCGATGTTGAGGATGGAGTTGTCGACCATCTCGACGAGCATGGTCAGGCACAGGGCGACGAGGGCGGGCCAGGCGGCGCGGAGACTCTGCGGCTTGCGCGACGGAGTCTCGACGGCGCCGAGAGCTGGGATTGGGGTAGTCATAGCGGTCCTTTCAGATCGAAGGGAGGAAATTCATCGAACCGCGTTCGCTTATGGAACGTTGTTCGAGTAAGTCGAACCATGTTCGAGAATAGAACGTTGTTTGATACTTGGCAAGTCCCTCGGTAGATTCGAACCATGGCTTCTGACACACCCCGGCATCCGCGCGGCAGCTCGGACCCGCGCTCGCGTGGTCGCGCCCCGCATTCTCCCCGATCCGCCGAGGCGGATCCTCGAGCGACCGAATCCGATCCCCGAGCCGCCCGAGCGGCGCGGATCCAACGATCGACTCAAGCCCGGAAAGCGGGGCAGTCTCGCCGAGCAGCGGCCCAGGCCCGCGGAGCGGCAGCTCGAGCGCGCGGGGCCGACCGCGCGGATCTCCGTCGCCGAGGCGGCGGCAGGCAGTCCCGTGCGCGGGCTTCGCTCTCACTCGACCAGATCATCGAAGCAGCGATCGCCACGCTCGATGCCGTCGGCGCGGAGAAGGTGACCCTCCGTGGGCTGGCTGCCCAGCTCGACAGCGGCGTGGCCAGCCTCTATTGGTACGCCTCAGGCAAGGACGAGCTCATGGCGATCGTCGCCGACGAACTCCTCGGGCGCGCCCTCGACGATGCCGACGAGCTCATCGATGCCGGTGAGGCGACTCCGCCGATGTTCGCCGAATACCCGGGAATCGATATAGCAGAGTCGACGAGCACGGCCACGGCCGAGGCGCTGGCCGACATCCGCCGTCTCGTCCTCTGCCTGTTCGTTCAGATGATCGAGCATCGCTGGCTCGCCGGACAGCTCATCAAGGCGGGTCCGGACGAACCGAACTCGCTGACCTATTGGGAGCGGATCGGCCAGGCGCTCCAGCGCACCGAGCTCGACCTCACAACTCAGTTCCACGCTTCGCTGGCCGTGGTCAACTACGCCTCAGGCATGGGCGCGGAGGTCTCCCAGGGGGCGATCGACAGAGACGCGATGGACGATGCCGATGCCGAATTCGCCGAGCAGATCGACCGCTGGTCGAGCTTCGATGAGCAGGAGTTCCCCTTCGTCCACTCCGTCCTCGGCGAGTTCGCGAAGTTCGATGCGAAGTCCGAGTTCATCGTCGGACTCCACCTCGTCCTCTCCGGCATCGAACGGCTCACCTGGGACCGAGCCGCTGGGGATATTCGTCCGTGCAGCGCCCGAGCGGATCGAGATTCGGACAATTACCATTTTCCGCCGCCGACGTAATAACAGTATTTCCCGAACATCGCCAAGGTGACGCCCTAACTGTCCCTCCTCAGCGCGTCGATAAGGTCGGAAGAGAGCACCGCCGACGCTGCAGACACCTCAGCCGGAGACCCGATACCGACCTCAGCGCGCCCAGCCATCAGCGACCCCACGGCCGAATCCCCTGCGGCGAAGAGGCGGGCAAGATGAGCGAGAGCCTCCTCGCTGGCGACTCGGCTCAACTCGTCGGACAACAGGCCGGAGAAGGAACGCCTCAGATCATCCGTGCTTTCAGCTCGCAGAATTCGGTAGATATCGTGTGCATCTTTGTCATTGAGCCGATGCGGCGCCTCAACGCGCTCCGCGATCTTATGGAGCTTTGCCACAAGCAGTGCGGCGCTTCCGGCGACATTGGCGCGCATTGTGCGACCATCGCCGTGATCGATGGCAGAGATCTCGAGTTCACCGAAATCGACGAGCGCCGCTTCTAACCCTCGCGCCTTCCGGGTCGCCCGCTTGCTGTGCGGAGGAATCCGAGCGCCCCGACGTCCGCCGCCGCCAAGCCCCTCAGGAACCATAAGGTCGATGGGAATTCCGTCTTCACGTGCCCACGAACCAGGCTGGTCCAAAGGAAAGAACCCCGCCGACCGCATCGCCTCCTCGAGCAGCGGCGCATCGTTGAGCCGTCGAGGATCGATGGTCACGTCACTGTCTTTGGTCGCTTCCGCCAATGCAACGTCGATGCCGCCGGTGCGCAGGTAGACGGCCTGCGCGCCGATGACTATCACCGCATGGCCCTGGGCCCTCAGCGCCTCAAGAGCATCGAGCAGAGTCGAGCGCGACCGGACCAGCAGGTCGTCGCTCATCGCCACATCTCCTCGTTTGCTCGCATCCAGCGGATCAAATCTTCACCTTCCGCTGGAGCCCTGCCCGGCCCCGTCAGCAGATCCGCCGCAACCTGAGCCGGAGCCGCAATTCGCAGTCCGTCGTTGCGAACCGACACCCGGCGGGTCAGAACAGGGTAGGCGGGGACGGCCACGAGCACATTCACCCCAGAGTCGACGGAGCGCAGTCCCCACCGACTCGCAATCTCACTCGGCCGGTCTGCGTAGAGCATGATTGAGCGCGTCGGGGCATATTCCGACCAGGTCGCCGCCGCAAGGGACCCGGTGACGGCGTAGTCGTCTGCACCCTCTGAGACGGCACGATCGATGATGCTGTCGATGCCGCGCGGAGCCAGCCATGAGGTCACGGAGTTGGTCTCAAGGAACCGATAATCGACACTCCAGCGTCGCAGCAACTCGGCCCAGTCCTTCACATCAAGCTCTCCCCGAGCCTCGCGCGCCACCAGGTCCTGCGCCTCGAGGAAGTCGACCACTCGGTAGACGGAGCCGGCCGACACACCTGCTGCTTCGATCAGCTCCCGCATGCGCCATGACCCGGGCCGATCACACAGGGCGCGGACAATGGCCGCCGCCGGCGCCCCCTTCAGGTCTCCCTTCGGGCGCCCCGGACCTCGCCATGGATCCGCATCTGCCCCACGATCGGATACGAACAGTGCCGGATCGTCGATCTCGAGTCGAACGTTTCCGGTCGCATCCACATAGGACAATCCCGCCGCACTGAGTCTGTCGCGTACCGACGACGTCAGGTACTTGGTGACGACCACGGCCGGCTCCCCCCGACTGCCGACCCACCGCTTCATCAGTGCTTCGACCACCGATGGAATGTCGCGAGGTTCGAGAGTGCGCTTCACCTCCACAGGGATCAAGCGCTCCCGCGCTCCCGGTGCCTTGATCCGAAGCCGACCGTCCGCTTGAACTGCCCTACCGCGCCGGTCGTCCCCGCGATCAATACCGACCTGCCAGTCCGCAGGAAGCCGCCGACGCAGCTGATCCTCAGCAGCGTCAAGAAGCTGGGATTCAGTGTCTAGCGGCTGAGCGTCGAACGAAACAGGCATGTTCATATAATACCGCCTTTCCGTCGCCGACGGAATAGCTCTATTTCCCGAACATCCGCACGGGTCCGCCGACTGCCCTGACCCAGATCGCCGAGGCGGCTCTCCCTACCCGTCCAGCAGCGCCGAAAGCTCGGCGACCGTTCCGACCGGCAGGGAGCATTGCGTACCTCGGCAGACGATCGCCGTCCCCGCGGGGACGTCCATCTCGCCGCCATCCGGCCCCGGCACCCCGGTCGAGTCCGTCAGCAGAGTCACGGATGGGTGCCGAACGGCAGCTTGTCGCAGTTCCGTCTCGCGGGTCGCGACTCGCACGGGACCCAGCGCCCGCTCGGCTTGCCAGAGTGCGTGTCCGCAGCCGCGCGGAGCCTGTCCGGCGAGCGCCCGATAGACACCGAGCAGCCGGTCGCGCACCTCGAGCAGCCGACCGGTGCTCACCGGCACAACCCCGCCTGACCCGACGATGCCGTCACCGGCACCGTCGTCACCGGCCACACCGCCACCCGCAGCGCCTGTCGCAGCATCGGCCCCGCCTGCTTCGGCGCCGAGTTCGGCGAGCAGCAGCACCGCCTCGGCCGCGGCCGACCGGCCAGAGGGCACCGTGTTGTCCACCGGGTCCGCTGACTTCACATCGATGATCCCGTCACCGAGCGAATCGACGACCTCGAGCATGTCATCCGGCTCGCCCGCGGTGAAGAGGTCGAGCATCTGCGCGGTCGCCTCAGCCAGAAATCCCACCGGCACCGAGGCGGCCCCGCCCCGCAGCTGCCGAACCGTGATTCCAGCGGTGATGAATTGCGCCCAGTCGGCCAGTCCCCCGCGCCCGGGTCCGGCCCTCCCGTCGGTGAAGCTGCGCCGCAGGTCGAATTCCTTCGCACCACTGCCGTTCAGATCCGCTCCTCCTTCGGCAACCGTGACTTCGTCGCCCGTACCATCGCCACCTGCGCCTTCGTCACCCGCACCGTCGAAGCGCGCATGCATCGCCGTCCAGAACCGCAGCGCGGTTCTCCCCCACCGCTCCGCTTCGGCGGCACCATCAGCTGTCCCCGAACTCTCGGCGGCACCGTCCGCACCACTCGAATCCTCTGCACTCGCACCCATGTACAGGGCCGCCTCGGCGAGTGAGGTGACGCCGAGGGAGTTCCACTCGGTGATGATCTTCTCGTCGCGGGCCGGCTGTGCGCGCCGAGCCCGGATCTCGTCGAGGATCTCACGTTGGTGCCGGGTGTCGGCGATGTTCCACGGTGCGGGGTGCTCGGCGTCGAAGGGCACATCCTCCATGCCCAGCCAGTCGATGATGCGCACGGCCGCGACCACCTGACCCGACAGCTCCGCGCCGGCCGGCGGATCGACGAGCCCGAGCAGACCCGCCTGCCCGGCTTCGGCGAAATCTTCGGGCGTGAACACATACGCCGCCCCCTCCTCGGAGACCCCGGCAGCGTTGAGCGAATCGGCGTCGAGTGCGGCGATGAGCCCGTCGTCTGTCGACAGGTCGTCGATGAGGAAGTCCGCGGTTTCGGCGATCTCCCGCTCAGCCAGCGCCAGCCATTTCGACGCCGGGTCCAGAGCGCGTTCGACCTTCGCCCACGCGACCACCGCGCGCAGATAGAGAGCATTGTCGTAGAGCATCTTCTCGAAGTGCGGCACGAACCACTGCCGGTCGACGCTGTAGCGGGCGATACCTCCGCGCACCTGGTCACGCATGCCACCCGAGGCGATTCTCGCGAGCGTACTGCGGACCGCGATGAGGCAGTCGAGGACGAGTTCGCCGCTCAGGTGCCCGTCGGCACCGAGCCAGCCCAACCGCCCTTCGGACCGCACCCGATCCACGGGGTGAACGTCCGTCCCCTTCGACGACTCATTCGCCGAGGTGGCCCCGTCCTCCACAGAACTCACCGCGGTCGCGTCGCCGCCTGCCCCATTCGCCGAGGTGGTCCCGCCCAATCGCACGAACGCCGCCAAGAGCTGCAGCACGTTCATCATCGGCGGGAACTTCGGCGCCGCACCGAACCCGCCCCAGGCCGGATCGTAGGAATCGAGGAGGGCCGCGGCGGCGGAATCGAGCTCGTCGGGGCTCAGCGACTCAGCAGCCGCCTCGGCGGGGAGGGCGCTCGTCACGGCATCGGCCATCTCGGCGAGCCCGCGGTCCATGCGCTTGGTCATCTGGTCGACTTCGGGGCGGCGATCGGTCCACGTCTGCGAGACAGCAGTGAGCACCTGGGTGAATGCGGGCAGGTTCCCGCGTGGAGCGGACGGGAAGTAGGTGCCCGCATAGAAAGGACTGCCCGTCGGGGTCGCGAAGATCGTCATCGGCCAGCCGCCCTGCCCGGTCATCGCCTGCAGCGCGTTCATGTAGTAGGCGTCGATGTCCGGCAGCTCCTCGCGATCGATCTTGATCGGCACGAAGCGTTCGTTCATCAGTGTCGCGACCGCCTCGTCTTCGAAGGATTCGTGCGCCATGACATGGCACCAGTGGCAGGTGGAGTAGCCGATCGAGATGAGGAGGGGCACGTCACGGCGAGCCGCCTCGGCGAGGGAATCCTGCGACCACATCCGCCAGTCCACGGGATTGTCGGCATGAGCGCGCAGGTACGGGCTGGTCGAAGCGGCGAGTTCATTCGGCATGGCCCCAGCGTCTCACTTCGGACCGGCACACGCGAGGGCAGAGCGATGATCCCCACCGCTCCAAAAAGCAAGGACACTGGTTCTATGGAATGATGGAATCATGAGCGTGACCCCGAACGAGACCACGGGAACCGCCCACGAGGCGGCCCCTCCCGCCGCGCCGACAGCCATGGGCAGCACCAGCATGTCCATCACAGTCGTCGCCTTCGTCGTCTTCATCGCGGCATGGATCGGAGCGAAGGCAGTTGCCCTCACCGCTCCCACCAGACTCACCGGGCTCTCCGGCGTGAGCGATTTCGACCTGCTTCGGCTCGTTCTGTTCGTCATCGCCGGCGCGGCCGCCGTCGTCGTCGGACGGCAGCTGAGGTCGATCCAGCGCAGCGTCTTCATCGTCATCACGGTCCTCTACTTCGTGTTCGCCGGGCTGGGATCGATCTTCGCCTCGGACGGATTTGAGGGCGATGTCCCATTCCTCACTGCCCTCACGGCGATCGTCTTCGTCGCCGACCTGGCCTATCCGCTCATCGTCGCCCAGGTCCTCGCCGTCACGGTCTCCCGAGTCGCGCCCGTGCCAGACGCCGCGAGCGACGAGGCAGACAGCACCGTGGCCAGCGACGAACGCGAAGGCGCCGCAGATCCCGATCTCGACGCCGACACCGACGCAGCCACCCCCACAACCGCTGCGGGCGCCGAACTCGACGCCCGAGCTCGCCGTCACGGCAAGACGGCCGCGACGTTCCTCTTCATCACGGCGGCCATGACGATCGTCGTCTGGCTGGTGCGCACGGTGCCGCTTTTCCCGCCGTACTGGCAGTTCATCGACTGGGTGATGGCGTCCGGGCTGTGGACGTGGATGGATGCCCTCAACGCGATCGCCGCGGCGGTCGGCTCGGTCGCCGCCGTCTTCGCCCTCCGCGCCGTCGCGGAGTCACGCACGCTGCCGACTCCTGACCCGGTCGTGGGTCCCTGGCCGAAGCAGACGCGCCCGAAGCTTGCCCATACGCTGACATTCCTCACGGTCGCCGGCGGCCTCTACTTCTGCCTGACGTCGACCTCCATCGTCATCGGCTTCGCCTTCGGAACCGATGGAGGCTACCCCGCGTGGGCGCTGGGAATGATCCTCTTCACGCTCGGCGCCATCGTGCTCGCGATCGTCACCCTCGACGCCGTGACCAGGCGTCGGAGGGACTCCGAACCCGGGAGGTCGGACACCGAGGCGGCCGTCGAAGACAGCACAGCGGACTGAACCGCGGAGACGGGCTCAACCCCGCAACGGCGGACGGCACACCCCGACCGACCACGCTGATTCGCGCCGAGGTGGGGCACCCCGAGCCCGTATGCAACGCTGCGCACGACGTTCGGTGGGGCCGCCTCGGCGAGGGTGCTGATCGGCCTAGAGCGCTTCGACGATTTCGACGAGGCGGTCGGGGGTGTTCGTGATGATGCCGTCGGCTCCGACGTCGATGGCGCGCTCCATCTCGCCGAGGTCGTCGACCGTCCACACGAGACTCGACATTCCGAGTTCGTGGACGGCGGTGACGAAGTCCTCGTCGGCGGCGCGGAATTCGGGGTTGATCTGGTCGACCCAGTCGGCGAAGTCCTGGAGTTCGTCAGGGCACGGTCGGCCGAGGATGCCGACGGGGATCTCGGGTGCGAGCCCGTGGAATTCGCTGATGAATGCCCAGTTCGCGGACTGGACGACGAGCATGCCAGCGGCCAATGCCCGCTCCAGATAGTTGGGCACGGCGCGCAGGGACTCGACGATCGCCTCGGCGATTCCGGGATAGCGTTCGGGGTGTTTGACCTCGAGCAGCAGGCCGGTGCGGGTGTCGTGGACGAGGGTGAGCACCTCGGCGAGGCGGGGCACACCGATTCCGGCGAACTGCTCACCCTTCCATCGCCCGGCATCGAGGGTGGCGATCTGGGCGGCGTTCATGGCCGCGATCGACCGGTCGGTGCGGCCGGGGTAGAGCGTGCGGGCGTCGGTGGTGCGGTCGACGGTGGTGTCGTGCATGATGATGAGTTCACCGTCGGCGCTCATGTGCACATCGGTCTCGATCATGTCCGCGCCTTGGTCGATGCCGGCCATGAACGCGGGGATGGTGTTCTCCGGCCAGTCTTCGGACGCTCCGCGATGCGCGATGACCAGGGGCGGGACACGGTGACGAGAGGGATCGGCCAGGTCGGCGGGTCGCTGCGGGGCGGGTCCGGCGGTGGGGGTGATGAGGGTGATGGGCATGTTCTGAACTCCTCCGCGGAAATGGCGAGGGTGGGGATCGAGCGTTGGTGCGGGCGGCCGATCGAGCTGTGCTCGGCAGGTGGACGGGTGGTGCTGTGGCGGCCAGCCTAGGCTGCGAGGGCGAGTTCCCGGTGATATGCGGGTGGACGGGACGTGAATCCTGCTGGTGCCGGAGCTTGACGTTCGCTTGGTCGACGCTGCGTGCTCGGAAGTGACGGCGGTCCGTTCCGGACCATGCGCGCCCGAGAGCGGCCACCGAAGTGCTGCTGAAGGACGAGCCGACGCCCGGTCACGACAGGGCAGTCCCTATTCGACAGGGGCCACTGCTCCACTGACCCACCGTTGATGACAGACTGGGGGCAACCACGGACGGAGTCTTCACTCCCGTCCCCGTCGACTCACAAGCACGATTGCCGAAGGAGGCGCAGTTCGTTGGAGATGCTCCAGAGTGCGTTCGACAGCGTGAGCACTGTCTCGTCATATGTCCTCGTGGCGGTACTCATCCCCACGGGCCTGTATTTCACGATCCGCACGGGAGCAGTCCAGGTGCGGCTGCTGCCGGAGATGTTCCGCACGCTGGTGGAGCCGGGCGGACGGGATGCCGAAGGCAACCGGAACATCTCGCCGTTCCGAGCCTTCTCGATCTCGGCGGCTTCCCGCGTGGGCACTGCAAATATCGCGGGCGTGGCGTTGGCCATTTCGCTCGGTGGTCCTGGTGCGATGTTCTGGATGTGGCTGACGGCGATCGTCGGCGGCGCCACCGCTTTCGCCGAGTCGGCTCTCGGCCAGCTCTACAAACTCAAGGACGGCCCGAACTTCCGCGGCGGTCCGGCGTATTACATCAAGCACGGGCTGAACATGAAATGGCTCGGACTCGTCTTCGCCGTCATCGTCGCGATCACCTATGGCATCGTGTTCAACTCGGTGCAGTCGAATTCGATCGTCGACGCGGTCGGGGCATCGCTGAACGTCGACTCCTCGAACGGGGCCTTCGCCGCGATCGCCGGTGCGATCATCGCCGTGGCCGCCTTCGCGATCTTCGCCGGCGGTGCCAAACGCATCTCGAACATCTCCGCCTACCTCGTGCCGTTCATGGCCGGCATCTACCTCATCGTCGGCATCATCGTCGTGGTGATGAATATCGGCACCGTTCCCACGATGATCGCGACGATCTTCTCCGAGGCGTTCAGTGTGCATTCGGTCGCCGGCGGCACCATCGGTTCGGTCATGCTCCTCGGCATTCAGCGCGGGTTGTTCTCGAACGAGGCGGGCATCGGTTCGGTGCCGAATGCGGCGGCGACGGCATCGGCCTCGCACCCGGCCAAGCAGGGGTTCGTGCAGGCGCTCGGCGTGTACTTCGATACGATCCTCGTCTGCTCGATCACCGCATTCATCATCCTGCTTTCGAACCCCGAGTACGGCAGTTCCGCCGAGGGCATCCAGCTCACGCAGACGGCGCTGAGCGGCCAGCTCGGGCAGTGGGCGATCCACTTCCTGACCGTGGCGATCTTCCTCTTCGCATTCTCGTCGATCCTCGGCAATTACTATTATGGCGAGGCGAACATCGAGCATCTGACGACGAGCAAGGTCGCGCTGCGCATCTACCAGGTGATCGTCATGGCGGCCGTGTTCGTCGGTGCGATCGCCGCGTTGGATCTTGTGTGGACCGCCGCCGATATCTTCATGGCGATCATGGCGCTCATCAACCTCTTCGCTCTGCTGTTGCTGTCGCCGCTGGTGTTCTCGCTGCTGAAGAACTACCAGAAGCAGCGTCGCGCCGGCGAGGAGCCGATCTTCCGCCGTGGAGATCTGCCGACGTTCAAACGCATCAACACCGAGGTCGACGCTTGGGACGGCACCGACGAGGTGACCACCGCGAAGTTCTGGCGCGACCGCGGGAAGAAGGTGCGTTCCGACGCTGACGACGCTGCCCGCGCCGAGTGAGGCCGCGAGCAGTCTGATCAGCAGTCTGATCCCGCACGCACAGTGATCTGAATAGCCGATCGGGCACCCCATCACGGGGCGCCCGATCGGCTTTCCCGAAGTCCGAAACCATCCCTTGATCCTTCAGAGGAGGCACTGATGAGTATTGATCGTGCTGAGTTGGCGAAGGCCCTCGCCGAGGCGACTGGCTGGTCGGTCACGGCTGATCCCCGCCGCTTCACCTTCGTCAATGATGATCCACCGCAGGTGGTCATCTGGACGGTCACCGATGCTGAGATCAGCGAGATCCACTACAGCCAAAACGTCCGTGCCAAGGGCTTCGGTGGCAGCCAGACGAACGATCCTGCCATCGTGGGCGTTCCCCTCGACGAAGCCTTGGGTCCTTTTGAGCTATTTGGGGGATCCCGAGGCTACATGGATGGAACGGACCTGACGATCCGCGAGTAAGGCCCTGCGGCCGACGGATGGTCCGACTCAGCACAGCACCGAGGTGGTGCCGCAGCAGGCACCACTAAGCCGACAGATATGGGTCATACTTTAATTTGCGATCCATTGCATGAAGCAAATCAACTGTTGACTTCATTCATATGGCGAATATGATCATCATGTGAACACGAACACACTGGAACGCGAAGTCTTGGATCCCGTAGACCGCGCAATCGTCGATGCACTGCATCGTGACGGACGCGCACCGTGGTCGAGGGTCGCCGAGCAAGTCGGTGTTTCTGCTGTCACTGTCCGCCGTCGATATGAGAGCCTGCACAGCCGAGGACTGATTCGTGTCATCGGTGCCACGGACGTCGTCCGACTCGGTTTGGGAACTCCGATCTATATGCGCATCTCGAATGCACATGGCGACCTGGACGTGCTCATCCCCCGGCTGAGAGAGCGAATCGAAGTTCGCTCGTTCCACACACTCTTGGGCTCCGTCGACATCGCCGCGGAGATGGTTCTCCCTCCCGACGCGGACTACAGCCGAATCGTCTCTGAGATCACCGAGGGGACGTCGGCGTCGGTGGAAAGCTTGCTCCTCACACATGCTTTCGCCTCTGGGCAAGATTGGGCTCCTCCGTTCGAGTCAAAAGAGCCGACGCGTCTCGCTCCCGTCAAACCAGAGCCAGCACCTCACCTCGACCTCTCGCAGTCTGAGGTCAAGGTACTCGGCATGCTCATGCACGATGGGCGGACCTCGCTCGGTGACCTCGCAGCGTCGATCGGCAAGTCCGAAAACACCGCTGCCCGCACAATCGAACAGCTCAAAGAGCACGGGGTGCTCGATTTCCGGATTCTCGTCGAACCCGAGTTGCTTGGCTTCAACACCGAGTTCCACCTCTGGCTGGTTGTCGAACCTCAGCACCTCAGGCAGACCGCTCTCACGCTCGCGGAACATCCGTCCACGAAGTACCTCACCGCGACCACTGGCAACTGCAGTCTTGCCGGTCAGTTCATCGTCCGCGATCGCACCCAGCTGTTCCACTACACAACCGAAGTGCTCGGCTCACTGCCCGGGATCCGCAGTGCAGAACTCTCGATTCAAACGGCCACCTACAAGCGGGTGTGGACGTCGATCATCGCCGGTAAATATGCAACTGAGGGACAGCCGCTCGACCCGCTCGAGTACCTCCGACCGCGACCTTGATCCAAGTGGCGCTCAGTGACGTCGACGACGCAGAGAAGCACCGTCTGACGTAGAGCCACGATGCCGAACGACCCGAACCGACAGGAGAAGCAATGTCCACACAGAATCCGTCATCGGAATCCGCCAGCACCGAGCCGTGGCAGTGGCCGCAAGAACAATGGCGCGCGGAAGTGAATCGCGTACGCGCTGGCCGCAGTCTCGTGCACGACGATGTCATGCAACGTTGGCCAGACCAGGCTCGCTGTGCTGTCCTCATCGCCTACGACTCCGATCACGAAACACCATACCTGCGCGACGGGCAGACCTCACCGGGTTCCCTCGCTCAAGGCGAGTACGGAAGCCGAAGCGCTGTACCGAGGATCCTCGCGATGCTCGCACGGCACGAAATTCCCACCAGCTTCTATGTCCCCGCGGTTTCGGCCCTCCTCCACCCGCACGACATTGAGGGGTACGTTGCGGGCGGCCACGAAGTCGCCGTGCACGGGTGGATCCATGAACGCAACACCGTTCTTCCCTATGAAGCCGAGCTCGACCTCATCGGTCGTGCCACCGACGTGCTCGAACAGCTCAGCGGTGCTCGTCCGACCGGTATCCGCACGCCGTCCTGGGACTTCTCCCAATCAACATTGAGGGTCATCAGGGAGCTCGGGTTCGAGTATGACTCCTCCCTGATGGCCGACGACGAACCCTACGAGCTCAATGCCGAAGGCGAACCGACCGGGATCATAGAAATCCCTGTCGAATGGATCAGGGATGATGCCCCCTACTTCATGATGGACCGCTTCGGAGGCTTGCGCCCCCATCTCTCACCCCGCGATGTCGAGAGGATCTGGATCGACGAATTCGACGCCGCGTATGCCACCGGAGGAGTCTTCGAACTGACTCTCCACCCGCACATCAGCGGGCACCGCTCCCGACTTGCCATGGTCGACCGGCTCTTGGCCTACATCCGAACGTTCGACGATATCTGGTTCGGCACTCACGCCCAGCTCGCCGACCATCTGAAAGCCAAGTTCGCACTGCCCGCTGCGAACTGATTGGTCTGCCTCGACCCTTCTCTCGATCAATCCGCAGTTACTACTCTTCCCCGTGCCATCTCGTCACAACGAACCATTCCGCTCCCTCCATCCGAAACCGGGGTCCTTGACGCCCCATTCGCCGCACGAAGGAACGAACAGCTCATGTCCTCTGAAGCACATCAGACACACCTGTCCCACGACACGAAACTGTCGAAGAAAGGTCGAAAAGCGCTGCTCGCCGGCGCCGTCGGCAACACGGTCGAATGGGTCGACTGGGCCATCTACACAACATTCTCCTCAGTCTTCGCTGTTCATTTCTTCCCCGGCGATGACCCAGCAGCGGCGCTGCTCGCCACGCTCGCTGTCTTCGCCGTCGGCTTCATCATGCGGCCGATCGGCGCCGCGGTCCTCGGGAACTATGCCGACCGTCACGGCCGAAAGAAGGGAATGGCACTGACCATCGGCCTGATGGCCGGTGCCTCACTTCTCATCGCAATCACCCCTGACTATTCGATGATCGGCCTCGCCGCTCCGATCATCCTGGTGTTGGCCCGCATGCTCCAAGGCTTCTCCGCCGGTGGTGAGTTCGGAGCATCCTCGGCTTTCATGGTTGAGGCCGCAGCCCCCAAGCGCCGCGCATTCGCCGGGTCCTGGCAACAGGTCTCCGTCGGAGCCGGGGGACTCATCGCTGCCGGCATCGGTGCAGTCATCACCTCGGCACTCGACTCCGATGCCCTCGATTCCTGGGGCTGGCGATTGGCCTTCGCGCTCGGAGCGCTGCTGGGACTATTCGGACTGTGGCTGCGATCGAATGTCGCTGAATCCGAGTCGTTCGAAGCCACCAAGGCCGCTCGCGAAAACGAACCGACGCAGAAGCGCTCCTACCTCACGATGTTCATCAAGCATCCCGGTGCCGTCGCTCGAGTCTTCGGCATCACCATCGCCGGAACCCTGCTGTACTACATTTGGGTCTCCTACCTGCCAACATACGCCCATGTCGCCACCGGCCTCCCGCTCAACCAGGCTCTGACCGCCAACTTCATCTCGATCGGGTACTTCATCTGCCTGCTGCCGTTCGTCGGCATTCTCTCCGACCGGATCGGGCGCAAACCGACGATGTCCGCTTTCGCCGGTGGCTTCCTCATCCTCGCGTTCCCGCTCCTCAACTTCCTCGACAATAACTTCTGGGTCTTCCTCGCCGTCGAAATCGTCGGCATGACTCTGCTGCTCGGCTACTCTGCCAACTGCGCAGTGATCATGGCCGAGCAGTTTCCTCCGGAAGTACGCGCGACCGGCATCGGACTCCCCTACGCTCTGGCTGTGGCCGTCTTCGGCGGGACCGCTCCGTACATCATCACGTGGATGAACGACGTCGGAATCGGCGACAAAGTGTGGATCTACTGCGCCATAGCGGCTGCAGTCGGTCTGGCCGTCTATCTCACTATGCCGGAGACCAAGGGAAAGAAGATCGAATGACAACGGAATTCGCTCCTCACGTCCTCGTCACTGGCGCTGCGAGCGGCATCGGCAAAGAAATCGCACATCAATACGCCGACCAAAGCGTCCAACTCACCATCGTCGACTTTGATGCCGAGGCACTCACCGTAGTTGCCGACGACCTCCGCCGAAGCGGTTCCGTCGTTAATACGATCATGTGCGACTTGCGCCGACCGGAGGCACCGGCCTCCGTGATCGATTCAGCCTTTTCCCACGGTGACGTCCATGTCCTCATCAACTCCGCGGGCATATATCCTGCCGTCCCTCTGCTCGACATCACTGCTGAGGTCTGGGATGCAGTTCAGTCGATCAATGTGCGGACGCCGCAGCTGTTGACAGTGGAATTCGCCAAACGAGTCCGTCACCTCGCCAACGAGTTGCCGATCGGATACCCGTCCGTCGTCAACATCTCCTCGGGCGCGGCGCTGCGAGCCCGTCCCGGTGCTGCACCGTACACGACCTCGAAGGCCGCATTGGAAATGGTTACGCGAGCCAGCGCATTAGAACTGGGGCCGCAGGGGATAAGGGTCAACGCGGTGGCACCCGGTTTCGTCGTCGTTGACAGCGACCTCAATCGTCTCAGCGACGACTATGTGGAGAAGGTGTCGGCCAATCCTCTCGGGCGCAAGGGTCGACCTGACGACATTGCTCGTGCCGTCCTCTGGCTCGCTTCCCCCGAGGCCGAATGGATCACCGGTGAAATATTGAGAGTCGACGGCGGCTCCGCCGCCGGAGCGCTCAATCTTCCGATTCATTGGCCCGAGACGCGCACCGAGATCGATACGCCGGCACCAGACGCTCAATACCCGCACCAATGAAAGTGAGCACCGTCGAATGACATCCACCCCTTCCCCCTCAGAAGTGACCTACACAGTAGTCGGAGGAGGTGCCATAGGAGGCACACTTGCCGCACATCTCTCCCTGGGCGGCCACTCCGTGCAGATCGTCGACACCGATGAAGCCCACGTCGCAGCCATCCGCGATCGCGGACTGATGATCGACGGTCCCAGTGGGTCTATCAAAACGGATATTCCGGCCTTTGTTCCCAACGATGCTCCGGAAGAATTGGGCCCTGTGCTGCTCGCGGTGAAGTCTCAAGCGACCGAGAAGGCAATGACTTGGATCGCACCTCGTCTCCGCAGCGACGGCTATGTGGTATCAATGCAGAACGGACTCAACGAGGCGACAATCGCCGACTATGTCGGCCGCGACCGTACAGTGCTCGCATTTGTCGACCTTTTTGCCGATCTCGGCGAGCCAGGAGTCGTCAAAGACGGGGGGATCGGCACCATCGCAGTCGGCGAATTCGCCGGTGGAACAAGCAACCGAGTACGTGACCTGGCTGATTCACTGTCACATTGGGGAACGCCGATTGTCAGCGACAATGTCAGCGGCTTCCTCTGGTCCAAGCTGGCGTTTGGTGCGATGCTCACCGCCAGTTCGTTCATCGACCACGACATGTCGATAGTGATCAGCGAGAACCGCGCTCCGATGCTCGAGCTCGCCCGCGAGGTATTCGCGATCTCGGACGCCCTTGGTCTGCAGCTTGAAGGCTTCGACGCTTTCGAACCGGATCACTATAGGAAGAACGTACCAGCAAGCACTGTCGACGCTGCTTTCAATTCACTCTGTGAGTGGCTTGCAGGTCAGACGAAGACACGCTCGGGAATCTGGAGGGACATCAACGTGCGCAAACGTCCCACCGAAGTTCCGGCACATTACGAGCCGGTACTGCACATCGCCGAAGAACACGGTATTTCCGTACCGAGACTCCGGACAATGGTGGAGGTGATCCGTGAGCTCGAACGTGAAGAGGCAACGATGGGTGACCATCTCCTGATGCGCATAGCATGAAGCACTCGCACCAGGAGTCGGCGGCGAAGGTCCTTCGGTAGGACGCTCGCTGCTACTTCTTCACCGACTTCGAGGTGGCTCCCGTCGCCCAGCTGACCTGGCTGAAGGTGACGCGATAGGTCTTCTTGCTCTTCGACTTCACCTTGTACGTGGCCTTGCCCTTCTTCGCGGCGACCGTCTTCAGGGTCTTCCACTTGCTCCCGGACTTGACCTGGAACTTCACCTTCGGGTTGTAGCTGACCTTGCCGTACTTCTCGGGGTTGTAGACCTTCGTCGTCGAGGTCAGAGTGACGGTGCTTCCGCTGCGCTTGGAGGACAGCGATGCGTAGGTCTTCCCGCGGACGTAGAACGAGCCCTTGGTGTAGTCTGCACGTTCAACTTCGTCATAGTCGTCGTAGTCTGAACCGCCGTGATAGTACGCCCTGATTTCAGAAGGACCTAGCGTGTATTTCCCGAGGCCGTCCGACGACGGGCAGATCATGATCCGATCCTTCTTGGAGCTGCTGAAGTCAGAAAACCACGCTGTATCTGTCCAACCATGGCGTCCACGGATATCGGTGTCGACATCCCAGTCATCAATTCTGGACTTCTTATGCTTCATGTAAACGTTTGTATATTTGCAGTTCCAGTCCGACACAACGACGCTATCTCCCGACAGCTGGGTCACATCGAATGATGACCCGGCCGCCTCGACAGAAACAGCCGGACCTACAACAAGGGCAAGAGCAGCAACCGCCGACACGAGGGCGCGATTGAGGAACTTCATGAACACTCCAATGAGTTGAGGGAGACAAGATGAAAACGAACAGAGGATGCCAAAGTCGAAGTCACTGGAGTGATGTCGGCAGACTGCGTCACGATAGTTGAAGTTTCGTCAAACCGAAGAATACCACACCTGCAGTCGACGTGATCCACCAACCGGCTCATCAGCAGGCAGACAGCACGAAAGGGCGGCCCGAGCGCAATGCTCGGGCCGCCCTTTCTCAGCTGTTGTCCGCAGAGGCCGAGCGAGGCCGACCTCAGCGGTTCCCCACCTCAGCGGTCGATCTCAACGGCCGGCCACCTCGGCGAGGGTTGCTCCTTCAGTTCTCAGGAGCTCAGTTCGCAGGTGCCGCTTCGTCCTCGAGGATGAGCGGGTACACGCCGTTTTCGTCGTGGACCTCGCGACCGGTGACCGGCGGGTTGAACACGCAGGCCATGCGCAGCTCTTCTTCGGCGACGACCGTGTGCTTCTCGTTGCCGTCGAGGAGGTACATCACGCCGTCGTGGAGCGGGTAGACCTTGCCGGTCTCCTCGTCGGTCAGCGTTCCCTTGCCCTGCACGCAGTACACGGCTTCGACGTGGTTCTGGTAGTGGAACGTCGAGGTGGTTCCGGCGTAGATCACGGTGTCGTGGAAGGAGAAGCCGACGCGCTCCTTGCCGAGCACCATACGGCGGCTGCGCCAGGTCTCGGACTTCACATCGCGGTCGGTGTCGTTGAGGTCATCGCGGTTGACTACGTACATAAGTGGTCCTTTCGGGAAGGGACGGTGATGTTCAGGGGTGGGCCGCGGAATTTCGTCTTGAATCAACGGTATCCGTCAGCCCGAATGGGCGATAGAGCAGATGAGCTCGATTTCGCCCATAGCGCGGGCCGGCGCCACTGTTGCGACGCCGGCCCGGCAGAGGTGGGTTCAGGCCAGAACGGCTTCGGCCTTCGGAGCGAATTCGAGCACTCCGGCTTCGATGATGTCCAGACCCGCCTGCAGATCGCGCGAGTCGATCGTCAGCGGCGGCATGATCTTGATGACTTCGTCTTCGGCACCCGAGGTCTCGAGAAGCAGGCCCCGCTCGAAGGCGTAGGCGGCGACCTTCTCGGCCACCTCGGTGTCCTCGAAGTGGATGCCGGCCAGAAGACCGCGTCCGCGGATCGAGGCGCCTTCGGCCTTCTCGATGATCGTGTCGAGGCGCTGGTGCAGTTCGGCGATGGTGTCGGCGAGCTGGTTCTGGAACTCGTTGTCGGCCCAGAAGTTCTTGATCGCGGCGGTCGCAGTGACGAACGCGGGGTTGTTTCCGCGGAAGGTGCCGTTGTGCTCGCCGGGCTCCCAGACATCGAGTTCTCGACGGAACAGCGTCAGCGCCAGCGGCAGACCCGATCCGGAGATCGACTTCGACAGGCAGACGATGTCGGGTTCGATGCCGGCCTCCTCGAAGCTGAAGAACGAACCGGTGCGGCCGCAGCCGGCCTGCACGTCGTCGACGATGAGGAGGATCTCGTGCTTCTTGCACAGGTCAGCCAGAGCACGCAGCCATTCGGCGCGAGCAGCACGCAGTCCGCCTTCACCCTGCACGGTCTCGACGATGACGGCGGCGGGCTTGTCGACACCCGAGCCGGAATCCTCGAGGACCTTCTCCAACCACAGGAAGTCCGGGATCTCCCCGTCGAAGTAGTCATCGTAGGGAATCTTCGAGCTGTTGGTCAGCGGGATACCCGCACCCTCGCGCTTCATCGAGTTGCCGGTCACCGACAGCGATCCCAGCGTCATGCCGTGGAAGGCATTGGTGAACGAGAGCATGTGCTGACGTCCCGTGACCTTGCGGGCGAGCTTGAGAGCTGCCTCAACGGTGTTGGTTCCCGTCGGTCCGGGGAACATGACGGAGTAGTCGAGTCCGCGAGGCTTGAGGATGAGGTCCTGGAAGGTCTGCAGGAATTCGCGCTTGGCGGGGGTCTTCATGTCCATCGAGTGCAGAACGGCGCCGGACTGAAGGTATTCGACGAGCGGATTCATCACGATCGGGTTGTTGTGCCCGTAGTTGAGAGCGCCGGCTCCGGAGAAGAAGTCGAGGTATTCGTTGCCGTCCTCGTCCCACTGCTTCGCGCCCTGCGAGCGGGCGAAGGTCGCCGGCCATGAGCGGCAGTAGCTGCGAACGGCGGATTCACGGGTCTCGAAGATGTCGGGTTTGTCAGTCGGTGCGGTCGTGCTTTCGGTCATCACTTGAGTCCTTTCGACTTCTGGATTCTGCGCCTGCCGCGTGAGCAGGCGCTGCAGGCGGTGGCAACGCGGCCGCCGGGCTGCCGATTCGCGTGATCGCTCATCGGATCTCGGCTCATCGGCTGGTCTGCCGGTCGGCCGGCGGTCGCTTCCGCCTCGGACACCGGGCGCGGGAATACCCTTGCATCCAGGGAATCACCCGTGTCACGGGAGTTCACTCGCGTGTCTGGGTCCGCGCTGTGTCGGGATGCGGCTCGTTACAGCGGTGCGATCTCGTAGAGGTATTCGGTGTCGTGGCCGTCCGGGTAGAGATCCGGGGTGAACAGCGGGCGACGGTCGAAACCAGCTCCGCGCTGATCGGCGAACGCCTGGAAGAGACGGTTCGACGCCGCGTTGTCCGCGGTGATCGTGGTCTCCAGGCGCAGGGCGCCGGTGCGGTCGGCCAGATCATGGAGCATCGTCGATGCGAGTCCATGACCACGGAACTTCTCGTCGACGGCAACCTGCCAGATCATCAGGGTGTCCGGATTCTCCGGACGCGTGTACCCGGTGATGAAGCCGGCGGGTTCTCCGTCGATCCGTGCGATCACCGAGGTGTCCGCGAAGTCGCGACACCACAGCAGGTAGGAGTACGAGGAGTTCAGATCGAGCACGGCTGTATCTTTCGCGAGCCGCCATAGATGTTGTCCGTCCTCCAGCTCGGGAGTACGAACGTCGGTTTGCGTCTTCGGTTCAGCGAGTGCGTTTCTCACGCCAACAAACCTAACGGGATGAGACTGAGCGTCAACCCCGAAACCGGCGAATCCGGGGCACTTTCGCAACGATCACCGCAGCCTGCCCACATGTAGCGGACCAGGCTTTCCCCATGGCATCTCTGGGATGCGACGGGGCACTCCTTCGCGCTCATCTCGCGGTTCGGCTTCGTTATCGTTTCGTTACATTAGCACTTAGTTGGAACAGTGGTTCCACGTGTTCCATGTCACTCGGGCGCATTTGGGACAGCAAGGATTCCTGCTGATTAGGCGCACCGCCGAAGGCTCTGGTGAGCGGTTCTGAGTCGATTGCTGAGCGCCGAAAGGCGCGACGGCCCATCGTCGCGTCGCAGAGGCGGTCGCATCCGTGACTCCGAAGGCGCGAGGACCATCACGATTCCGAGAGGGACAGACGACGATGCGGCGAGAACACCGCTGCTATTGGTCAATCCACCGGCAGGCCGAAATCCGGCCACGGTCACACCGCCCCGGCCGTCAGACCCCGGTCACACCGGCCCCAGCCCCTCAGCGAAAGCCCGAGCCCCCGCAACGGACCCAGCCAGGCCCGCCGCTCAACACTTCAGCACTCAGACCCTCAGCACTCGACGACGTTGACGGCCAGGCCGCCCTGCGCGGTCTCCTTGTACTTCGACGACATATCCGCACCGGTCTGGCGCATCGTCTCGATCACCTCGTCGAGGCTGACGCGGTGCTGGCCGTCGCCCCACAGCGCCATTCGGGCGGCGTTGATGGCCTTACCTGCCGCGATCGCGTTGCGTTCGATGCACGGGACCTGCACCAGCCCGGAGATCGGATCGCAGGTCAGGCCCAGGTTGTGCTCCATGGCGATCTCGGCGGCGTTCTCCACCTGCTCGGGCATCCCGCCCATCACCGCAGCCAGTCCCCCGGCAGCCATCGACGAGGCGGATCCGACCTCACCCTGGCAGCCGACCTCGGCGCCGGAGATCGAGGCCCGCTCCTTGTACAGGACACCCACCGCCGCCGAGGTGAGCAGGAAGTCGATGATGGCCCTGTGCTTGGCGCCTTCGCCGCCGTCGACCACCGATTTCACGTAGTTGAGTGCGTAGTGGAGCACTGCAGGGATGATGCCCGCCGCCCCGTTCGTCGGGGCGGTGACGACGCGTCCGCCCGACGCGTTCTCCTCATTGACGGCCATGGCGATGAGGTTGACCCACTCGAGGTAGTAGCCGGGATCGCGGTTGGGATCCTCGGCCTTGAGCTTGAGGTACCAGTCGTGCGCACGGCGACGGACCTTGAGGCCCCCCGGCAGGTGGCCCGACCGGTCCAACGACGCCGAGGCGCACTCCTCCATCACCGAGTAGATGTGGAGCAGTCCGTGCCGGATCTCGTCCTCCGATCGCATCGAGCGTTCGTTGGCGTACATGATCTCGGTGATCGACATGTCGTTATCGGCGCAGCGCTGCAGCAGCTCGGCCCCTGAGTGGAAGGGGTAGGGCAGTTCCTCGCTGGAGGACTCGAGCACGGCTTCGATGACGGACTCGGACACCGCGAACTCGGTTCCGTCTCCCCCGCCGGTTGCGACAACACCGGACTCCGGCTCGTCCCCGACCGACCCTGCCGGCCCGCCCGACCCTCCCGCCGACTCAGCATCCCCACTGGTCCCCGCAGCCGCCTCGGCGGCCCGTTCCTTCTCGAGGAACTCGGTCTCCGAGGTGACGAATCCGCCGCCCACGGAGTAGTAGGTCTCCTCGGCCAGGGTCTCCCCTGAGGCGTCGAACGCGGTCAGCGTCAGGGCGTTGGTGTGGCGCGGGAGGACGGTCAGGGGTCGCTTGACCATGTCGTCCTCGGTGAAGGGCAGCTCGACGCCATTGCCGGTGGCGTCGCCGAGGATGATCGTCCCGGTCTCGGACATCCGCGTCCGCCGGGAGGTGAGTTCATTGGCCTCGACGATATCGGGGCGGCAGCCTTCGAGGCCGAGCAGGATCGCGTCGAAGGTTCCGTGGCCGGCACCGGTGGCGGCCAGGGATCCGTACACGTCGACGCACAGGCCCGTCACGGACTCCAGCGCATCGCCGAGGAGGGTGATGAAGCTCGAGCCCGCGCGCATCGGTCCGACGGTGTGCGAGCTCGAGGGTCCGATGCCGACGGTGAAGAGGTCGAAGACGCTCAATGGCATGGCAATCACTTCGTTTCTGGTGGAATGACGACGGGGCCGACGAGAGGCCGGCTCGGCTCTCTGTCGGCCCCGTTGCAGGGAGGTGGTGTCAGAGGGAGTTGGCTTCTGCGTAGCCGGCGGCGTCCATGACCTCGCCGACCTCGGTGACGTTGACCGTGAACAGCCAGCCCTCGCCGTAGGGATCGGAGTTGAGCAGGCCGGGGTTCGCGGTGGCGAGTTCGTTGATCTCGACGACCTCACCGGAGACCGGCGAGTAGAGGTCGGAGACGGACTTCGTCGATTCGACCTCGCCACAGGTCTCACCGGCGCTCACACTTTCGCCGACACCGGGCAGATCGACGTAGACGACCTCGCCGAGCGCATCGGAGGCGACGGCGGTGATGCCGACCTTGACGGTCTGTCCGACAAGGGCATCGGCAGGTCCGGCGACCCACTCGTGCTCGGCCGAATACGTGTATTCCTTGGGGAGCGGGGGCAGCTGTGCCATGTTTCTTCCTTCTCTGCGACCGACACTTGAGAGCGACGGCCACGACGTTGTTGGGGCAGGTGAGACCAGTGTACGAGCCACCGGCATCGCCCGATTGAACTCCGGGTGAGCGATTCCCGGCCGCGCCGAGTTGGTTGATCCGCCTCGGTGCGAACGGGAGCTGCTCAGTGCGACTGACGCGTGTAGAACGGCAGTCCGGTGACGGTGAAGTCGTGCGCCTTGCCCCGGATGTCCACGGTGACCGCGGTTCCCGCCTCGGCGAATTCCCGATCGAGGTAGGCCAGGGCGATGGGATGACCGAGCGTCGGGGACGGCTGCCCCGAGGTCACGGTGCCGACCTCGGCACCGTCGACCGACACGGTCGCACCCGAACGTGCGGCGCGGCGCCCCTCCGAGGTCAGGCCCACGAGCACGCGCTCCGGCTCGGTCTCGCCGAGCTTCGCGAGCGCCTCCCGCGCGACGAAATCGTCCTTGGTGGTGAACCCGATCATCCGACCCAGTCCCGCATCGAACGGGGTGGTGCCCAGGTCGAGTTCGTTGCCGTAGAGCGGCATCCCGGCCTCCAACCGCAGCGAATCGCGTGCGGCCAATCCGCAGGGCACGAGCCCGTAGTCGGCACCCGAGGTCACGAGCGTCTCCCACAGCCGGGTGGCGCCGATGTTCGGGGCGTAGAGCTCGAAGCCGTCCTCGCCGGTGTATCCGGTGCGGGCGAGGATGAGGTCGATCCCGGCGATCGTCAGCGGCATCCACGCGTAGTACCCCAGTTCGCGCACCGCCTCGCCGATGGTGATGGTCCCATCCCCCGCCGAGGTGGCTCCCCCGTTGGCAACATCCGTGACCTCGGCCTTCGCCTTGTCCCCGGCGCCGGTGCGGGGTCCGAATTCGCCGTCGGCGCTGTCGTCGAGGGCGCGGAGGATGATGGCCTCGGAGTTCGGGCCCTGGACGGCGATGAGCGCGGTGGCGTCGGATTCGTCGACGAGGTGGACATCGGCACCCGGGATCACCTCTTGGACGAAGTGCTCCACGCGGTCCTTGAGCGCTGCGACCACGGTGGGCGTGTTCGAGGCATTGGGGACGATGAGGTACTCCTCGTCGCCGATGCGGTAAGTGATGAGGTCGTCGAGGAGGTAGCCGGCCTCATTGACGATGACGCCGTATTTGGCCTTGCCGACCTTCATCGTCGAGTACTTCGCCACGAGCGCGTAGTCGAGGAAGGCCACAGCATCGGTTCCCGAGATGCGCACCTCGCCCATGTGGGAGAGGTCGAAGAGGCCGGCGGCCTCGCGCACGGCCCGGTGCTCGGCGAGCTCCGAACCGTATTTGAGCGGCATGTCCCAGCCGCCGAAATCGGTGAACGAAGCACCCAGATCGGCATGCACCGTGTGCAGCGGGGTCTCCTTGGTCTGGGTGGTCTCACCCTGCGTGTTCTCAGTCATCACTTGTCCTCTTCCTCGAACTCTTCGAACGCCTCGGGAGGCGGGCAGGAGCACACCAGGTTCCGGTCGCCGTAGGCTCCGTCAATGCGGCTGACCGGCGGGAAGTACTTCGTGTGGCGCAGTCCTGGGACCGGGAACACCGCGGTCTCACGCGTGTACTGGGCGTCCCAGTCTTCCATCACCACGCTCGCCGGGTGCGGGGCTCCGACCAGCGGCGACTCCTCGTAGCTGTAGGACTGACCGATCGCGTCGATCTCGGCGCGGATGGTGCGCATCGCTTCGATGAACCGGTCGAGTTCGGCCTTGTCCTCGGATTCGGTGGGCTCGACCATGAGGGTTCCGGGGACCGGGAACGCGAGCGTCGGAGCGTGGAAGCCGAAGTCGATGAGACGCTTGGCGACGTCTTCGGCGGTGACTCCCGTCGCCGAGGTGATCGCGCGCAGATCCAGGATCGTTTCGTGACCGACGAGTCCGTTTTCGCCCGAGTAGAGGACGGGGAAGACATCGCCGAGCTTCTTCGCGATGTAGTTCGCGCCCAGCAGAGCGGCCCGGGAGGCCTCGCGCAGTCCTTCAGCGCCCATGAGTTCGAGGTAGGCGAAGCTGATGGGCAGGACGCCGGCGGAGCCGAACAGCGATCCGGAGATCGGCAGCTCGTGCGCGTTCTCATCGCCGGCGACGAGCTCGGCGGCTGTGGGGTCGCCGGGCAGGTAGGGAGCGAGGTGGTCGCGCACGGCGACCGGCCCGACTCCGGGTCCGCCGCCGCCGTGGGGGATGCAGAAGGTCTTGTGCAGGTTGAGGTGGGAGACGTCGCCGCCGAACTCGCCGGGCTTGGCGAGGCCGACCATGGCGTTGAGGTTCGCGCCGTCGACGTAGACCTGGCCGCCGGCGGCGTGGACCTTCTCGCACACCTCGCGCACCTGCGGTTCGAACACTCCGTGCGTCGAGGGGTAGGTGATCATGATCGCGGCGATCTTGCCCTCGTGCTTGGCGATCTTCGCATCGAGGTCGTCCATGTCGACCGATCCGTCGTCAGCGGTGGCGACGACCTGGACCTGGAGTCCGGCGAGCACCGCGGAGGCCGCGTTCGTGCCGTGCGCGGACTGCGGGATGAGCACGACGGAGCGTCCCTCATCGCCGTTCGCGAGGTGGAAGTTGCGGATCGCGAGCAGGCCGGCGAGTTCACCCTGGGAGCCGGCGTTTGGCTGCAGGGACACCCGGTCGTACCCGGTGACCGCGGTGAGCGAGTCCTCGAGGCGGGTGATGAGCGTGCGCCATCCCTGGGTCTGCTCCGCCGGGGCGAAGGGATGGATGGAGGCGAATTCCGGCCAGGTGATGGGCTCCATCTCGACGGCGGCGTTGAGCTTCATCGTGCACGATCCCAGCGGGATCATCGTCCGGTCGAGTGCCAGGTCCCGGTCGGCCAGGGTGCGCAGGTAGCGCATCATCGAGGTCTCGGAACCGTGGGTGTTGAACACGGGGTGGGTGAGGAATTCCGTGTCACGGTGGAACTTGGCGTCGAACGCGGGCTCGGGCACAGCGTTGGCTCCGAAGGTCCCCGCCGAGGCGGCGTCGAATTCCGCTGCGTCGATCCTCGCGTAGATGCCGAGTGCGTCGAGCAGACCGTTGGCGTCGGCGACCGTGTGGGGTTCGCCGAAGGAGACGCCGACGGTGGTGGAGTCGATGACGCGGATGTTGTATCCGGCCTGGTCGGCGACGGCGCGGGCGGCTTCGGCGTCAGCCACGCGGATGGCGACGGTGTCGAAGAACTCCCAGGTGACCACCTCGGCGCCGGGGGCGGTGTCCGCGGCACCAGCGAAGGCGTGGGCGAGCCGGTGGATGCGGGAGGCGATGCGGGTCAGGCCGATGGGGCCGTGGTAGACGGCGTACATCGAGGCGACGTTGGCCAGCAGCGCCTGCGCGGTGCAGATGTTCGACGTCGCCTTCTGGCGGCGGATGTGCTGTTCGCGGGTCTGCAGGGCCAGGCGGTAGCCGGGCTTGCCCTGAGCGTCCTTGGACACGCCGACGAGGCGGCCGGGCAGCTGGCGCTGGAGGCCGGACTTCACGGCCATGAAGCCGGCGTGGGGTCCGCCGAAGAAGAGGGGAACACCGAAGCGCTGGGCCGAGCCGACGGCGATGTCCGCCCCCTGGGAGGCAGGATCCTTGAGCAGGGTGAGCGCGAGCAGGTCGGCGTCGAAGGTGACGAGTGCGCCGCGATCATGGGCGCCGTCGACGGCGTCGGTGAAGTCGCGGATGGCGCCGGTGGTGCCGGGCTGGGCGCAGACGATGCCGAAGATGTCTTCGCCGACGAGACCCTCGGCGAGGTCGGCGACGGTGACGCGGAAGTCCATGGCCTTGGCCCGGGCGCGGACGACGGCGATGGTCTGCGGGTGGAGTTCGGAGTCGAGGACGACGGTTGTCCCCTTCTTCACGGCTCGACGCATGAGCAGCACCGCCTCGGCGACGGCGGTCGCCTCATCGAGCAGGGAGGCATTGGCGATGTCGAGGCCGGTGAGGTCCTGGACGACCTGCTGGAAGTTCAGCAGCGCTTCGAGTCGGCCCTGGGAGATCTCGGGCTGGTAGGGGGTGTAGGCGGTGTACCAGGCGGGGTTCTCCACGAGATTGCGGCGGATCACGGCCGGGGTGATCGTGTCGTAGTAGCCCTGGCCGATGAACTGGGTGCGCATGACGTTCTGGGAGGCCAGGTTGCGGAGGTCGGCGAGGACCTCGAATTCGGAGCGCCCGGCGGGGAGGTCGAGGTCCTCGTTCTGGATCGAGGAGGGGACGGCGGCGTTCGACAGGGCGGCCAGCGAATCGTAGCCGAGTTCGTCGAGCATGGCCTGCACATCGTCGGCGCGGGGGCCGATGTGGCGGTCGGAGAAGGGGCGCGAGGTGTCCCCGGTCGCTGCAGTGGTATGGGCGAGTGAACTTGTCATTGCCGTCCTTGTGTCGGTGTCGCGCCCACCGATGGAGGACGCGTTGTGCACTGTGTCCTCCCCGATCTGTCGGGCGCGGGGGCATACCACAGGCGTGCGGCGATCTCGCGTCCTTCAGAAGTGCCTGCAATCGGTGGTACTGGGCCTGAGAGTTTCCCGGGGAGGGAATTGCACCTACGGCGCTGCGTCGCACTGCCTGCAACTGGTCGTTGCGGCAGCGGGCAGCTCTCCCACGTCATGTCTTAGCGGCGTATGAAGTTATCCGGATCTCAGTCTAGTCAAAGCTCACACGGCGGCCAAACAGCCTGTTCGGGGCGCTCAGGCGCTGCCGCCGGCGGTGATGACGCCGCCGTCGGCGGTGAGCACCTGGGCGGTGATCCATTCGGCGTCCGCTGAGGCGAGGTAGGCGACGGCTCCGGCGATGTCTTCCGGGGTGCCGAGGCGACCCGCGGGGTAGGTGGCGGCGACCTCGGCCTCGCGGCCTTCATAGAGGGCGGTGGCGAAGTCGGTCTTGACCACGGCCGGAGCGACGGCGTTGACGCGGATGTCAGGGCCGAGCTCGACTGCCAGGGACCGCGTGAGGTGCGAGACCGCAGCCTTCGAGATGCCGTAGAAGCTGATGCCCGGACTGGGAACCTGCCCGGCGACGGAGGAGATGGACACGACCCGGCCCTTGTTATCGCGGAAGTTCAGGCGCTCGTGATGGACGGCTTCCTGGATCCAGGCGAGCGTGCCGATGACGTTGACGTCGAGGATCTTCCGCGCGGCGTCGAGGTCGATGTCGATGAGCGGCCCGTAGACGGGGTTGATGCCGACATTCGTGACGAGCACGTCGAGGCGGCCGAACTTCTCCGCGATCGTGTCAAAGACCTCCGCCCGGTGGGCGGGGTCATCGGACTTGCCGGCGATGCCGAGCGCGGTGCCGTCGGGGAACTGTGCGACCGCCTCGGCGAGGGCCCCTGCCTTGCGGGCGGTGAGGATGACAGTGGCGCCTTCGGCGTTGAGCCGCTGGGCGATGCCGAGACCGATGCCGCGGCTGGCACCGGTGATGAGGGCGACCTGACCGGCGAAGCGCTGTCCGGACTGCGGGGCGGTGGGCTCTGACATGCGTGAACTCCAGTGTTCTGTCGGTGACGGAGGACTCTGATCGAGATTGATCGTTCGTTCAGTATCTGGATTCATCGTAGCCACGGCGAGCGCCCGATGACAAGGAGGCCGAGGAGCCGGACGATACGATGCCCCTATGTCGACCGCGCAGCAGCACGCACTCAGATCAGCCTCGGTGCTGTTAGGTCGTGAGCTGCGATTGGTGGGGGTCTTCACCGCGGGTCAGCATGCGACGACGCTACTCGCCTCGGACGGGGAGGATGAGTTCGTCGTCCGCTCCTTTCCTGCCGGTGACGACACCGCGTCGAAGGAGCCCGAGGTTCTGCGGCGGCTGAGCACGCTCGGCAAGCAGGCGCCGCGGCTCATCGCCCATCGGGCCGATCTCGACGATCCGCTCATCATCACGACCAAAGTCCCCGGCTCCACCCCGGAACCGGCGCTTCCCGCCTCGACGATCGCGCGCGAAATGGCGAGAGCGCTCGTGCGTATCCACGATCTCGACGGAGCCGGTCTGCCACGGACACCGACTGCCCCACCCGTCGGCGACTCCCCCATCGCGCACCGCGTCCGCGCCGGTTTCTCTCATCTGATCCGAGGCGAGCGCGTCCTCAGCCACGGCGACTTCTGGTGCGGCAATGCCCTCTGGTCAGGCGAGCGGCTCACCGGTGTCGTCGACTGGACCGGAGCCTCACATGCACCCCGCGGTCGCGACCTCTCATGGTGCCGCCAGGATCTCGTCCTGCTCGGCTCCCCCGATGCCGCCGCCGAGTTCCTCGACGAATACGAGTCCCTGCTCGGTCGCCGGATCACCGACATCCACGCCTGGGATCTGCATGCGGCAGCGAGTGCGATCGACCGCGTCGAGACCTGGCTGCCGAACTATCTCGGCATCGGTCGGGCGGAGATGACGGCCGATCTGCTGCGGCGCCGCCTCGATGAGTGGAATGCGACGCTCTGAGGAGGCCCGGGAGATGCCGGTGCGGCCATGGGCGTCTGTCGCCGACAGAGATTCATGAATCAAGAAGCAATAATAATCTTCAATTATGACTGATCAAGCGTTAAAGTGGAACGAGCCGCTGACCCGCTCAAGAATGGACCGCCCGACGATGACCGACTCCGATGACCTCCTCACCCGCAACGGCTCCGGCCCGCTGTCCGGCCAGGTGGTCGTCGACTTCTCCCGTGTCCTTGCCGGCCCCTATGCGACGATGATGCTCGCCGACCTCGGCGCCACCGTCATCAAGGTCGAGGGCCCGAAGGGCGATGACACGAGGCACTGGAGTCCCCCGGTCCGTGATGACGATTCCACCTACTACCTGTCGATCAACCGCAACAAGTACGACATCGTCCTCGACTTCGCCGACGCCGAGGACCTCGCCGCCGCCCAGGCTCTCGCCGCCCGTGCGGACATCATCGTCGAGAACTTCAAACCCGGCGGACTGAAGAAGTTCGGCCTCGACTACGAGTCCGTCTCCGCCGCCAACCCCGAGGTCGTCTACGCCTCGATCACCGGATTCGGTGCGGACAATCCGCTGCCCGGCTACGACCTCCTCGTCCAGGCGATGTCCGGTTTCATGTCGATCACCGGCAGCCCCGACGGCTCGCCCTACCGGGCCGGCGTCGCGGTCTTCGACGTCATCACCGGGCTGCACACGACGATCGGCATCCTCGCCGCCGTCCAACACAGGACGGTGACCGGAGAGGGCCAGCTCGTCGAGACGAACCTCATGTCCTCGGCGATGTCGGGCCTGGCCAACCAGACGGCGGCGTACGCCGCCGCCAGGGTGACCCCGACCCGAATGGGCAACGCCCACCCCAGCCTCTACCCGTACCAGCCGATGGAGACGAAGGATGGCAAGATCATCATCGCCGCCGCCAATGACGGTCAGTTCGCTGCCTTGGCCAAGGCGCTCGGCCGACCCGACTGGTGTGAGGACGAACGCTTCGCGAAGGCGAAGACCCGCAACGCCCACCGTGACGAACTCGAACCCGAACTGTTGGAAGCGCTTCAGGCGCACACCGCACAGGAATGGTTCGACAAGCTCACTGCCGTCGGACTGCCCTGCGCCCCGATCAACTCGATCTCCCAGGGAGTCGAACGAGCACGCGATCTCGGCCTCGATCCCATCGTCGAGACAGGACAGGGCGAGCGCGTCATCCCGACCATCCGCAATCCGATCCGCCTGTCGAAGTCCGAGGTCGCCTACGACCTCGCACCGCCCAGCCTCGGCGCCGACTCCGAGATCGTGCGGGCCTGGCTTCGGGGATCCTCCGGTGAACAGACCACGGACTGACCGTCAGCCGCTCCGCCGATAGACCGACCACCGCCAGACCACACCCCGACTCGCACCCACCGACCGATCCCGATGAGGAGAGCACACCATGGACACCACTGAACTCGACGACATCCTCGCTGCCGTCCGCGAATTCGTCCGGGAGAAGGTCGTCCCGCTCGAGACCCAGGTCGAGGACGACGATGCCTTCCCGGAGGCCATCATCAAGGAATCCGCCGAGATGGGACTCTTCGGTTGGGCCCTGCCCGAAGAATATGGCGGGCTCGGCCTCAATGCCGAGCAGGACGCACTGCTGGCCATGGAACTCGGCTACACCACCCCGTCGTTCCGCTCCCTCTTCGGCACGAACAACGGCATCGCCGGCCAGGTCCTCGTCAACTACGGCACGGATGCGCAGAAGTCCGAATGGCTGCCCCGCCTGACCTCCGGCGAGGTTGTCGCCTCCTTCGCGCTCACCGAACCCGAGGCCGGCTCCGACCCCTCGGGGCTGCGGACCAAGGCCGTGCGCGACGGTGACGACTACATCATCAACGGCTCCAAGCGCTTCATCACGAACGCCGAGACCTCGGACGTGCTCATGGTCTTCGCCCGCACGGACCCGAACGCCACCGGGTCGAAGGGGATCTCCGTCTTCCTCGTGCCGACGAAGTCCGACGGCGTGACCGTCGGTCCGCACGATCACAAGATGGGCCAGGCCGGAGCCTGGACCTCGGAGATCTTCTTCGACGACGTCCGCGTGCCGGCCGCCAACCTCATCGGCGGTGAGGAGGAGAAGGGCTTCTACGCGGCCATGGCCTCGCTGAATAAGGGCCGACTCCACATCGCCGCGATCTGTGTGGGCCAGTGCATCCGCATCCTCGACGAATCCGTGAAATTCGCCGCCGAGGCGAAGCAGGGCGGGGAGCCGATCGCCCGGTTCCAGCTCGTCCAGGGGATGCTCGCCGACATCTACACCGACACCGCCGCGGCGAAGTCACTCGTCCTTTCGGCCGCCCAGCGCTGGGACGCGGAGACCGATCGCAAGCTCGGCCCCTCCTCGGCGAAGCTCTTCGCCTCCGAGGCACTCGCCCGCGTCGCCGACAAGGGTGTGCAGATCCAAGGCGGCATGGGGTACATGCGCGAGTCCGCGGTCGAGCGGTTCTACCGCCACGCCCGCCTCTTCCGGATCTACGAAGGCACCTCCGAAGTCCAGCGCGTCGTCGTCGCCAAGCAGCTCCTCAAGGGCGCGCACAAACCCCAGTTCAACCTCTGACCTGCACAAACAGGATTCTGCGCGTGCAATCGCAGCGGATAGCCGCCTCGGCGACGCCCGCGCTTCATCGCCCACGAACGAAAGGAATCACTATGACCGACTCATCCTCTCCCGCAGCGAACTCCGCTGCCGGCATCACCACCAGTGAATTCGGCGGAGTCACCGCCGTCCCCGGCCTCCTGACCGGCAAGGTCGCCGTCGTCACCGGTGCCGCGAAGGGCCTCGGCCTGGCCATGGCTCGCAGCCTCGTCGACTCCGGGGCGAAGGTCGTGCTCGGCGACATGAATGACGAGAGCCTGCAGGCGGCCGTGGCCGAACTCGGCGGTGAAGACGTTGCTGCCGGGGTCGTGTGCAACGTGTCCTCGCTCGAGGCCGTCCAGGAACTCGCCGACACTGCCACGAAGACCTTCGGCGGAGTCGACATCTGGGTCAACAACGCCGGCATCACCCGTGACAAGACGATCCGCAAGATGACCGAGCAGGAGTTCGACGACGTCATCTCCGTCCACCTGCGCGGCACGTGGAACGGGCTCAAGGTCGCCACCGCACTCATGCGCGAGCAGGATCGGGGCGGGTCGATCATCAACGTGTCCTCGATCAGCGGCAAGGTCGGCAACGCCGGCCAGTCGAACTACTCCGCAGCGAAGGCCGGCATCGTCGGCATGACGAAGGCCGTGTGCAAGGAGGTCGCGTTCAAGAACATCCGCGTCAACGCGATCCAGCCCGGCTTCATCAACACCGCGATGACCGCCGCAATGCCGCAGCACGTGATCGATTCGAAGCTTGCCGAGATCCCGCTCGGGCGTCCGGGTGAACCCGAAGAGGTCGCCTCGGTGGTCCTCTTCCTCGCCTCCGGACTCTCGAGCTACCTCACCGGCACCGTCACCGAGATCTCCGGCGGCCGCAACATCTGATCGGGAGCGGCAGACCTCGATTCGGAGGGAGAGGGATGTTGATTTCGGACGATGAAATCAACAGTCCTCTCCCTCCGAATTGCGTTTCCAGACGGATGGCTGTCGACTGAGCGACAGATTCAGTCTCAGGGATGCGTTCGGCGGTTGAGCCACCTCGGCGAGGATCAGCTCTGGGCGCTCGTGCGGCGGCCGGGCAGGCGGACGACGCCGAAGGCGAGCATACCGACCAAGGGCAGCAGCGGCCAGATCCAGGTCACTCCGTCCTCGTTGACCATCCCGGTGTCTGCCATGATCGCCAACCCCGCGCAGATGGCCACCGAGGCGGCGATCGGCATCCACATCGGCGGTGCGGGCCGGTCATCGGAGGCCGGTGATTCGAAACGGCCGAAGACGAAGACGAGCACTCCGGTGATCGCCAGCAGGGCGAGCGCCCACAGCGGACGGGTCAGCCACCAGATCCCGGTCAGCGGGGTCGGCAGCAGGGCATCGGCGCCGAGGCCGATGAAGACGTTGGCCAACGCCGTCAGGGCGGTCAGGTGCCAGAGGAACCAGGTCATGATGCGCTGGTTGACCAGGACGGTGAGGAACCACAGACCGGGACTGCGCAGCAGTCTCGCGAGCGGGCGCTGGAGCATGAGCACGATGCCGGCCTGGGCCATGCCGAGGAAGGCCATGGTTACGCGGGTCGGTGACGAGTTCGAGATGGCGTCAGTGCCGGCGGTGATCATCGAGACCGGGTACGGTCCGAGCCCGACGAGAAGCCCGAGACCGACCGCCCCGATGACGAACAGCAGCAGACAGCGCTTGATGCTCGAGAGTCGTCCGTCGAGCCACGCGTAGCCGAACTGATGGAAGCTGGCCCACACGAGCAGGTAGTTCGGGTAGCCGGCGAGCGTGCTGTCGGTGACGATGCTGATGACATCGACGACTCCGGCCAATCCGATGCCGAGGATGATCGACCACCAGCCCCATCGCTCCCACAGCAGCAGGCAGGGCGGGGCGACGATGACGACGAGCAGATACGCGGCGAGGAACCACGTCGGCACGAGAGCCATCTGCGAGGCCAGCTGCACGGCGGCGGGTGCGGCACCGGCGGCCAGGGCGATGACGCAGGTGACCAACCAGGTCAGCAGCAGCGGGATGAGCGGCAGACCCAGGCGACGCAGACGGGTGCGCAGCCATTCGGCGTAGCCGGTGTTCTTGCGCCTGGCCGACCGCCACGACAGTGCGTTGGAGTAGCCGCCGACGAGGAAGAAGATCGGCATCACCTGGAACACCCAGGTCAGCGGGTGCGTCCACCGGGCCTGGTCGAGCAGCCCGTGCGGGTTGATGCCGCCGGTCGCGCTGACGGCGATGATCGTCCAGTGGCCGAGCACGACGACGGTGATCGCCGCCGCCCGCAGGAAGTCGACCTCGCGGCTGCGCGTGTCCGGGGTGGCCGCATCGACCTTGCGGGCCTGGGCCAGGAACGAACGGGGCATTCTGCGGTTTCCTTCTCGGTCGGTGGCCGGGTCGGGCGGTGCTTCGCGGCCGGTCTCGTCGCATCGTCGCGAACTCGTCGCGTCGGTCTCGCCGGGGTCAGGCGCGGTATTTGATCTCGCCTCCGACGACGGTGAGCGCGACACGGGTGTCGCGGATCGCCTCGGCGTGGGCGAACAGGGCTTCCTCGGAATCGTAACCGAGGAGCCCGTCGGATTCGCCCGCATCACGCCCGGCCGCCTCGGCGCTCAGACCGTCGGCGACGCAGGGGTCCGTATCGACGACGATGAAGTCGGCGTCCATCCCGGACGCCAGGTATCCGCGCCGGTCCTCGAGTCCGGCGGCGAACGCGGGGCCCTGCGTGTGCAGGCGGATGGCTTCGACGGCGGTCAGCCGGCGCCGAGGTTGGAAGGCGGTGCTCGCGTCACCGGAGATATCGGCCCTGGTCATCGCGGCGTAGATCGCGGCGAACGGGTTCGCCGGTTCGACAGGACCATCGGAGCCGAAGACGACGTGCGCTCCGGCGTCGAGCAGGTCGGGCCAGGCGTAGGCGGCCAGCTGTGCGGACTCGTCGATGAGGTGGAGGAGGTGCAGGTCGGAGATGCAGTGCCGTGGCTGCATGGACGCGAGCACCCCGAGCTCGGCGAAGCGGGCGACGTCGGCCGGCTGGATGAATTGGGCGTGTTCGACGCGATGGCGCATGGGGCGTTCGAAGCGTTCCTCTGCGGCGGACGTGATGTCGCACAGCCGTTCGAACACGGCGAGCACATGGTGGTTCGCCTGGTCGCCGATGGCGTGGATGGCCACGGAGATGCCGGCCTCGGTGGCCAGTCTGGCCTGCTCGAAGAGTTCGTCTTCAGTCATCTGCGCGATGCCGAAGTTCTCGGTCTCGCCGTCGGTGTCGGGAAAGGCCGAGGACATGTGCGAGGTGTGCGAGCCGAGTGCCCCGTCGGAGAAGAGTTTGAGCCCGCCGCACTGCAGCCAGTCGTCGCCGTCACCGGTGTGCCAGCCGGTCTCGATCGCCCACGGTACCTCGGGTCCGCGCAGGTAGAGGGTGACGCGCAGGTCCTGCCGGTCGGCCTCCCGCAGGTCGTTCCATCCCAGTGTCGAGGCGATGCCGTCGAAGTCGTGGATGCCGGTCAGCCCCTGCGACAGGAACAGTTCCTGCGTGGTGGCGAGGCGTTCGACCTGTTCCTCCCGGCTGGGTTCGGGGATGAAGCGGGCGACGAGGTCGGTGGCATCCTCGCGCACGAGGCCTGTGAGCTGCCCTGACTCGTCGTGGACGAAGCTGCCGCCAGACGGGTCGGGAGTCTGTGCATCGATGCCGGCGATCTCAAGGGCATGGGCGTTGGTCCACAGGGTGTGCAGGTCGAGTGACCACATGGCCACGGGATGGTCGGGCACCTCGGCGTCGAGGAGCTTCCGGTCCGGGTAGCTCGGGTCCTCCCACTTGTTGAGGTCCCAGCCGGAGCCGACGACCCAGGTGCCCACGGGGAGACCGTCGGCGCGTTCGCGGATGGCCGCGACCGCCTCGGCGAGGGATCTCGTCTGGGACAGATCGAGGTCGGTGAGCGAATCGGCGTAGGCGATCGAATGCATGTGCCCGTCGACGAAGCCGGGGAGGATGACCTGCCCGCCGCAGTCGATCTCGTCGATCTCGAGGCCGGGAATGACCGCAGTCGCACCGACCCCACCCGCCGAGGCGAGCGCCGCCGTCGTCGATGATTCCGCGGCGGCGATGTCGAGCAGTTCGGCCCGGGTGCCGACGGCGACGATGGTCTCCCCGTCGACGAGGATGGCATCGGGCGGTGTGTCGATGTTGCCCGTGTCGATGCCGCCGGGGTGGGGCTCGGAATCCGTGGTGGTGGCCGCCTCGTCGATGGGCGTGCCGGGGGCAGATGTGGGTGCGAAGGTGCGCACGACGGCGTTGGAGAACAGACGCATGGGCACCAGTCTAAAGGCCGCCTCCGCTCGCCCGCGGGCACCCCATTCTACCGCTAGTAGAATGCGAAACATGGCCAATATCTTCAGCACTCAGGACACCCGTCTGGCGGCGGGAGCGCGCATCCTCCTGCCGGCTGTGTGGCTCGGTCTCATCATCGGGATCTCGCTCATCGAGGCCCCGCTGAAGTTCACGGCTCCGGGCATCACGATCCCGCTCGGACTGGGCATCGGCCGACTGGTGTTCGCAGCGATGAACTGGGTCGAGCTGGTCATCGCAGTGATCCTGCTGTGGGCGCTGCTGAAGTCCGGGGTCGACCGCGCCTATCGGAGCGTGGCCAGCGGGCTCATCGGCGTGCTCATCATCAAGGTTCTCGTCATCCGCCCCCTGCTCAATCGGCGCACCGATGCCGTGCTCGCGGGCGTCGACGAAGGCGGCTCGGCCCTGCACCTGTTCTACATCGCCGCCGACGGTCTGCTCATCGTCGGCCTCATCGCCGCACTCATCCTCGCCGTCCGCCGCTGGGTGACGGTCCGGCCTGCCGTGGGGAGCGCCGCCGCGGGTGACCGGGTCAGCGGGTGACTGAAACGAAGTGTGACTGAGACGAAGGGCAGCTGAGCGGACCCGATTCAGATGGCGCCCACGAGCCGGTCGACCTCGTCCCGAGTATCGGCAGCCGCGGTCGGCCCGCCCGCTCCCCCGCGGCTGACATGGAGTCCGGCCTCTTCGACGATGACCGCCCCGCCGGCGTAGTCGTAGATTCCCAGGCCCCGTTCGGCATAGGAATTCACACGCCCCTCGGCGACCATGCACAAGTCGATCGCGGCCGACCCGCAGCGCCGCAGATCGTCATAGCCCTGCATGAGGTTCTCGAGCTTGGCCAGCTGCGGGCCGCGGTTGTCTCCGGTGTAGGCCAACCCTGTGGCGAGCAGCCGGCCCGAGAGTCCGGCCGGGGTGCCGCGCAGCCGCTGCGCAGGGATGCCCGCCGACGCCTCGAAGTGGTCGGCGAGTCTGCCGGAGACCCGGTAGGCGCCGAGGTGCTCGGCAGCCAGCCAGGTGACGTCGAGTCCGGGTGAGGCGACGAGCCCCGCGAGCCACCGGCCGAGCCCGAGACCTCGATCCGACTCCGAACTCTCGCAGACACCGACGGAGAAGGCGTGGTACTCGATGCCGCGGACGAAATTGACGGTCCCGTCGATGGGGTCGACGTGCCATTCGAGCGCGGGTCCGCCGTCGCTGAGGTCGGCAAGGGCTGATCCTGCTGCGTCGTAGGCGTGGAGGCGACCGAGGAATCCGGCGGAGAAGAACTCGACCGGGTCGAGCGCGGGCGAACCCTCTTCGCCGACCATGAGGTCGCCGGGACGAACCTGCGCGAGATAGCCGCGGACCAGCGCTTCGATCTGCGCATCAGCCTCGGTGACGAGGTCATTGGGCGAGGTCTTCGTGTCGACGACCCGGGCATCGAGGCTGGTACCGAGCAGCGGCCGATAGCCCTGCATCTGTTCCCACGCCATCAGAGAGAGGTCGGCGGCGATGCGGATGAGGGGGCGGTCGGCGATCTCGGCAGGCAGGGTGTCGGACTCAGTTCGCATACCGCCACTCTAGACAATGAGTCGGGCGCACTGCCGCCCTGTCCACCGCCTGCCCCTGTAACAAGACTGCAATACAGAACCGAGTATGTACTTCTTGTATCTAAGCCGCGCACGCGCGGATTCGAGGTCCGCGGATTCGGCATTCTCGACCTCGCCGGAACGCGTCTGCGGAATCCGCTCTCGAGCACCCGAGCCGAAGATTTCAGCCCGTCGAACCCAGCTCTTTGAGCGCCGATTTTCGTGCATGAATCACGCGGTCGTTTCGGCAGAGCAGCTTCCCTGCCGAACCATTTTCGACACAATAAGATTCCTTGTTGCCCAGATCACGGCTGTTCATCCACCCTGTGAGCATGAAACAGTCACGAGAAGCTCACGGAACGCACCAGGGCGGTGACCCATGACGTCCATGGATCACCGCCCTGGTGCAAGCGCGGGAAAGGTGAGCGCTCGGTGAGGCGACCGGAGCCGTGTCGGCCCCGTCATTCAGCGGTTCAGCCGGTTCAGGCGACTCCCGCCTTCGGTCCGCTGCGCTTGACCGGACCGTGTCGGCGCACGATCTCCTGCACTGCCTGCGAAGAGGTGCCGGCCGCCTCGGCGATGGCACCGAAGGTCGCACCCTCCTCCCGGGCACGCAGAATGGCCATCACATAGTCCGTGTTGATTTTCGAGCGTTGCCGAGCAACCTTTCGAACGACACCGACTAAAGCCGTCTGATCCACTGTCAATTCACGAGCTCGACGCGACATGGTTTCTTCCCCTGCATTCATACTGTGGCCCGTTGCCACGAATTGGTGTAGTCCCATTAGATACCACGAATATGTCAATACACCAAGAATTCCCGGATATTGGAATCAACGCCAGATAGCGGCACCGCTCTGAGCACCTAATATAACGAAATGATAACGCCTAGGACGTTGTATCGTGGACACGCGCCCCCCGCGCCGCACTGTGAGCTGCCGCATACTCCCGGGGTGAGATGAGTCGATGTTCCGACAACCCAAGTGGCACAATGCGAAGCATGACGACTATGGCCCATCCCACCGGGGCGAATCGGGCGACCATCGACGAAGACGAGTCCTCGACGTCGCTGCCTGCTGCCCTCGACGCCGAATTCCGTGCCGCGGGCATCGACGATTTCAGCATCGAGAAGACGGACAGAGCCGCCTACTCCTCCGACGCCTCCCTCTTCCGACTCGTCCCCGCCGCCATCGTCTTCCCCCGCAATGAGGGCGATGTGCGGGCCACCCTGGGGATCGCGCGCCGTCGCGGGGTCCCGATCACCAGCCGTGGGGCCGGCACCTCGATCGCCGGCAATGCGATCGGACGCGGCATCATCCTCGACTTCTCCCGCCATATGAATGCCGTGCTCGATCTCGACCCGGACGAGCAGTCGGCGTGGGTGCAGGCCGGCTGCGTCCACGCCCACCTGCAGAAACAGGCGAAACCGCACGGGCTGCGGTTCGGCCCCGACCCGTCGACCCATACTCGATGCACGATCGGCGGGATGGTCGGCAACAATGCGTGCGGGCCACGGGCGCTGGGCTACGGGCGGACCGGGGACAACATCCTCGCACTCACGGTCATGCTCATCGACGGCACCGTCGTCACCCTCGACGACTCGGACGCGTCCGCGATCTTCCCCCGCCTGCACGAACTGGTGGCAGGGAACCTCGGCACCATCCGCACGAACTTCGGCACCTTCTCCCGCCAGGTCTCCGGCTACGGACTCGAGTCCCTCCTGCCGGAGAACGGCTTCGACGTCCGCCGCGCTTTCGCCGGCACCGAAGGCACCTGGGGCATCGTCCTGGCCGCGAAGATGCGCCTGGTCAAGGATCCGAGCCACACATCGGCGGTCGTGCTCGGCTATGAGGATATGGTCGCCGCCGCTCACGATGCCCCGCTGCTGAAGGACTTCCCCGTCGCCGCCTGTGAGGGCCTCGATTCGCGGATGCTCGCCCGGGTCATCGAGACCAAGGGCGCCGAGGCGGTTCCCACGCTGCCCGAGGGTGCCGGCTGGCTCGTCGTCGAACTCACCGGGGAGGACGAAGCGGCACTGACGCAGGAGACGCAGCGCCTCATCACCGAATCGCAGTCCCTGGACTCCGCCGTCCTCGATGCCGCGGCCGCCGCCGAGGTGTGGGCGATCCGCGCCGACGGCGCGGGCCTGGTCTCGCGCACCCCGGACGGACGGGACGCTCACGCGGGGTGGGAGGATTCGGCGGTTCCGGTCGACCACCTCGGCGATTATCTGCACGACCTCATGGACCTCCTCGACGAGCACGGACTGTGGGGGATTCCGTACGGGCACTTCGGTGACGGCTGTCTGCACATGCGCGTCGACTTTCCGCTCGAGGATCCGGACGGGCCCCAGATCATGCGCGATTTCATGGTCGCGGCCACCAAGCTCGTGGCCCGCTACGGCGGGTCTGTCTCCGGTGAACACGGAGACGGTCGCGCCCGGTCGGAGCTGCTGCGTCTCATGTATACCCCTGCCGCGCTCGATCTGTTCTCCCAGGTCAAGGCGCTCTTCGATCCTCAGCATCTGCTCAATCCCGGGGTCATCGTCGATCCGGACGCACTCAACGAATCGATCCGTCTGACCGAGTTGCCGTTGCGGCAGGAGCTGCCCGGTGGACTGGCGATGGCGTATGAGGGCGAATCGGCGGGCTTCGCCTCGGCGGTGCATCGGTGCACCGGTGTCGGCAAATGCCGCGCGGATTCGGCGGCCGGCGGCGGGACGATGTGCCCGTCCTACCAGGCCACGCGCGATGAACGGCATTCGACCAGGGGGCGTGCCCGGGTCCTGCAGGAGATGGTGTCTGGGGATCTGCTCGAATCCCGGTGGGATTCGCCCGAGGTCGCCGAGGCCCTCGATCTGTGCCTGTCGTGCAAGGCCTGCGGCACCGAGTGTCCGACGGGCACGGACATGTCCACGTACAAGGCCGAGGTGCTCCACCAGTCCTACAAGGGGCGGCTGCGGCCGATGAAGCATTACTCGCTCGGGTTCCTTCCGCAGCTCGCGCGCCTGGTCACACCGGTGGCGCCGGTGCTCAACCGGGTATCGGGGCTGCCGGGACTGTCGACGGTGGCGAAGCGGATCTCGGGCATCGATGTCCGCCGGTCGATCCCGCAGTTCGCGTCGACGACGTTCCGGAAGTGGTGGCAGGGTGCGGGTGCGGATGGCCGCACCGGCGCCGAGGCGGTCGCGCGGTCAGGTGCGGGGGCCCGGTCGGACGCGGACGCCCGGCCTGCGGGATCGTCGCAGACCGCCGAGGTGGTGCTGTTCGCCGATTCATGGTCGAACCACTTCGCCCCGCGCATCCTCGCGGCGGCCGTGGCCGTGCTCGAGCGGGCGGGGGTGAGCGTGCAGGTGATCGACCAGACGGTCTGCTGTGGTCTGCCGCTCATCTCGACCGGTCAGCTCGATGCCGCCCGTGCGAATCTGTCGCAGACGATCGATGCCCTCGATGCCACTGGGGAGGTGCCGATCATCGGCGTCGAGCCCTCCTGCCTGGCCACACTCAAGGACGATTCACGCAAACTCGTCGCCGATGAGGCGTCGAACCGGGTGGCGGCTCGCGTGCAGACCTTGGCCCAGTATCTGCTGAGCATCGGCGCGGAACTGCCGGATCTCTCCGACGTCGAGGCGCTCGTTCAGCCGCACTGCCACCAGTCGGCGATCTTCGGCACCGCGGCGGACAAGGAGCTGCTGGCCAGGGCTGGGGCGAGCAGTCGGTTCCTCGGCGGGTGCTGCGGCCTGGCTGGAAACTTCGGCGTCGAGGAGGGCCACTATGAGACCTCGGTCGCCGTTGCCGAGGTGGCCTTGCTGCCCGCGCTGCGGGAGCGGGGTGTGCGGGCCGGCGAGCAAGTCGGGTCTTCCCCTGCCCTCGCCGGTCGCGTTGCGACGGGGAACGACAGGGAGCCGGTTCAGACCGGTGGCGCTGTCGGGTCTGTCCGCGAACCCGAGTCGCGGATGCCAGTCGTACTCGCCGACGGCTATTCGTGCCGGACGCAGATCACGGATCTCAGCGACGCCGATGGCGTGTCGCTGGCCGAGCTGCTGGCGTGGGGGTGGGGGCTGGAACCGCGCCGCTGATGTCACCGGCGGGACCGCCTCGGCGGGCGATTTCACTCCAGTAGGGCGACGAACCCTCACAACTTCGCGTCGACTCCTGGATGCGAGGCGATCGGGCCCTCAAGCCGAGGTGGTCGGCCTCTGGCGGAGAGGCGATCAGGCCTTTGCGGTCAGCACCGGAACCTCGGCCTCGAGGAGGATGCGTTGGGCCTGCGAGCCGAGGATGAACTTGCCGATCGCCGAGCGTTTGCGCAGTCCGATGACGATGAGCTGGGCCCGGTATTCGACGGCGAGGTCGTTGAGGGTGCCGGGCAGGTCGTCCTCGTGGTCGGGCTGGAGCACCTCGACATCGACGTCGGATTCCTTGCCGAGGTCGACGATCCGTTTGATCTCGTCGGGACCGATCTCGGTCGGGGTTCCGCTGGCACCACGGCGTTGTGAGTTGATCACGACGGCAGCGCTCGACCGCAGTTTGGCCTCCGCGAATCCCGCACGCAGAGCGGCCTCACCCTCGGGAGCGGGCAGGTAGCCAATGAGAATCGTCATGGCCCCCAGTATATGGACTCACCCAGAAATCATTCATTCGGGTCTCACCAACCCGTCACCTCCCCTCCTTATTACTACCCGACGGCGGCCCAGCAACCTCGCGCCACGTTGCTGGGCCGCCGTCAGGTAGTGCGGGAGGGAATGGGGTTGGGTGGGGAGTCAGACTGCCGGGGCGAAGCGCGCGCGATAGTCCCGCGGACTGAGCCCGAACCGAGAGGCGAAGTGCTTGCGCAGATTGTCCTGTGTTCCCATGCCCGAATCGGCCGCGACGATCTCGATCGGCGCCGAGGTGGACTCGAGCAGCAGTCTGGCCACGTCGAGCCGCAGACCGATCAGCCAGTCGTGCGGGCTGGTGCCCAGCAGCGATGCGAACGTCCGATAGCAGGTGCGCTTCGAAAGCCCGAGTTCCGTGGCGAACCGCGCCACAGACCAGTCCTCATACGGCTTCGACCTCACGCGGTCTTCGAGCAGGCGGAAGTCCTCGGCTGCGCTGCTCTCGACTTCATGGTCGATGAACTGTGCTTGGTTACCCGACCGGCGCAGCGGAATCACCATCGACCGTGCGACGGCACCGGCAACAGTCGCCCCGAAGACCGACTCCACGAGGTGGATCAGCAGGTCCGCCCCGGCACTGACCCCGGCCGAGGTCCAGACACCGTCACCGCCGACGAAGATCTCGTCAGCGGCTACGTCGACCGTAGGGAACCGTTCACCCAGCGCCGAGGCGAATCTCCAGTGCGTCGTGGCTCGTCGACCATCGAGCAGTCCCGCCTCGGCGAGCGCAAACGCGCCCGTGCACAGGCCTGCGACGATCGCTCCGCCTTCGTGGGCTCGCCGGATCCATGCGAGTTCCTCCTCATCGAGGCGGCCCAATCTCCTGTCCGACCCGGGAACGATGAGGAGATCCGGGACATCGGCAAAACCGGTGAGTTCGACTGTTGCGCCCGAGTCGCAGGACACCCGTGGCTGCGATCCGACCAGGCGCACATCATGGCGCGGCAGTCCGCGATCGCTGCGGTCGGAGAACACCTCGAGCGCCGTCGCGAGGTCGTACATCCGCGCCTGCTCGAACACGAGGATGTCGACGCGCAGTCCCGCCCTTCCCGTGCCTTGGTTTGAGCCCGTGGCAGAATCGGTGACAGCATCCATGGCATCATCCTATCGAATAGTGTCATTCGTGCCGACGATTTCCAGGCGGCGAGCGACTTGAATGCAACCATGACTACGAACACCTCGCAGAAGCCACACCCGACCACGGCGCTCATCGTCATCGACATGGAGCAGGGATTCCTCGACCCCAGCTGGGGAGCCCCTCACGATCTCGACGGGTGCCGGACGAACGTGGCCGCACTCATCGCCGACTACACCGCACAGGGGCTTCCGATCGTGCTTGTCCGCCATGACAGCACGCGCCCCCACTCGCCGTTGCGCATCGGCCAGCCCGGAAACGACTTCTTCCCCGAGGTCGCCGCCGCCGTTCCCGATCTGTTGGTGACGAAGACCGTCAACTCCTCATTCCTCGGCACTCCGGACCTTGCCGAGTGGCTGCGCGAACGCGGCATCGATGCGATCGTCCTGGCGGGAATCCAGACGAACATGTGCGTCGAGACCACGGCCCGAATGGGCGGAAACCTCGGGTTCACGGTGACGGTCGCTCTCGACGCGACGACGACCTTCCCGCTCAGCGCGACCGGCAGCACACCGAACTCGCCCTCGCTGAGCGCGGAGCAGCTCATCGAGGCCACTGCGGTCAATCTCTCCGGCGGCGGTTTCGCCGAGGTGACGACGACCGAGTCGCTGCTCTCGCGGCAGGCGCGTTCAGTCTGAGGCTCCGAACGCGGACGGTTCGGTTCACTCGCCGGTGCCCAGCGCCGACTTCCCCGTCTGACCGATGGACCGCGCCCTGTCGGCCAGCGCCGTGAGTTCGGCCAACAGCCCGTCCGGTTCGATGACGTCGAAAGGCGCGGGAGTCATCGTGACCATCACCGCCGCCCATCTCAGATCGTCGACACCGAAGGTGACACGGACACCGTCGGCAGCCTCGGCGACCGTCGCCGCCCTGCTCGGGAACCACCGTCTCGCTTCCTCCACACCCACATCGGTCCGCAGAACCACCGTGTGCCGGTACGCGGCCGAGGTGACGGCGGAACTCACGGCAGCCTCGGCGTCGGGATGATCCCTGGAGGAGAACACGAAAGTCGTGGCGTGGACGCCGCTCATCCGATCGAGCCGGAAGACGCGCCAATCACTGCGCTCAAGGTCCCAGGCGTAGAGGTACCAATGACCGCCCAGGACGACCAGCTGCACAGGCTCGACGCGACGGGCCTGCCCCTGCGGACTGCAGGCCTGCCTCTGCGCACGGGAGCCCTGCCTCTTCTGGTCGGGTGCGCTCGCTTCGTCGGTCGCGGTAGTCTCTGCCCATGACGGCGGGCGTTTCAAATAGTCGAAGGTCGCGACTGTGCGGGCGGCGATGGCCGCTGCGAGGGTGATGACCGAGTCGAGGTCGACTCCGGGGACGTGGCCTTCGGGAACGGAGACCGCGGTGCTGATCCCATCGACTGCCGTGCGCGCCTCCGGAGGGAGCATGCCGCGCAGCTTCTCAGTCGCCGACCCCGCATTCGCGGTGTCCAGCCCCGCACCGCGCAGCAGAGCGAGACCGACGGCGGTGGCCAGCGCCTCCCCTGCCTCGAGCTGCAGAGGCGGAAGCATCGTCCGGGACTCGGCGCGGTAGCCGCCCTCAGTTCCCGGTATGGACCTGATGACGTAGCCGAGCTCGCGCAGCTCGGCGATGTCACGCCTGATGGTCCGGGGTGTGCACTCGAAGTGGACGGCGAGTTCCTGCGCCGAATATGTCCGGCCCGACGCAAACATTCCCAGCAACGACAGCAGCCTCGTCTCTGAATGCATAACGACTCCTTCTCGGTGCCCGGCCTGGTACGACGCGGTGCTCAGTTCGGCGCGCTGCTCGGCTCGATGCAGTGATCGCCTCGACCCCGCAACCATTTCGATGACATCGTGCAATGCGGACACTATATGTCCTCATCGAAGTCAATACTCGAAGACACGAACCGGAACACCGGATCGGACACGGACGATCAGGAGAGATCATGGCCTTCTTCGCACCCAGCGTCACCGACGAGACCGATGCAGCCTTCAGCTTCCTCACCCAACAGTGCACTCAGCTCAGACTCACCGCCCGCGACCTCACCGATGAGCAGTCGGCGAGCACCCCGACGGCCAGTTCGGCCAGCATCAAAGGCCTCATCGCCCATGTCGCTCAGGTGGTCAACGGTTGGCTCAAACAGGTCGAGAACCCCGAGCGCGTGCTTCCCTTCGAGGAATTTCCTGCGATCAATGCCGAACTCGGCCTCGAGGGGATGTTCGACAGTTCCGCCGTGCCCGATCTCGACATCGCCGAGGTGGTGGAGATCTTCGAGCGCGTCATCGCCGGCATCGATGACGTCCGTCAGACCGTCATCGACACGGGTGTCGATCTCGGGGCAGAGAGCGCGACCCCGCCGAATCCGTGGATGCCGCAGGACTTCGTCATGACCGTGCGCTGGATCCTCCTGCATCTCAACACCGAGGTGGCCCGGCATGCCGGTCACGCCGACATCATCCGCGAGTCCATCGACGGTGCGATCGCCTATCAGCTCAACGCCGAGGCCGACGGCGAGCCGTGGCCGCCCGAGGACATGGACGACTGGTCCTGACGCTCTCGCCTCCTCCCAGAACTACCCGACGGCGGCCCAGCAACCTCGCGCGAGGTTGCTGGGCCGCCGTCGGGATCCTTCTATGCTTGTCAAGCGGCCTGCCCAACCACGCTCGTCGCCTCGAGAAGCCGATAAACTCTCCGGGCCACAAACCGCTTGATACACCGGATAGCCTCCTTCTTCGACTTCCCTTCCCCAAGTCGTTTAGCCATGTACGCTCGGGTCTCCTCATCGAAGGACAGCTTCGTGATGGCCACCATGTACAACGCGGAGTTCAACCGGCGGTCCCCGCTGCGGTTGAGTCGGAATCTCACCACATTGCCCGACGATGCTGGGATCGGATTCACCCCCGCCAGCTTCGCGAACGCAGCCTCGGAATGCACCCGTCCTGGATGAGACCACGCCAGATAGAACACGGCGGCAGTGATCGGTCCGATCCCCGGCTGGGCCAGCAGCACAGCGGCAGGACTGTCCTTCACCAGAGCCAGAATCCGTGTGGCGTAATCCTTGATGTCGGCATCGAGTTCGATGACGCGTTTGGCTAACCGGATCGCTTCCCGACGTGCTTCACAACGGGCCACAGGCTCGTTCCGGCCCCGCCATTTCGACACCGTGCGGATCTTGGCGACTGACAGTTTCCGTCGGGCATCGATACCGAGATCGTTCGCCCGCAACAACGCGGTCAGCGCGTTGATGGTGCGGGTCTTCTCCCGCGTCATGGACTCGCGGGCACCCACGAGGATCCGCAGTCCCTGACGCGGCCCATCGGCCTGTCTGGGCACGCGCAGCCGCGACTGCTCCAAGGGCAGGACGGTGGTCGCGATTCTGCGGGCGTCGATCTGGTCATCCTTACCCGTGCTGTGACGGTCGCGGGCACTCATGCTCGCGGCCTCGGCGACCGTATACCCAGCCTCAGCGACGTTCTCGGCCAGGATCGCTCCGTAGGTGCCGATGCCTTCGATCACCCACAGGGTGTCCAGGTGCCCGCCGGTGCGACGCCCGACCCAGTCCAACGCGCGTGCCAGGCCAGTATTCGTGGTCGGGAATTCGCGGGTATCGAGGTGCTCACCGCGGTTGGTGAGTATGGCGTAGACGTGGTTCTTCGCGTGTGTGTCGACGCCGACGACAAACGCGTACAAGTGCGAGATGATAGTCATGACGGTTCGTGATTCTCCCGTGTTAGAGCGGATGATGTCCGACCGTCGAACGGTCGGCTCCGGTCCGGGAGATAGTCACGTCGGAACACTACTGTGATGAGTCACGTTCGGTCAGGAACGGACAACCTTCTGATCAAGTTACCGATGTGGGCCGAGCCGGGGCCGACCGCCCACCGATCATCAGACAGATCCTGACGATGACATCGTCTGAGTCAGCAGTAATTCGAGTCATGATGATCGATGGGACGGTCAGTTCCTACTCTGCCAGCCAGTCCCAGACCAGCCACTATCAATCCTCACAGTAGTAATTGGGTCAGGCGACGTAGAGTTCCGCGTCGGTCTTCGACACCCGGTCGACCAGGTGGTCGTTGTAGGCCGGCATCGTGAGGAACTCGGCGAAGGGCTCGTCGAGCGCTGTGGCGCGGAAGATCTCCACGGCCTCGTCGAAGTGATCGTCGGGGCGACGATCCATCGCAGCCAGCTCCTCACCGAGGTAGCGCTCGACCAGGTGACGGGTCACCTGCTGGCCGTTGTCGAGGGTCACCTCGTGGTGGATCCACTGCCAGATCTGCGAGCGGCAGATCTCCGCGGTCGACACGTCCTCGAGCTGGTTCTCCAGCGCCACGTGACCGTTGCCGCCGAGCCATTCGTTCATGTACCCGATGGCCACGCGGATGTTCACCCGCACACCCTCTTCGGTCACGATCGGCTCGAGGCCGGTGATGTCGAGGATGTTCGCGCTGGTCACCTGCACGTCGGGACGCTTGTTCTCCAGCTGGTTGGGCTTCGAGCCGAGAGCGGCGTCGAACACGGCCAGAGCGGCCGGGACGAGAGCCGGATCGGCGACCCACGTGCCGTCGAAGCCCTGCCAGGCCTCACGAGCCTTGTCCTCACGCATGCGCTCGAACTCGGCGGCCACGAACTCCTTGTCCGGGTGGTCGGCCATGAGGTTCGACATCGTGCCGATCGCATGCGCACCGCGACGGTGGCAGGTGGCGACGAGGCGGTCGGTGAAGGCCTTCATCAGCGGCAGGTCCATCGTCAGTCGCTCCCGGTCGGGCAGCACGTAGTCGGTGGCGTAGCGCAGGTTCTTCACCACGGAGAACAGGTAGTCCCAGCCGGCGGCCTCGAGTCCCGCGCAGTGGTCGCGCAGCTCGTAGAGGATCTCCTCCATCTGGAACACAGCAGTGATCGTCTCGATGTGAGCGGTGGCGCGGATGGTTCCCTGCTCGATGTCGAGCATGTTCTGAGCCTTGACGAAGATCTTGTTCCACAGACGAGCCTCCTGCGAGGACTCGAGCTTCGGCAGGTAGAAGTATGGGCCGGAGCCGTTGCTGATGAGGTGGCGGGCGTTGTGGAAGAAGTAGAGGCCGAAGTCGACGAGGGCACCCCAGGTCGCGAACTCATCGCCGTTGTCATCAACGTAGAGCAGGTGCTTCTCCGGCAGGTGCAGACCGCGCGGACGCAGTCCGATCGTCGGCTGGTTGTCGTTGTTGATTCCCGGCAGCCGGCCGCGGATGGCGCGGAAGAGGTTGACCTGACCGCCGATGATGTTGGCCCAGTTCGGGCTCGTAGCGTCTTCGAGGTCAGCCAGCCACACCTTGGCCTGCGAGTTCAGCGCTGCCACGACTTCGGGTTCGGTGACCGGACCGGTGAGTTCGACGCGGCGGTCCTCGAGTCCGGGAGCGTCCTGCGAGCCGACGACGGTCCAGGACCGGTCGGCGCGGATGCGGGCCGTCTCGGGCTTGAAGCGCGGCAGGGTTCCGCCGTTCATCTCCTCGGCCCGGTTGGCGCGTGCGCGCAGCAGGTCGCTGATGGTGCCGGCGAACTCGTCATGCAGGGTTGCGATGAAGGTCAGAGCAGGCTCCGAGAGGACGGTGCCGAAGCCGGTTTCGAGCGGCGCGTTGATCTTGATGTAAGACATGGGCTTCTCCTCACCCGTCGTAGTGGCTGCCTGGATGGTGCGATGGTGGCGATGGTGGTGGTGCTGTTGGTGGAGGCGCGTGACGCCTGGCGGGGTTGTTCGATCTGTGGTGTGACGGCGCGGACCGGCAATGCAAACCCCGTGAAAACATTGCCGACCCGCGCCGGGTTCGTGGCGGCCGTTGGCCGGTGCCTCCCCCGGGCCCGTGAGCCCGGGTGGGCGGGGCTCCGCGAACCCCGGAAGTCTGCCCGGGGCCAGCGGCCTCATCTGCTCAGCTGAACTGAGCGGTTTCGGTCGATCCGGCCAGAGCGGTGGTCGAGGACTCCGGGTTGAGAGCCGTCGAGACCAGGTCGAAGTAGCCGGTGCCGACCTCGCGCTGGTGGCGGGTCGCGGTGTAGCCGCGGTCCTCGGCAGCGAACTCGCGTTCCTGCAGCTCGACGTAGGCCTTCATCTGCTCGCGGGCGTAGCCGTGGGCGAGATCGAACATCGAGTAGTTCAGGGCGTGGAAGCCGGCCAGGGTGATGAACTGGAACTTGTATCCCATGGCACCGAGCTCGCGCTGGAACTTCGCGATCGTGGCGTCGTCGAGGTGCTTCTTCCAGTTGAACGACGGCGAGCAGTTGTAGGACAGCATCTGGTCCGGGTACTCGGCGTGGATCGCCTCGGCGAACTTCTTCGCAGCTTCGAGGTCCGGAGTCGAGGTCTCCATCCACAGCAGATCCGCGTACGGAGCGTAGGACAGACCGCGGGCGATGCCGGCTTCGAGTCCGTTCGTGATCTTGTAGAAGCCCTCCGAGGTGCGCTCACCGGTGACGAACTTCTGATCGCGCTCGTCGATGTCCGAGGTCATCAGCGTGGCCGCCTCGGCGTCGGTGCGGGCGATGACGAGGCTGGGCACGTTCTCGACGTCGGCTGCGAGGCGAGCCGCGTTGAGCGTGCGGATGTGCTGCGAAGTCGGAACGAGGACTTTACCGCCGAGGTGGCCGCACTTCTTCTCGGATCCGAGCTGATCCTCGAAGTGGACACCGGCAGCGCCGGCGTTGATCATCGAGCGCATGAGCTCGTAGACGTTGATCGAACCGCCGAAACCTGCTTCCGCGTCGGCGACGATCGGAGCGAACCAGTCGTCGACCTGCTTGTTGCCTTCCGAGGTCTCGATCTGGTCGGCGCGCATCAGCGCGTTGTTGATCCGACGCACGACCTGCGGAACCGAGTTGGCCGGGTAGATCGACTGATCGGGGTAGGTCTGTCCGGCGGCGTTCGCGTCCGCGGCGACCTGCCAACCGGAGAGGTAGATGGCGTTGAGGCCGGCCTTGACCTGTTCGACGGCCTGGTTGCCGGTCAGCGCGCCGAGCGCGTTGACGTAGTCGCCGGAGTGGATGTCACCGGCCGTGATCTGGTTCCACAGGCGCTCGGCTCCGTGGCGAGCCAGGGTGTGCTCCTCGATCAGCGAACCGCGCAGTTTGACGACATCCTCGGGCTCGTAGTCACGAGCGATTCCCGACCAGCGGGCGTTGGTGGCCCAGTCGCGGCGGATGGCTTCAGCATCGTGCAAGTTGCTCTGCGTGGTGTTCTCAGTCATTGTCCTTCACTTTCTCGTTCGTTCGGGGTTGTTGATGTATCCAGTCTGGAGGGGCTGCAAGGGGTCCGATAGAGTTTTTTCGGGTGAATAATCTCGATATTTCCGGTTTCAGAAATTTCCGTGTTCTGTCATACTGATTTTCGAACGTGCGAACTGAGGCACAGAAGCGATTGGAGGCACCGTGATCAGCATCGAAGCGGAAGTCGAACCCGAAGGCCAGCAGACCGATCCGTTGAGCATCGGCAGAAGAATCCGATTTTTTCGCAAACAGCGCGGGCTGACCCTCAGCGAGCTGGGGCAGGAAGTGGGGCGTGCGGCCTCGCAGATCTCGACGATCGAGAACGGTAAGCGAGAAACTTCTGTCACGCTCTTGGCCGCGATCGCGAAGGCGCTGAAGACCGATGTCGCCGACCTCATCGACCCCGCTCCGATCGACGAACGTCAGGCGCTCGAGCTCGAAGCCGAACGCAATCAGGCCTCCCCCATGTACTCGTCGCTGGGGCTGCCGCAGGTGCGGATCAAGTCGCTGCCTGCCGATGCCCTCGAGGCGATCGTGGGTCTCCAGCGACAGCTCGGCGAGGTCCTCGAACGCCGTGCCGCGACTCCTGAGGAGGCCAGGCGCGCGAACCGTGAGCTGCGGGATCGGATGAAGGAGAAGAACAACTACTTCGCCGATCTCGAGGCCACTGCCACAGAGTTGCTCGACCTCGTCGGCTACGAATCGGGCACGGTCTCACAGCGACAGACGGCGCTCATCGCGGAGAAGCTCGGGTTCAGCCTCCACTACGTCTCGGACCTGCCGGAATCGACCCGGTCGATCTCGGACACGGAGAACAAGCGCCTCTACCTGCCGAACACGGATGCCGCCTTCGATCCGCGCTCCCATCTGCTCATGAGTCTGGCCCCGCATGTGCTCGGCTACGATTCGCCGAAGGATTTCCACGAGTTCCTCCAACAGCGCGTCGAGGCGAACTATCTGGCCGCGGCGATCCTCCTGCCCGAGCGCTCGGCGGTGCCGATGCTCGTGGAGGAGAAGAAGAAGCGCGTGCTCTCGGTCGAGCACCTGCGCGATATGTTCGGCGTCGGCTACGAGATGGCCGCGCACCGGTTCACGAACCTCGCCACGGAGCACCTGGGTCTGCCCGTGCACTTCATGAAGGTGCACAACTCGGGGACCATCCACAAGGCGTACTCGAACGACGGTCTGCCCTTCCCGACCGACCCGCTCGGTGCGATCGAGGGCCAGTTCGCGTGCAAGCGCTTCACCTCGCGCACAGTCTTCCGCGTCGCCGACCGCTTCAGCCCCTACTACCAGTACACCGACACTCCGCAGGGGTCGTTCTGGTGCACCGCCCGCGTCCTGCCCGGCGGCGACTATGCGATCAGCGTCGGCGTTCCCTTCGCCCATGTCCGCTGGTTCGAGGGCCGCGAATCGACCATCCGCTCACGGTCGGAATGCCCCGACCCGTCGTGCTGCCGGCAGGCGCCGGGGGACCTTGCCGAGAAGTGGGAGGAGAAGTCGCTGCCGTCGGCGCGCATGCACGCCTCCCTGCTGGCCGCGGTCCCTCCGGGAGCAGTGCCCGGCGTCGACGACACCGAGGTCTACGAATTCCTCGAACGTCACTCCGAGTGAGAGAGGCGGTGGATGCCGCTGGCAATCCCCACAGTCGCCGAGGCCGGGTCAGTGCAGCGCTCAGCGACCGGGGGAACTGGTGGGACCGCCCTCCAACGCCCGATCGACGACGGACTCAGCGATGGCCAGCGCCGAGGTGGCTCCCCACTTCGGCACGGCCCTGACGACGGTCAGCCTGCCGCGCCGGGTCACGGTGAGATCGTCGACGAGCTCACCGTCGTCGTTCATCGCCTGCGCCCGGACTCCGCGCGTGCCTGCGTTGACGGTGTCGGCATCGAGTTCGGGGACGATTCTGCGCACCTCGTCGATGAAGGCGGACTTGCTGACCACGGTCTTCACTCCCTTGGCCGCGGTCTTCGCGGTCTGGGCGGCGAACTTCCAGAATCCCTTGAATCGCGCGGTCGAGCCGATGTCGCCGAGGTCGAACCCGCGCCGCGCGTAGGACTCTCGGCCGAGGGCGACGAAGGTATTCGGTCCGATGGTGAGGGAGTGTCCGAGTCCGCGGATGATCGAGGTCTCAGCGAAGGGCGCATTCGGGTCGGGGACGGTGCCGATGATGCCGCGGACCTCTGCTGTGCCTGATGTCGGCCCGGTGCCCGATGTCGACTCGGGGCCGGAGGGCCGCCCGGTTCCCGATGCCTGAGCGGTGTAGTAGTCGCAGGTGAAGGGCACGATGCGCGGCCGCTCATCGAATCCGGCGGCGACTGCGAGACGATCGGCCTGCAGGCCCGCGCAGACGATGACGATGTCGAAGGAACCCAGCACCTCTTCGGCGGGTGCGCCTGCGGCCGCGCCACGCTCGTTCCCCGAGGCGCGATCAGAATCGCGACCCGAGCCGCGCGCGTCCGTACCGTGAGTGTCCGAACCGCGCGACCATGAGCTCGAGAGCCTCTCGGCCCACTCGCCGATCGTCGATTCGGCCTGTCTGAACCAGTCCTGTTCGCCGAAGCGGCTGCGCAGCTCATCGCCGATGCCGATGACCGGTTCCCGACTCTCACTGCCGCGGTAGGTGCGGGGACGGTCATAGACCTGATCATCGATGCCGTCCTCACCAGAGTTGTCCGAACCGCTCGAGCCACCAGCACGACCACCACGATCGGCGTCTCCGGTGTTTCCCTCGTGCGAATCTCCCGCACCACCGGCGTCGTCTTCAGCACCGCGTCCGTCTCGCGCTCCCGGTTCAACCACACGTCCGCGCAGGCGGACCTCGTTGCTCATGGCGTCGAAATCAGTCACCTCGGTGCTCAGTCGGATCGCGCCGCCGGCGGCGCGGACGTCGGCGGCGAGCGCCTCGGTGAGTGCGGCGAAATCGGCGACCGCGGCATGGGGCGCGAACAGTCCGAGCACGCCTCGGGCCGCAGGTTCGACCGTCGCGATCTCGCGGCGGTCGAGCAGCCGGGCACCGGGAACCTCATTGTCCTTGGCTCGGGTGAAGAGCTCTTCGAGCCGCTCGGCCTCATCAGTGTTCTGGGCGACGAGGAGCTGCCCGCATTCGCGGTAGGGCACTCCGTTCTCGGCCATATAGGGCACGAGCCTCTCCACGCCTCGGCGGGCGAGCTCTGCCGCCTCGGAGCCGGGGATCTGCTCGAGCCCGGAATCGACGATGCCGGAGGTGTGACCGCTCTGATGGGCGGCGACGCCATCGGCCTTGTCGAAGACCGTGACCTCGGCGTCGGGAAGTCGCTGGGTGATCTCGCGGGCGGCGGTGAGACCGAGGAGTCCGGCACCGACGACGGCCACTCGTGAAATACTCATACAGCAATCTTGGCACCGTTCGGGATGAAGGAGAAGGATGACGACCGTCTTGCAATGGCCGGGCAAGGCCGCCGCCTTCGCTCTCGGTCGTCGCCTCATCGACCAAGCGATTCCCGGCCCTCGCTTCGGTGGGCCTGACGGGGATCCCAGCCCCCACCTCGGCGAGGGTGCCCACGGTCCGCACCTGAAGGACGGCGACGGATCACCGCGGACCCCGGACCCGCGTGAGAATCTGCTCGTCGTCGGGGACAATCTGCCCGCCCTCACGGCGCTGCTCGCCACGCATCGCGGGCGGGTCAAGGTCGTCTACATCGATCCGCCGTACAACACGGGCAATGCGCATACGTACAAGGATCATGGGCACGATCACGACAGTTGGCTGTCCTTCATGGCGCCGAGGCTGCTGCTGGCTCGCGAGCTCATGCGCGAGGACGGGGTGCTCTTCCTCCATCTCGATGACCGGGAGAGCGCGTGGGCGCAGCTGCTCGGGCACGAGATCTTCGGCGAGGACAATTCGCTGGGCACGCTCATCCACCAGCGCGCGAAAGGCGGGGGCAATGCGCGCTCATTCGTCCGCGGGCATGATTACATCCACGTGTGGGGGCGGGATGCCGACCGCGTGGGCCCGTTCCTCACGGAGAAGAAGTCGCCGGCGAAGCTCGAGATCATCGACGGGCGTCGGATGCTCGTGGAGACCGATGTGCTGCGCGCCGGATTCGGCCGGTACGCGCGCGGGTCCGAACGGCGGCTGATGTACGAGGACATCCTGTCGGTGAAAGGGGCGAAGAAACTCGCCGAGGTGGACGCGAAGCTGGCGACGGGTGAGTACATCCTGCGGCCCTGGGGCTCGGACGGCAAGCATGCGGTGGTGCGGGTGACCCCGGCGGAGACGGCGAGTTCGAAGATGTACTCGATTATCAAGGCACTCGGCGGGCAGAACGATCTGGACCCCTTGGGACTCGGCGGGGTGTTCAGCTATCCGAAGCCCGTGGAGCTGGTCAAGGCACTCGTGGACTCACAGACCTTCTTCGACCCCGACGCCATCGTGCTCGACTTCTTCGCCGGCTCCGGAACCACAGCGCAGGCGGTGATGGAGGCGAACATACGCGACGAGGGTTCGCGGTCGTTCGTGCTCGTCCAGACCCCGGAGCCGCTGCGGTCGAAGAACGCGCAGGCCGTGATGGCTGCGGGTGGCGCGGGTGGAGCGGGCGTCGGGGGCGATGATGCCACCGCTGGGGGCAACGCTGCCACGGATGGCGAGGTCGGGGGCGACGCGGGTGACGGGCGGCCCGGGACCGAGGCAGAGTTCCCGACGATCAGCGAGCTCACCGCCGAACGCATCCGCCGCGCCGCCGAGGTCCACTCCCCCGGTCTTGATTTCACCGAGGTCGAGGTCGTCGAATAGAGCACCACACCCATCCGCTGCTGAATTGTTTGGTCGATCCGCGGCGTCTCAGCCGCGCCGGAACTGCGTCGGATCGACCAAACATTCAACTCCCAACCGACCGATTCCGCCGAGGCGCAATTCGGAGCAGCCGCGTGTGAACAGATCACTCCGGCACGAAGCCGGTCATCGCATCCGAAAATCGGGCTCAGAGCAACGAAACGTCACCGAGGCAGTGCGTAGAAATGGTCCGCATCGACGTCGCCGAGGGCGATCCAATCCGGGTCGATGAGGGCCTCCACTCTCTGCCGCCTCGGCGACCGCAGATCCACGGCACGGGTCGGCTGCTGGTCGATGAGCAGCACCGCCGCGTAGATCGCGGCCAGCACATGGACGCAGTTCTCCGCGCGTGAGCGGCACGAGCAGGTCGTCTGCAGCCTTTCGAGTGCGCACGCCACCTCGACGCCTGCCGACTTCAGCTCTCCGACCAGCTCATCGGGCAGATCCCCCGCCGAGGCGGGCGCTTCCGACGAACTCACCATCCTGTCGATGACGGCCCGCTCAGCGTCGGTCCACAACGGCACCTCGACCTCGACCCGATCGGCATCGAACGCAGCCGTGATCCGACCCGGCTCGATTCTCAGGTCGTCATCGAGACTGCGCGCCAGACGGCGGGCATTGGGCAGCTTCGGGTTGGGGGCGGCACTGATCGGTTCGACGACCCGCAGCCATGCCCGACCCCACAGTGTCATTCCGAACTCCACTCCGGCCATCAGTTCATCTCCTTCGCGTCGAGGGTGAAGAGATCCCGCAGCTCCTCATCCGGCAGTGCGGCGAGGGCTGCTACGGCATCGCCGGTGACAAGGTTCGCCATACCCTGCTTCCGGTTGTGCATGCGGTCGATGTGATCTTCGATGGTGCCCTCAGTGATGAGGGTGTGGACTTCGAGCGTCTCCCGCTGCCCGATCCGGTGGGCGCGCGCTGTGGCCTGCTCTTCCACCGCAGGGTTCCACCAGCGATCGAAGTGGATGACGTGCGAGGCTCTGGTGAGATTGAGCCCGAACCCGGCCGCCCGAAGACTGAGGATGAGCACCGGCGGCGCATCATCATCCTCCTGGAACTCCCGAACCATGGCGTCTCTCTTTGCTGCCGACAGCCCTCCGTGAAGGAAGGGGATCGAGGCACACCCAGTCGATTCGGCGATCGCCTCGGCGAGGATCTCGCCCATCACCCGGTATTGAGTGAACACCAGGGCACGGCGACCGGCAGCGACGATCTCGGCGAGCATCTCGCAGGCGCGATCGAACTTCCCCGAGCGCCCTCGCCTGTCGATCTGTCGGCCAGTCTGCACATCGGCCTGCCCGTTAGACTGCTCGCTGACCTCCTCGCCGATCTCCTTGACGGACCGCCCACCTGCCCTGTCGCTGGACCGTTCACCCGCTTCCGCGCCGTCCTCCTCGCCGCCCAGCTCCCCGACTTCCTCGCCGAGGAACTGAGCCGGGTGATTGCAGATCTGCTTGAGAGCGGTGACCAGCGCCAGGACCCGGCCGTTGCGGCCGAACCCCGAACCGAACCCGTCATCGAACGCCTGGTCGACCGCCCGCCGATACAACCGGGCCTGTTCCGCGGTGAGACCACAGACCACCGAGGTGTCGATGCGCGGGGGAAGCTCGTCGGCGACGACGTCCTTCGTCCGGCGCAGCAGGTGAGGTTCGATGAGGGCGCTCAGCGTGGTCGCCGCCGCTTCGGACCGCCTCTGGGTGATCGGGACGATGAACCGCTGTCGGAACCGTCGTCGGTTGCCGAGCAGATGCGGATTGACCACGGAGAAGATCGACCACAGTTCGTCGAGGTTGTTCTCAACCGGGGTTCCGGTCATCGCAATCTTCGACCGGGCACGAAGGTCTCGCGCAGCCCTGGCCAGCTGAGACCGGGGATTCTTCACCTGCTGGGCCTCGTCGAAGACCACGACGGCCCATTCGGATTCCATGAGCACGTCGTCGGCGCGCAGCAACGGATAGCTCGTGAGCACAACCGTCCCGGACGCCATGTCGTTCGGGAGGGAACGGTCGGCTCCATGGTGGACGATGACGGGGATCTGCGGCGCGAAGCGTTCGAGCTCCCGCTTCCAGTTCCCCACCACCGAGGTGGGTGCCACAACGAGGTGCGGCCGCTCGGTTGCGCTGGTGGCGAGGAGGCCGATGGCTTGGATCGTCTTGCCCAGCCCCATCTCATCGGCGAGGATCGCCCCCGAGGATTCGCTGGATCGCTCTCGCAGCCAGGTGATTCCGTGGGCTTGGTAGGGCCGCAGAACTGCGTCGACTCCGACGAGTGAGTCCTCGGTCTGCAGAGCAGACCTCAGCCTGCCGACCAGTGCCTGTGGGGACATCATCGCCGTTTCGGCATCATTGAGGACGGCATGCCCGGCAGGCGGCAGGCGGTCGATGGCGGACTCGATGACGAGGTCAGAGGTCTCGGCGCGCTCGGAGTCCTCACTTCGGGATGGACCGGCGAACTCCGCACAGAGGTCACTCCAGACTCGAGCGGAATCGGCGAACCACCTCGGCGAGGTGACCGACTCGGCGAGCGCCCGAACCGAGGGCACGAGGTCGGTGATCGTGACCCCGACATCGGCGGCGATCACCCGGTCGCCTTCGGGCTGAGCCAGACGGACGGTGGCCTCCCGTCCGGAGGGAAGACCAACCTCGGCGAGGTGGGCGGCGATATCGGGTCCGCCCCACCAGGCGAATCCGTGTTCGGAGGGGATGAAGGTCAGGTGGATGGTCGGTGGGGTCGAATCGAGGGGCAAGCGATCTCCTGCAACTGGAAGACATGGTCGGCAGGTGTACCGGGCCGACGGCCGGAGCCCAGTCAGCGTACTGAACCGCCGGTGCGGCGCACAATGGAGATAGATCAACCGATTTTTATCAAGGTTTCTGGGCAGATTTTTTGCCGGGAGGAAAGGTTCTCCATGAGCGACCATCGGCTCTTCCACATCGCGCTGGCATCGGAGTGGGACGAAGCGCAGCGCATTGGGTCATATGATCGATCCACGATCGGCGCCTCGGTCGGCGAGGTCGGTTTCATTCATTGCAGTCGCGGGATCGAGCAGGTGCGAACGGTTCTCGGTGCGCACTACGCACAGGTGAACGCACCACTCGTTCTGCTCGACATCGACGAGGGTTCCCTGTCGAGTGCGGCACTCCACGTCGTCGACGAACAGGTCGATCCTGATGATCTCGACAGTGAAGCGTTTCCGCATATCTACGGCGGCGCGCTTCCGATAGGTATCGTCACCGAGGTGGTTCCGCTCGAAGCGTGACAGTCCGGGTCGGCGGACCCGTAACCCGTGTCTCCCGGCCGGGCGCGCAGCCATCCGCGCGACAGCGAATGAGACGGGCCGGCGCCCATTGCGGACAGTTCAGCGTCGGCTCAGAGAGCGGCCGTAGTCTCGGGGATGACAGACATCCGTCGTCGACACTGAGGAGTTCCCATGTCCGTTGTCGCCATCAACACTCTGACCGTGCCCGAACCGGCCCGCGCCGAACTCGAGAAGCGCTTCGCCGCCCGCAAGCACTCCGTCGACGGCGCACCGGGCTTCGAAGGCTTCCAACTGCTGCGCCCCGTCGCCGGCGGCGACAAATACTTCGTCTACACCCAGTGGGCGACGAAGGAAGACTTCGAGAACTGGAAAGCTAACCGTCAGTCCTCCCACGAGTCCACCGGCAAGGCACCCGTCTCGAGCGCCGCCGAACTCCTCGAGTTCGAGGTCGTCGACCTCGGCGAATGAGCTGAGCCGGCCGCGGCACCACCTCGGCAGGTGGTCCGATCGAACCGCCGCACCGTCTCGGGGATCGTCGCGGGAGAACCGCGGCACCACCTCGGCGAGAGATCATTGCGGAAAGGACGTCGACCATTGAGTCGGCGTCCTTCTTTGTCCAAGGAACTCGCCAGTAACGCTCAGATTCCTGTTACTCTGCCCTCAACGTGGCTGCGAGGCAGATCGTGCTCGCGGCGGATCGAATCATCGGCCACCCACAATGACGTGACGAGGTAACCCATGAGTCAACCCGACGCTCAGACAGCCATCGACGACAGAGGCCACGGTTTCGTCCGTGCGCTCGGCACAGTCGATGCCCTCTTCATCGGCTTCGGAGCGATGATCGGCTTCGGCTGGGTCGTGCTCACCGGGGAATGGCTCAACGGGGCCGGAACCCTCGGGGCGATCCTCGCCTTCGTCGTCGGCGGCATCATCATGTGCTTCGTCGGCACCGTGTACTCGGAGATGGTGGCGGCCATGCCCCACGCCGGCGGTGAGCACAACTACCTCATCCGCGCGATGGGTCCACGCGTGTCCCTGTTCGGGTCCTGGGCGATCACCGGCGGTTATATCAGCGTCGTCATGTTCGAAGCCGTGTCTGTGCCGAAGACCGCGGTCTACCTGTTCCCGAACCTCGAGCAGATCAAGCTGTGGAACGTCGCCGGCTTCGACGTCTACCTCACCTGGGCACTCATCGGCACGATCTGCGCGATCGTCATCGCCTGGGTCAACATCCGCGGCGTCAAGGTCGCGTCGCTGGTCCAGACCTTCGTCGTGTGGTTCCTCATCATCGTCGGACTCCTGCTGCTCACCGGCGGATTCGTCGGCGGCGACCTCGAGAACACCGAACCCCTGTTCACCGGCGGCGGAGCCGGATTCATCGGCGTCATGGCCGTCGTGCCGTTCCTCTTCGTCGGCTTCGACGTCATCCCCCAGTCCGCCGAGGAGGTCAAGCTCCCACCGGCAAAGATCGGCAAGCTCGTGGTCATCTCCGTGATCATGGCCATCGCCTTCTACGTCATCATCATCGGCACCACCTCGATGGCGATGCCCGCCGATCAGCTCGGCACCCACGACCTCGTCACCGCCGACGCCCTGTCGATCATGTTCGACTCGACCATCTGGGGCAAGATCGTCATCGCCGGAGGGCTCGCGGGCATCATCACCTCGTGGAACGCCTTCCTCATGGGCTCCTCTCGCCTGATGTGGGCGATGGCCGCTGCCGGCATGATCCCCAAGTGGTTCGGCAAGCTGCACCCGAAGTACCGCACCCCGTCGAACGCGATCATCTTCATCGGGATCCTCTCGGCGATCGCTCCGTTCTTCGGCACCGCAGCGCTCGGCTGGATCGTCGATGCCGGATCCCCCGCGATCGTCATCGCCTACTTCCTCGTCAGCGTCGGATTCCTCGTCCTGCGCAAGCGTGAGCCGACCATGGAACGCCCCCTGCGCATCGGCGGTCCGCGAGGAGGCGGTGTGGTCATCGGTGTGATCTCGTCGGTGCTCACGCTCATCCTCTTCATCCTCTACATCCCGATCACCCCGGTCTCGGCCCAACTGGCCTGGCAGTCGTGGGTGGGGTTCGCGGCATGGCTGCTCGTCGGCATCATCTTCATGTTCCGGCTGCCGACCGGCATCAAGGCCGGCCCGAACGCGGAAGACGAACTGCTCGCGAAAGTGAAGTCGCTGCGCCGGAAGTGAGCGGTGCGGGGGTATCTGGAGGAGATCCCGCTGACGGTGCCGAATGCCGGCACCCGGACATGCGAACGCGGCCGCCGGCTCTGCGCAACGGCGACCGCGCTCGGTCCTCGGGGTGAAAGGCGCCCTGTCCCGGGGCGAGAAGCACTCGGCCCTGGGCGGGCACGCTTCTCAGACTGCGGCGTCGAGTCAGACTGCGGCGTCGAGGCCCTTCATCTTCAGACGCTCACGCTGGTTGGGATTGACGCTCGGACGGAACGGCATCTCGACCACCTCGGCGCGGACCGGGACTCCCGGGGTATCCGCGAACGGTTCGGGCAGATGCACCCAATATTCGGTGCCCAGTGCCGTCGATTCGACGGGCACGTGTGCCATCGCGATGTTCGCCTCGAGTTCCGGCGAGTACCACGGTGACGTCACATAGCCGACGGCCTCTCCATCGGCCACGGCAGACACGAGCCAAAAGTCCGGGGCATAGTCCGTGATCGGCTTGCCGCCGACGAGCAGCCCCACCAGCTGGGTCCGATACGGCGGCGTTCCGGCCTCGATCTGGGCGCGAACCTCCTCGAGCTTCGCCTTGCCGATATAGTCGGCTTCCTTCTTCCGCGGCACCTGGTAGGACAGGTTGACCTGGAACGGCAGGGTCTCGAAGTCCATGTCCTGGCCCCACGAGAGGATGCCCGCGGCGATCCTGCGGTGGTGGCTGGGAGCGACGACCTTGAGGTTGTAGGGCACGCCCGCCTCGAGGACGGCGTTCCACATGTCCTCGGCGTACTTCGTCGCATCCTTGAGGTAGATCTCGTAACCCTTCTCACCGGTGAAACCGGTCTGCGAGATGATGACGTCGTGACCGCCGACCTGGGCCTCCATGAGACCGTAGCTCGGCAGCGTGCGCCCCTCTTCCCCGACGAGGTCGGAGATGACGTCGACGGACTTCGGTCCCTGGACCTGGACGGGCGCGACGTCGATCTCGCCGATCGTGACGTCGAACCGGTGCCCGGCGTTGACCCCCTGCAGCCAGAGCATGAGGTCGGTGTCGGAGAGGCTGAACCAGAATTCGTCGATCGCCACTCGCAGCAGGATCGGATCGTTGAGGATGCCGCCGGCCTCGTTGCACAGGATGACGTAGCGGGCGCGCATCACCGGGATCTTCGTCGCGTCACGGGTGATGACGAAGTTGACGAACGCCTCGGCGTCGGGGCCCTTGACCTGGATCTGACGTTCCACCGCGACGTTCCACAGGGTGACGTCGTTGACGAGGGATTGGTACTCGGCCATCATGCCGCCCTCGTCGCGGGGAATGTAGCCACGCGGGTGATACATACGGTTGTAGATCGACGCCCGCCAGCAGCCCTGCTGCATGGACAGTTCCCAGTAAGGGGACTTGCGGACACGGGTGTCGATGAGCATCTCGACCGGAGTGGGGCCGGATTGACGAAGGTTGATCGGGACTTCTCTGTCGCTTTGATCCACTGACGGGACGTTGTTGTCCATGGTGTTCCCCCTGCTCACACAGTTCTATATTATGGAACTTAGATCCCATATTATGGGTATAATGAGTGTAGGATTGTAGACACCGCGACGCAAGGGATTCGGTCCCGCGAGTTTCATGCAACCCCACGAGGGAGACGAGGATGTCAAAGGAAAGACTGCGCACGCTCCTGAGCACCGCCCGCTACGAGATCCTGCCGACGGCAGGCATCGTCGAACGCGTCGAGGAGTACGTCGCTCCCGGCCGCGAGATCACCATCACCGCGTCGACTGGCCTGACCCTTGAGGCGACCCTGTCCGCCGCCGAGCAGCTGCAGGCCCTCGGCTTCCGCGCCGTGCCCCATCTCGCCGCGCGGATGATCCACGGCCGCACCGAACTGTCCGAGATCGTCGATCGACTCGCCGAGGCGGCCATCGACCGGATCTTCATCCCTGCCGGTGACGCCACTCCCCCGGCCGGCGGCTACGTGGGAGCGCACGACCTCCTCGTCGACCTCTCGTCGATGGCCGCACCGTTCCAGCACCTCGGCGTGACCGCCTATCCGGAGTCGCATCCGCTCATCCCCGACGATGTGACCATCCAAGCGATGTGGGACAAACGCGACTACGCCACGCATCTCGTCTCGAACCTCTGCTTCGACCCGAGCGTCGTCGCATCCTGGCTGGCCCGGGTGCGGGCGCGTAGGATCGAGCTGCCGCTCATCCTCGGCATCGCTGGCAAGGTCGAGCTGGCGAAGCTTGCGAAGGTGGCGACGAAGATCGGCGTGGGCGAGTCCACACGGTTCCTGCGGAAGAACACCGCGACGTTCACCCGGATGGCCAAGCCCGGCGGATACAACCCGCGAAAGTTCCTCGACAAGCTCGCCCCGGTCCTCGACGACCCGGACATGGGCGTGGCCGGCCTGCACATCTACACGTTCAATCAGATCAAGGACACCGAGGTGTGGCGGCGCAAGCAGCTCGCGGCTCTGGGTGGGGCGGAGGAGTTCTCCAGCCTGCAGTGACCCGACTGAACGGGCTTGTCGACGCCGTGGAGCTCAGGCCCCACCGAGGCGGCGGGTGACCTGATTCGCCGCCTTCATACAGCTCTTCGTCAATTTCTCGAGGGCTACTTCGTCGACGCGATATTTCGGAGCGGGCACGAGGATGGCCGCAACGATTTCGTCACGATGGTCGCGGATCGGCGCGGCAATGCCGACGGCGTCCGCAGAGGTTTCGCCGTAATTGATCGCACAGCCGCGATCGACGACGTCCGCCAGACGAGCACGATAGTCCTCGACACTGTGGATGCCGCTCCCCACGTTGACGATCGAACCGTCGTCGATGAGTTCACGGACTCGCTCGGCATCCTCGGCGGCGAGGAACACTTGCACTGAGGCGCTGTAGGCCGTGCTGTAGCGCGAACCGAGGCTCGAGGTGTGTTTGATCTCGTGGGCGCTGGGGATCTGCTCGACGGTGATCGACTCAGTGCCGTTCCATACCATGAGCGCACTCGTTTCCCCCGTCTCCTCCGTGAGCTCCTGCATGGCCGAGTAGCTCACGCGTCTGACGTCCAGATCGGCGAGCAGCGGACCGGCGATGGCGATGATGCCCAATCCGAGCCGGTAGCGCCGCGAGGCGGTTTGCTCGACGATGCCTTCACGCTCCAGTGAGGCAAGAATGCGCGAGACTGAGCTCTTGTGCAGCCCGACCTGTGGGGCGATCTCCGTGACCCCGAGCTCCTGCCGATCGGGGCTGAAGCAGCGGAGGATCGCGACGGTGTTCTCGATGACCGAGGCCCCCCGCCCGGTGGATTCGTCTGTCGTCTTCTGCTTGGGCATGCTCCTCATCCTATTCGTCGCCGGCCTTCGGTTACGCCCCTGGCCCGGGCGGCGATCTCCGGCTCCCCACTCGATGTGGGGCGGCACCGTCCTTGTGGTCTGAGAAACGCGCGGAGACGCCACTCGCCCCGCGGGAGCGACGCTGCTACGCCGCCGTCCGCAGGGCGAGGACGACCTTACCGTGACCGTAGAATCAGGCGGGGATGATGTTGTGCTCAGGACCGAACGGGAACTTCGTGATGTCCTCGGCACCATCCTCGCTGACCACGACGATGTCGTGCTCCCGGTAACCGCCGGCGCCAGGCTGACCCTCGGGTAACGTGATCATCGGCTCCATTGAGACGACCATGCCGGGTTCGATGACGGTGTCAATGTCTTCACGCAGCTCGAGGCCCGCCTCGCGTCCGTAGTAGTGGCTGAGGACTCCGAAGGAGTGCCCGTAGCCGAAGGTGCGATTGGCGAAGAGACCGTGCTCGAGGTAGATCTCGTTGAGCTCGGCAGCGATGTCCTTGCACACGGCACCCGGCTTGATGAGCTCGATACCGCGCTTGTGAACCTCGACGTTGATGTTCCACAACTCGAGCGACCGCTCGTCGGGCTCACCGTAGAAAAGGGTGCGTTCGAGTGCCGTGTAGTAGCCCGATGGCATGGCGAAACAGTTGAGGCTGAGGATATCGCCCTTGCGCACCTTGCGCGTAGTCGCCCAGTTGTGGGCGCCGTCGGTGTTGATACCCGACTGGAACCATACCCAAGTATCCCTGACTTCCTGGTCAGGGAAGGTCTTCGCGATCTCGTGGACCATCGCCTCGGTACCGATGAGTGCGACCTCGTACTCGCTGATGCCCTCGGCGATCGCTGCCTTGACCGCTTCTCCGCCCAGGTCGCCGATCCGCGCACTGTGCTTGATCACCTCGATCTCCTCGGCGGACTTGATCATGCGCTGCCGCATCGAGGCTTGAGCGATGTCGACGAGTTCGGCGTCGGGGAATGCCGACTGAATCTTGTTCCGGTTGTCGAGGGGAAGGTTGTCGTCCTCAACGCCGAGTCGCTTGGGCGCAGAGATGCCGCGCTGACGCAGCCCCTCCTGGATTGCGTAGAGATAGTTGTCGCGACGCCAGTCGGTGTAGACGATGTTCTCGCCGTAGCTCGTCCGCCAGGGCATACCGGCATCGATGTTCGCCGTGATGGTCACCGAGTCGTCCGGGGTCACGACCATCGCGTACGAGCGTCCGAAATAGGTGAAGAGGAAGTCCGAGTAGTACTTGATGTTGTGATACGAGGTGAGGATCACCGCGTCGAGTTCCTTCTCGGCGATGATCGCGCGCAGCCCGTCGAGGCGACGCTCCATCTCTGCGTCGGAGAAGGTCAGCGGGGTTTTGGATCCGTTATGAAGGACCTTGAGGCGATCCAGATCAGCTACGTCAGCGGCTTTCGGGGAGGTGGTGACAGTCATTGTTTCTCCTTCGAACCGGTCGGTCGGCATGGACTCGACCTCTACAGAATCAAGAGTTGCAATAGCCGCAACCTTGTTGCACTAACGTTAAAGCTGGCAACGCACCCCGTCAAGGCTTCGACGAAAACAGATTCGAAAGCTGTTCAAAGGCGCCCGTACTCCCCGGGCCGCCGGTCCAGCCCGACTTCAGGGTCGGCTTCAAATGGTGTGGTATTTGCTGGGGATCTGCCGCAGTGCGCGCAGTGCGATGGTCAGCCCGGCGATTCTCCCAGTCCCCCGCGGGTCTCCGCCGATGAGCGAGAATATCCGTTGCAGACGGTTGTGCATCGACTGACGCTCAAGGAAAAGCGATCGCGCGGTCTCAGCGGTGTTGCAGCCGCTCCGCAACCAAGCCTCCAGTGTGTCAACAAGATTGGTCCCCCGCTGCGCGTCGTGCTCGACGATCTCACCGAGAAGCTCGTCTACCAGGCGGATCTTCACAGCTGAGCCGACGTTCGCCGTGAGCAGACGGTCGACGATCGAGGCATCGGAGTCGAACACCTCAGCCCGGCTTGGCCGGGCCGCCGACAGTTCCAGCGTCAGCCGTGCCTGGTCGAGGGAGTAGGCACCGCCACGGATGCCGTCGACGACGGGCCCGACGCAGATCGCGGCGTCGAGATCGTCGACGTGACGTTCTAGCTCCTCGAGGAGAGCAGCCCGATGGCTGCGGTGTCTCCGGCCATCGAACAAGGCGATGGCAATCGTCTCACCGGGGTTCGCATAGACGATGAGCCGGGCAGCTTGCTCGGCGAGCACTCGGTCAAGTTTCCCTCGCAATCGATTCGAGTCAGTGGTGCGCGCCGAGATCATCACCAGCGGCGTCTCGGGATCAACACCCGCCGATTCACAGAGATCAGCCAGAGCCGTCTCCCTGGAGTCGGCCTCGACCGCTCGAATAAGTTCGATCCCGGCGATGTCGCCGAGTGAAGGTCGGCGCTGTTGGAGGAGCGCGAGTGCCAGCACGTCGGCAACCCGGTCACCGACGAACTGGGCGAGAGATTCTTGCTCGGGGGACTGCAGATCCATCCGCAGGGTGGCAGCAAGCATGCCACGTAATGCGATCTCAATATCCACGGTGAGCGCGGCCGGGCCCGAGTCCCCCCGTTGTCCATTCACTCCGAGCAGTTCGTCTGAGAGCGTGCCAGGCACAAGCAACGAGACGGTCACCGTCAGTTCAGTGGCGAGTACCTCGAGCAGCTGCCGAATACCGGCGCCACCGACCAGCGCCACTGACACAGCATGCGAGATCTCGTCGGCTCTTTGCAGAGTAGCGACCGAATCGCTGACGAGAGAGCTATTCACCGATTCCGCGATCTCAACGAAGGGCACGACCCGTCGCAGTTCGATGAGGGGAAGACCCACTTCGGCGGCCGCCTGGACCACCCGCCTCGGAATCTCCGGGAACTCACTTCCCGTTTCGAGGGCGAGAGCGGCGACATGATGCGCCGCGAGCTCACGGATGTAGCGATCTTGCCGCACCCCCGAGACCCGACTGAGAACCGTCCCGCCAGAAAGAAGGAACTCACCGCCGAGCATCAGCGGTCCGATGTCGAGGACTTCGCTCGAATGGACCCAACGGACTGTTGCTTGCTCGAGTCGACGACTCCCAGCGCGGACCACCGGATCAGCCGCCCTCATTGATTCGTGGTCCAGCAGTTCCCGCAGATTCATAATCTGACACTCCGTCACTTGTTGGTCCATTTTTGCTTGACAGATTACTCGTTGTTGCCGGGTCCGCCCACATCTAGGCTGGCTCACATCCACTTACGGAGGTTCGAATGACCGTGGAGAAATCTACCCCGCCCGCAGTGCACCTCGGCCAGTCAGACGTCGAGGATCAGCTCCAAGCTATTCCCGAGAAGTCCCGAACCACCCGAGTCGGTGGTCAGTTCTGGATCTGGGCCGGCGCCAATCTCGCACCGATCAACTGGGTCCTCGGCGCCCTCGGCATCAACCTCGGACTCGGAGTCCGAGACACCATCACAGTCATCGTCATCGGCAACCTCATCGGGATGTCACTCTTCGGCTGCTTCGTCCTGCTGGGACAGAAGACCGGGGCCACAGGAATGGTCCTCGCTCGCGCCGCATTCGGCCGCCGCGGCGACTACCTGCCGGCCGCGATCCAAGCGTCGGTCACAATCGGCTGGTGCGCTATCAACACCTACGTCATTCTCGACCTGGTGCTCGCCCTGTTCGGAAAGCTCCACTGGCTCGACCCCGCCGACCACAACTACGGCTGGAAGATCGGCACCGCCGCCTTCCTCATGGCTGCTCAGGTCATCATCGCGTGGTTCGGGTATCGAGCCATCGCCGCCTTCGAACGCTGGACAGTGCCTCCGACAATCGTCATCCTCGTCGCCATGTCCCTGTTCGCGTGGTTCGGACTCGACATCGACTGGGGCTATGCCGGCCCACCGGGTGAAGTTCTCCACGGCTGGGATCGGATCGCCGTAATGAGCTCGGTCATGACAGTGATCGGCATCGGCTGGGGGATCACCTGGTTCACCTACGCAGCCGACTACTCCCGCTTCGTCAGCCGCGAAGTCCCGCGCCGCAAACTCTACCTCGCCTCGACACTGGGACAGTTCCTGCCCGTCGTCTGGCTCGGAGTCCTCGGCGCCAGCCTCGCAACGAAGTCCCAGTCCGTCGATCCCGGGCAACTCGTCGTCGACAACTTCGGAGCATTGGCCGTCCCTGTACTGCTGCTCGTCATCCACGGACCGATCGCGACGAACATCCTCAACATCTATACGTTCTCCGTGGCCACACAAGCTCTCGATATCAAGGTCAAGCGCAACAGTCTCAACCTCTTCGTCGGAGTCCTGTCGTTCATCGCAGTCATCTTCTTCGTCTATCAGGAAGATCTCGCTGAGGTGCTCGACAGCTTCCTCAGCTCTCTGGTCGCATGGGTCGCATCGTGGGGCGGACTCATGCTCGTCCACTACTACAGGTTCAATCGGATCCGGCCGATTCCCAGTGCCCGACTCTTCGATCCGATCGGCTCGAAGAGGCTGCCGGACATCAATTGGCCTGGGGTCTGCGCACTGCTCGGCGGCATGATTGCGACGTGGCTGTTCATGGCCCAGTCGATCGAGGTACTGCAGAGTCCACTGGTCACGGCGATGGGCGGACTCGATCTGTCCTGGCTAGCCGGACTCGTCGTCAGCGCGAGCATCTACGCGATCTTCGGCCCTCGCGCCCATTTCCGCTACGCGGAGCGACAGGCCGAGACAGCAAGTCAGATTCCGGCGGATCCGAGATGAGCGGCGACAGCACCGCGCCAGGGCTGGATCTAAGAAGCTCGAAGGAGAGACTATGACGATTGTTGTCGGATACGTCCCCACCCCGCAGGGCGAGGCCGCCCTCGACCGGGCGATCCTTGAAGCGGGACGCGACGGAGGACACAAGCTCATCGTCGTCAACGCATCGAAGAGTGACCCCATCGAAGACGACCGGGCGATCGCCGATTCCAGGACGCTCAAACGGATCGAGGATCGACTGGAATCATCGGTCGCGGATTTCGAAGTCCGGCAGGCGTTGCGCGGCCAGGACCCTGCGGGGGAGATCGTCGACACCGCCGAGCGCAGCGATGCCACCCTCATCGTCATCGGCCTTCGCAAGCGATCCTCGGTCGGCAAGATGCTCTTCGGGAGCACGGCTCGGGGAGTGCTCATGGACGCTCAGTGTCCTGTGCTTACGGTCAAAGCCCCAAAGAGCCGCTGACTTCGCCTACTCAGCACCCGAACAACCAACACAGGAGAGGACGGTAGAGGGCACAATGGCCGTATACATGGAGGAACTCGACGCATTCTCCTACGCCCAAAAGATCGGTGAGGGAGCACCCGTGCTCATCCCAGCCGGTTCAATCGAGCAGCACGGGCCACATATGCCTCTGCATGTCGACACACTCCTCTCCCGCAGGATGGCCGGCGAGACCGCACAGCGGATCGGTGCAATCGTGGCAGCACCGATGGCCTACGGCTACAAATCGCAACAGCGGTCCGGGGGCGGCAATCATCTGCCCGGGACGACCAGCCTCGACGGAGCACTCGTCACCGAGATCGCCAAGACGCTCGTCCTCGAGTTCATCCGCCACGGCGCGCGGGCCATCGGTTTCGTCAACGGTCACTTCGAGAACTACCAATTCCTCTACGAAGGCGCGGATCTCGCGCTGCGAGAGCTCGGCTGTGCCGGTGAGGACGTGAGAGTGATGCTCCTGTCGTATTGGGACTTCGTCGACGAGGCGACAATCGGCAGGCTCTACCCCAACGGCTTCACCGGATGGGATCTCGAGCATGGAGGCGTACTCGAAACTTCGCTCATGCTCCACCTCCACCCCGAGCAGGTCGACATGACGAAGGTCGTCGACGCACCGCCTGCCGAGCTGCCGAACTATGACGTGCTTCCCGTCCGTCCCGAGCTCACCCCCGACTCGGGGTGCCTGTCTTCTGCCGCCGAAGCAACCGCTGAGAAGGGGCGGATCCTGCTTGAGACCGCGAGCGCCGGCATGAGCGAGGCGATCACTTCGGAGTTCGGGCTCATCTCCCGCTGAGGGTCCAACAGTGTCGTATCACACGACGACTCGGGCTAGTTGCCGATGTCCTCGTTCCAGATCTCCAGTCGCTCGTCGAGCATGCGTCCCATAAGGTCCAAGCACTGGGAGTCATCGGCAACGACGAGGACGACGCCGTGTTCGACAAGCAGATCCTCGGAGACGGAGAACGTCTTATTCTCACCGATGACGATGCGCGGAATCCCATAGAGCAACGACGTGCCGGCGCACATGAAGCACGGTGAGAGCGTCGTGTAAAGGGTGCACTCCCGATAGACCGAGGCCGGCAACCGACCCGCCCGTTCGAAAGCGTCGGTCTCACCGTGGAGGATGGCACTGTTCTGCTGAACCCGACGGTTCCGCCCCACCGCGAGAACTTCGGCACCTCGCGCTAGTACGGCCCCGATAGGTACTCCGCCTTCGTCCCATCCGATCTCTGCCTGCTCGACAGCGAGGTCAAGCAGCCTGCGGTCCTCGGCGGTCAGTGCGACCGCCCCACGCTCAACGCTCACCGGTGCGCCACCTTGCGCCTGAGGGTCCGCGAGAGCAGACCCGCCTCGTCGGACAGCAGCGCGCCGAGCTTCTCGTGGTGTTCGGCGATGCGCATCGTCGGACCCGAGATGCCGACGGCCGCGACCACGGCGCCGTCGACGCCGAAGACGGGGGCGGCCAGGGCGTCGAGGCCGATCTCGAATTCCTCGTGCACGATGGCGAAGCCGCGTTCGCGCACCTCGGCGAGGTTGTCCGTCAGTTCCTTGCGCGAACCCAGCGTCCGATCGGTCCGGCGTTCGAGCCGACCCGTCGGCAGCGGGATGACATCGAAGGCGTACATGACCTTCCCGAGCGCCGAGCAGTGCGGCGGCACATCGACATCGGCCCAGTTCGTGGCCCCGAGGACGAACGTCGAATCGACCTGGGCGACCTGGACGACGCCCTTCGGCCCGGGCATCGCCAGATTGACGGTCTCTCCGGTCTCCTCGCTCAGGCGCTGCAGAGTCGGGTCGGCCGCAGAGACGAGATTCTCGACCCGGTCGAAGCGTGACGCATAGGTCGCGAACAGCGAACCCCCGCGATAGAGACCATCGCCGTCACGTTCGACCAAGCCGTTGCGCTCGAGCGCCGAGAGCAGCCGCGAGACCGTCGAGCGGGCCAGATCGGTCGCGTCGACGACCTCGGTGTACGAGATCGGGTCGTCGGACTTGACCACCAGCGACAGTATCTCGGCCGCCCGGTCGATCGACTGGGTCCCATTGCTCATCGTGCTCAGCTCCGTCGGGGAAAGTTGGGTCGGCGCCCCTCGGCGCACCGACCGGAATCACCCTACCGCACGGTCGCCCCCGGGACCCCGGAGAGCGTCATCCGAGCTCCGATCGGAACCCTTGACACACCTCGGCGACGGGGAGGACGATCATCCTACCGAGTTCGATCTCGCCCATCCTGCCGCCCACCGCGCGGCACGTGCCGTTGGAGGCGAAGGTGCCTCCGGAGAGGAGCCGCCGCATGGCTTCCGTCCCCGCCCAGGCCAGCGTCGTCGTTGTCGGAGCCGGCATCGTCGGCAACAGCCTCGTCCATCATCTCGCCGAACTCGGGTGGACCGACATCGTCCAGGTCGACAAAGGTCCGCTGCCGAATCCGGGCGGCTCGACCGGGCACGCATCGAACTTCATCTTCCCCGTCGACCATTCCCGTGAGATCGCCGACCTCACCCTCGACAGCATGGCCCAGTACAAGGAGCTCGGCGTCTTCACCGAGTCCGGCGGCTTCGAGGTCGCCCGCACCGAGGAGCGGATGGAGGAACTGCGGCGGCGCATGGCCTCGACGCGGGCGTGGGGCATCGAGTCCTCCCTCGTCACCCCCGCCGAGGTGGCCGAGAAGGTGCCGTTCCTCGATCCGTCCGTGATCGTCGGCGGCTTCTGGACGCCGACTGTCGGCGTCGTCGATTCCGTGCGGGCGGGCACGATGATGCGTGAATCCGCCGAGGCAGCCGGTGCGCTGACCGTCTCCCCGAACACCGAGGTGACCGGCATCGACGTCGAGAACGGTCGGGTCACACGGGTGCACACGAGCAGGGGCGAGATCGTCACCGACCGCATCCTCATCGCCTGTGGGGTGTGGAGTCCGCGAATCGCGGCCATGGCCGGTGCCGCGATCCCCCTGACCCCGGCGGTGCACCAGATGATCAGCGTCGGCCCGGTCCCGCAGTTGGCCGAACGCCCCGGCGAGATCTCCTTCCCGATCGTGCGCGACATGGACACCTTCTGCTACGAACGCCAGCACGGTTCGGACATGGAGATCGGCTCCTACGCCCACCGGCCCATCCTCCACGACCCCGACGAGATCCCCTCGATCGAGGCGGCGAAGCTCTCCCCCACAGAGATGCCCTTCACCGACGAGGACTTCGACCCGCAGCTCGAACAGGCCGTCGAACTCATGCCCGAGGTGCTCTCGAACCCCGATGTCGAGATCCGCTACGCGATCAACGGCCTGCTGTCCCTCACCCCCGACGGTGCGCCCATCCTCGGTGAATCACCGCAGGTAGCGGGCCTGTGGTCGGCGGCGGCGGTGTGGGTGAAGGAAGGGCCCGGAGTCGGCCGGGCGGTGGCCGAATGGATGACGAACGGGCTGCCCGAGATCGACGTCCAGGGCGCCGACATCGCTCGCTTCCACGCCCACCAGCGCACCCGCGAACACGTACGGGCCCGCACCTCGGAGGCATTCAACAAGACCTACGGCATCGTCCACCCAGGCGAGCAGTGGTCGGCCGACCGAAACGTGCGCCTCTCCCCCATGCATGCCCGCGAAGTCGAGCTCGGCGCAGTCTTCTTCGAGGCCGGCGGCTGGGAGCGCCCGCAGTGGTTTGAGTCGAACGCCGGCCTGCTCGAGGAGTTCGGGGACCGGGTGATGCCGCGCCCGAACGAATGGGATGGGCGTTGGTGGTCACCGATCATCAACGCCGAACACCTCGCGATGCGCCAGCGCGCCGGACTCGTCGACCTCTCGAGTTTCGTCATCTTCGATGTCATCGGACCGGCCGCCCTCGACGCGGTCCAGCGCATCGCCCTGGCGCAGATGGACGTGGCGATCGGCAGGGTCGTCTACACCCCGATCCTCGATGAGAACGGCGGGTTCCGTTCGGATCTCACGATCATGCGCCTGTCCCACGACCGGTTCCGCGTCGTGACCGGCGCCGCCCACGGAATGGCCGACGTCAAGTGGTTCTCCGACCGCCTCCCCGCCTCGGGTGCGCAGATCGCCGATCTCACGAGCTCGTGGACGACGATCGGACTGTGGGGACCGAGGGCCCGCGACATCCTCGCCGACCTCACCAGTGCCGATGTCTCCCACGACGGGTTCCGGTTCGGCACCGCCCGCACCATCGAGATCAGGTCGCTGCCGGTTTTGGCCTCCCGCATCTCCTATGTCGGCGATCTCGGCTGGGAGCTCTACGTGCCGATGGAGTCCGGCGTGAGACTCTGGGACGCGCTCTACGAAGGCGGCCGGGACCACGGCCTCATCCCGGTCGGTCTCGGCGTCTACGGAACCACCGGCCGCATCGAGAAGGGCTACCGGGCGTTCGGTGCCGAACTCGACTCCGAACGCACCGTGGTCGAGGTCGGGATGAGCCGCCCGAAGGTCAAGGCGCAGGACTTCATCGGCCGGGACGCGCACCTGCGCCATCGCGAGGAGGCTCCTGAAACGGTGCTGTGCTCACTGACCGTCGATGACCACACCTCGGCGAGTGGGCAGAAGCGGTACATGCTCGGTGGGGAACCCATCGTCTCCGCGGAGGGGGCACCGCTGACCGACGGGCACGGACGGAACGCGTACGTCACCTCGGCGGGGTCGGCTCCGAGCCTCGGAAAGCACGTCCTCATGGCCTTCCTCCCACCCGCCGAGGCGGTGCTGGGCAACCGTCTGCAGGTCGTGTACATGGAGGAGTTCTTCCCCGTCACTGTGGCGTCGGTCGATTCGACGCCGCTGTTCGACCCCGACAACGAGTGCATCAGGAGATGACCATGAACGTCCTCGTGTGCATCAGGCGCGTCCCCGACATCGCCGGAGCCGTCACGCTTGACGACACCGGCGCGAACATCGACGAATCCGGACTCGGGCACACGATGTCCGCGCACGAGGAGTGCGCGATCGAACTCGCGATCCAGACGGCGGCCGCGACGGGCGGGACGGTCACGGTGCTGACCGTAGGCCCCGCCGAGGCGGTCGAACAGCTGCGCGCGGCCCTGGCCGTGGGCGCGCACGACGGGATCCTCGTCGAAGCGACCGACCTCGCGGCGTTCGGGCCCGAGGACATCGCACAGGTCATCGGCGATATCGTCCGCGACCGCGCCGAGGGCGGGCAGACCTTCGACCTCGTGCTGGTCGGCAACGACGCCGCCGATACCGGGGACTTCCAGGTCGGCATCCGGCTCGCCTACGACCTCGAGTACCCGGTGCTGACGAACATCCAGACGATCAGCCCGGTTGACGGGGGTGCGGTCGACGGGGACAGCGACGGACCAGGCGGTGAAGCCGGCGACGGGTCCGGCGGTGCATCCGGCGGCGGGTCCGGGAGCGTCTCCGACGGCGGCGCCGGGGTCATCGAGGCACGCGGGATCGGTCCGGCCGGAACCGAGGTCTTCACGCTCGCACTGCCGGCGGTCATCGCCGTCCAGGAGGGCGGAGTCGACCCGCGCTACCCCTCGATCACGGGACGGATGAAGGCGAAGAAGGCCCCGATCACCGAATACGACGCACCCGAACCCGGCACCGGCAGTCCGCGGATCAGCCTCGAACTCCCGGAGGTCAAGCAGAGTGCGGTGACCATCCTCGGCGAGGGCCCCGATGCGGCACCGGCACTCGTCGACGTCTTGGAAGAGATCGGAGTGCTGAAGCCATGACACTCGTCTTCGTCGAAACGGATGCCGCCGGCGGGGTCACTCTCACCTCCGCCGAGGCAGTCACCTTCGCCCGCCAAAACGCCCAATTGCTACCCGACGGCGGCGCAACAACCTCGCGCGAGGTTGCTGGGCCGCCGTCGGGTAGCACGGAGGGGGTGGTGGTCGGGCCGCTCAGCGATTCCGCCGTGGCCGAGCTGGGGCGACTCGGGGTCAGTATCATCCATCATCTGGAGCACCCGGACCTCGCAGACTATTCGGCCGCCGCATGGGCGCAGGCGATCGTCGACATCACGCCCGAGTCCGGCACGCTGCTGGCCTCGGGCACCCCGCGCGGGATGGAGCTCATGGCCCACGCCGCGGTGCGCACCGGCCAGCGCATGGCCGCGAACGTCATCGCCTGCGACGAGGACGGGCTGCTGCGACAGGTCTTCGGCGGCACCGCGTTCGAACGTCTCCGCCTCGACGGCGACCTGCACGTGCTCACGATCGCCGGCCACGCGTGCTCCCCGGAGGAGACCGACCCGATCGATCCGGAGGTCTATGACTATGAGCTCGACATCGCCGAGGCGGACCTGACCACCCGTGCCCGACGCACCGAGGTCGAGGCCTCCGCTGGCGCGTCCGGACTGACCGCGGCCCGCGCCGTCGTCGGGGCCGGTCGCGGGGTCGGTTCGGAGAACGGCTTCGGTGAGGTCCTCGAACTCGTCGACCATCTCGGCGGGGCTCTGGGCGTCTCCCGCGTGGTCACCGGTCTCGGGTGGCGACCGCACGCCGAGCAGGTCGGCCAGACCGGCTCCCGGATCTCCCCGGATGTCTACATCGCCTGCGGAATCTCCGGCGCGATCCAGCACATGGCCGGAATCGAAGGCGCGAAGACGCTCGTGGCCATCAACACCGACGAGGAGTCGACGATGGTCCAGCGCGCCGACTATGCGATCATCGGCGACCTCCACGAGGTGGTCTCCGCCGTCAACGAGGAGATCGTCCGTCGCCGAGGGTGAGATCCGACGCCGACCGTCGCCGCGAGGCACCCCGCGCTCCGCACGCCTGCCAGTTCTGCTCCGCTCCCATCGCGTCCCCTCCCCGGCGTCGCTGTCCATCGCGTCCCCTCCCGGCAAAGGCCGCAGATTTCCGTTGCCGCAGTGCACCTGGTTTACTGTAGAACGCTCGTTAAGTATCAGATCTGCGCTGTTTCCAGGAGGCCCGCGTGGCAACATTCGAATACACACCCGAGGTGCGCTGGTCGGACCAGGATCTGCTCGGCCATGTCAACAACGCGCGGCTGATCACCATCATCGAGGAGTGCCGCATCCGCTGGATGCACGAGGTCAAGGCTGGCCACATCACCGGCGGCGGCATGCTCGTCGCCAACCAGAACATCGACTACCTCGTGCCTGTCATGTACGGCCCGGAACTGCTGATGACCGTGACCGTGAAGCGGATCGGCACCTCCTCGTTCACCGTCAGCACCCGCGGTGACCAGGACGGACGTCAGGTCTTCGACCACGACTGCGTGCTCGTCCACATCGACCGCTCGTCCCAGAAGCCGACCCCGCTGACGCCCGAGCTGCGCGCCGCGTTCGAACCCTACCTGCAGGGCTGACGCTCCGAAGCGGCCGATGGGTCCAGTCGCCGCCTTGGGTGGGCGAAATGGTCGGAGAATTCCGCCCGAGACCCGACCATTTCGCCCACCCAAGGACGGTCAGAATACCCAGCACACGGCGCAATCATGTCCGATTCGTTCAAGCCGACACCGCACCCCTGCGCCTAGTCTGAAGTCATGAAACTCGACGCGATCTCGATCATCACCGCAGACATGCCCGCCGCCATCACCTTCTATTCGGCCCTCGGTCTCGAGCTCGTCGACGGCGGCCCCGAGGCCCCGCACACCGAGTTCGCCTCGGGTACGCTGCGCATCCTCCTCGACACCGAGGCGGTCATGCTCAGCATCGATCCCGACTGGACCCGGCCGACCGGCGGCCACAAGATGTCCTTGGCCTTCGACTGCACCACCGCCGAGGCGGTCGATGCGACCTTCGCCCAGCTCACTGGCCGTGGCGACAGGGAAAGCGAGCCCGTGGCCGGGATCGTCCACGAACCCTGGGATGCTTTCTGGGGTCAGCGCTATGCCGTGGTCTCCGACCCCGACGGCAACAAGGTCGACCTCTTCGCCGCCCTCGACTCCTAATTGCTACCCGACGGCGGCCCAGCAACCTCGCGCGAGGTTGCTGGGCCGCCGTCGGGTAGTTCTTGGTCGGGACGAACTTACGGGACGAGCGCAGAGGGCGCCGCTATCCGATGAGCGAGCGCTCGTCGCGGCGCAGGTGAGCGGCGTCGGCATACCCGACTTCCGCGGCGGCTGCGGTGCGGGTGCGGCCTGCGACGATGAGTTCTCTCGCGGCTTGCCAGCGCAGGATCTTCGCTAAGTGTTTGGGCCCGTAGCCGAACCATTCAGCACTCAGCCGGCGCAGCTGCCGCGGTGAGTACGCGAACTGATCGGCCGCCTCGGCGACGGTCTGTCCCGGCGATCCCGAGCGCACGTTCAGGCATCCTGCCAAGGCCATCGGCCGCGGATCGAGGGATGCCCGATCGGTGAGGTCACCGGCAAGGCCGAGCAGTGTGCGAGCAGCTCCCGTCACCGAGGCGGCTGCGTCCAAATCCGTTCCCCGGATCCTGCCATCTTCACTCCGGATCCCTCCCCGGCCAGTGCCCTGCACCCCGAATCTCGCACGTCTGAGCACGGCCTCGACGGGTGTCACCCGGTCGGCCAACTCGGCCGCCGAGGTGGCCAGCAGCTGCGGGAGCACACCCGAGTCGAAGCGCAGGCCCACGGTCGGGGCAAGCGAACCGGAATAGGTCCGGGCCAGGGAATCGGCACCGGCGATGACGATCTGCCCCTCGATGACGATGAGGTCCATACATCCGTCGGGGACGATGAGCGACGGGCCGGGACCCATCTCGGCGAGGGAATCTGCCTTGTCGGGAACCGACAGCCACAGGCTCGCCCGCAGCCGGGGGACGCGGGTCTGTCGGTACATGGACTCGGCCTTCGGTCGCGGTCAGCGGTAAACTCGAGGGTGATCATCTGGTGCGGGCGGCACGATCTGCCCCCAGACTAACGCGCGATCGGCCCTCATGGGGCCGGCCTCACAGACTCACAGGAAGGAACGATGGCAGCAGCATCCTCGGCGCCGGTATCGGCACGCCGGCAGGCTCGCCATGTCACGGTCTTCCTCGATGTCGACGGCGTCCTCAATTCCTACCCCGTCCCCAGACTGCGGGGTATGGCTGAAGGTCGGAGGAAGCTGCGGGCGTGGAACTACGAACTGCACTACCGGCCCGCCGTCGTCGAGTTCTTCGACCGCATCGTCGAGACCCACGAGGTCGACGTCGTGTGGCTGTCCACGTGGTCGCAGCGGTGCAAGTCCGAACTCGAACCGAAGTTCGGACTCCGCAATTCCTTCGACGTCATCGAGATGCCTGACCAGACCCACAATCGCCATGCGAACGACCCGCAGCTGTGGTGGAAGGCACGGGCCATGGAGGAGTGGCTGGCCGAGCATGAGCACGGCCGGGCGGTGTGGATCGATGACGATCTGGCATGGCCGGCCACTCGGGACTACTTCCTCCGCCACTATTCGCCGAACCGGCTCAAACTCATCGCCCCGGACTTCTCGCATGGCCTGACGAAGGCCCATCTCAAGGAGATCCGGGAGTTCGCGTACCCGAAGGGAAGTCCATGACACGCATCGGTCTGCTCGATTCCGGACTCGGACTCCTCGGCACCGCCGATGCTCTCTTCCACCTCGCCCCCGACGCGGACCTCGTCCTGGCCATGGATCCGGACTTCACGCCCTACGGCAGCCTGAGCACGGAGACCCTCGAAGCCCGCGCCCTTCATTCGGCCGGGGTGCTCGCCGAATGGGAACCCGATGCGATCGTCATCGCCTGCAACACCGCCTCGGTGCAGGCGCTCGAAGCCGTGCGCGCCCGCTACGAACCGGGCATTCCCGTGATCGGGACAGTGCCCGCAGTGAAGATGGCCGCCGGCACCGGTCAGGACTTCGCGATCTGGGCGACTCCTGCGACGACGGGCAGCGCCTACCAGCAGAACCTCATCGACTCCTTCGCCTCCGACCTGCACGTGGCGAAGGTCGCCTGCCCGGGGCTCGCCGAGGCGATCAACGCCGCCGATCTCGCGACGATCGACCAGGCCATCGAGGATGCCTTCACCCAGATGGGACCCGGCATGGAGACCGTGGTGCTCGGCTGCACCCACTACGGCCTCATCGCCGACCGGATCATGGCCGCCCGCGCCGGGGCCGTGACCCTCTTCGATTCGCCGCTGCCCGTGGCCAAGCAGACCCTGCGCCGCATCGGCCTCGAACCCGCCGGAGTCGGCGAGGAGCAGCCGGGCACCGGGCGGGTGCTCGCAACCTACGCCTCCGGCCGGCGCATCGGCCTGCCCGAGTCGCTGAACGCCTACCCGGCGGGGAAGAGGCTGCTCGCGCGGGAGGCGTGAGCGGGGCGGGCGTCTCTGCGAACTGACCGACCACGCCACCCGAACCCCACCGGAACCCCGCCGCCACCCCCACCTCAGCATTGCCTCCGAACCGGGTCTTTCCGCGCCCCGCGGGAGTAAAATGGGGTGGACAGTCAATCGTCAAAGGAGGCGATTCGACATGGTGGCGCTCAGCATCCTCGCCGCACTTGTCGCACTCGGAGCCATCACGCTGGGAAACAGCCTGAAGATCGTCAGACAGTACGAGCGTGGGGTGGTGTTCCGACTCGGCAGAGTGCACGCCGAACCCAAATCTCCCGGCATGACGGCGATCATCCCCTTCGTCGACAAACTCGAGAAGGTCAACCTCCAGATCGTGACCATGCCGATTCCGGCACAGGAGGGCATCACCCGCGACAACGTCACCGTCCGCGTCGATGCGGTCATCTATTTCAAGGTCATCGACCCGCGCAAGGCTCTCGTCGACGTCGAGGACTACCAGCTCGCCGTCGGTCAGGTCGCCCAGACCTCCCTGCGGTCGATTATCGGACAGAGCGAACTCGACGACCTGCTCACTAATCGCGAGCGCCTCAACCAGGGCCTGGCGATCATGATCGACAGTCCCGCCGTCGACTGGGGCATCCACATCGACCGCGTTGAGATCAAGGACGTCGCCCTGCCCGAGACGATGAAGCGCTCGATGTCGCGCCAGGCCGAAGCCGAACGCGAACGCCGATCCCGCATCATCATCGCCGATGGTGAGCTGCAGGCGTCGAACAAACTCGCGCAGGCGTCCGCGGCGATGGCGCACACCCCGTCCGCCCTGCAGCTGCGCCTCCTCCAGACCATCGTCGAGGTCGCCGCCGAACGGAACTCGACCCTGGTCCTGCCCTTCCCCGTCGAGCTGCTCCGCTTCCTCGAGAGCAGCACCCCGACCACCCCTCACAGCGCCGAGGCGGCCGCCGACTCCCGCACGAACGCCGGGACAGGTGCAACCGCCGATCACACCCCCGCTGAGGCAGCCGGCACACCTGCAGCTGCCAGTGCCGTCACCGAGGGTGCGACCGCCGCTTCCCCGGCAGCGACACCGCCGAGCGCGCCGCCGAGGTCAGCCGCACCGACGGCCGACCTCGATGCGATCGTCCAGGCGATGTCCGAATCGCTCAAGCTCACCGGGCTGATGCCCGAGACCGAACGCGTCACCTCGGACATGCCCGACCAGGAGCGCACCACCTCGGACGCGGCCGCACAGGAGGAACATCTCGGACATGCGTGATCGTCGACGCACGTGTGAATGCCGACGCGATGGTGACTGCCCCACCAGCCGACCGCGACAACTGCGACGGTCGTGGCAGTGTGCTCAGCATCCGTCCAAATCGACCGACTAGGCTGTGTGCATGGACCTCAAACGCACGAGCACGACAGTCATCATCAACGGCGTCATTGCCTTCGTGATGGGTGTGCTGATGATGGCCTGGCCCGGTGCCACCGCCGAGGTGGTCGTGCGTATCTTCGCCTGCTGGCTGGCCGTCATCGCCGTCTCCTCCCTCGTCTTCGCGCCACGGGGAGGCCGCACCGGCAGCCTGGTCACTCGGTCGGTCCTGCTCATCCTCCTCGGTGTGCTCATCTTCCTCACCCCGATGCTGTTCGCGTCGATGGTCACGGTGCTCACCGGCTTCGCCATCGTCTTCCTCAGCTTCCTCGCCCTCACCGTGTCGTTCTTCATCCGCCGCATCGGCATCACCTCGTGGTGGGTGCTCACGATCATCGGCGTGCTCGGCATCGTCCTCGGCGCGTTTTTCCTCTTCGCCCCGGGTGCTGGGCTCCATGCGCTGATCTTCATCCTGGCCGGGTTCATCATCCTCGTCGGCATCGCGCTGGTCTCACTCGGCTGGCGCCTGCGCAAAACCGACCAGCGGATCAAATCCGATCCGCATCGCAACCGCCCCGATGACGGCGGCGGCGACGTCATCAGCGGCGAGATCATCGAATAGGAATCGGTATTTTCGCAACTGCCCCTGGTGGTTACCGGATCCTCTGTGCTACCTTGTCCACCATGGGAACATTAAACAGCAGCGCAATGACTGCGCCTTGCTTCTACATTCGTCACCGCAGCGCCTGACGGCGCGCTCGACGAACCTCTTACTGATCGGCTGACCGACGACGGTCGCCTCGATCATTGACTGCAAGCGCGTTGTCCTCCCGGATCACATCGGCATCCGGGCGATGCGACAATCGGCTGATTCCCTTCTGATCCTGCACTGATCCCAACGATCGGCAAGGGTCGATTCGATCACCACCGAGCTGATTCACACCACTCCGGCTCATCCGCATTGCGCTGCCTCGGGTGCCTCCACACTCTTCTCTGGAGCACCGCCTTATGCGAACTCATCCACGTTCGACTTCACCACGTTCCGTGCACGGGGGCCGACACGAACTCGGCCAGAACTTCCTCCGTTCACGCACTATCATCAACACGATTGCGAGCCTGGCTCGCTCCACCTCGGGACCGATCATGGAGATCGGCCCCGGCGACGGAGCAGTCACGGCCGAGCTCTACCGGCTCGGACGCCCGCTCACTCTCGTCGAACTCGACGAAACGAGGCTTGATCACCTTGAAGACGCATTCCCGCGGGCAGAGGTCCGGCACGACGACATCCTGACCACCCGGATCGACCGGCCGGTCATCGTCGGCAATTTGCCGTTCCACCTCACCACTCCCATCCTCCGCAGACTTCTGCGCGCAGACCGGTGGCAGCAGGCCATCCTGCTCACCCAATGGGAAGTGGCCCGCAAACGCGCCGGAGTCGGCGGTTCGACCATGATGACCGCCCAGTGGTCTCCCTGGTTCGACTTCCGCCTCTCACGACGCGTCCCCGCCGACGCATTCACCCCGAAACCCAGCGTCGATGGCGGAATCCTCACCATCGATCGCTGTTCCACCGGCCGGATCCCGATCGAGGACCGAGCCGATTATCACCGATTCGTCCATTCGGTCTTCACCGGTCGTGGGCGAGGAATGAAAGGAATCCTGACGAAGATGAGCATCACCGATCAGCGCAGCCTGCAATCGGCCATGGACCGCAACGACGTCAGAGGAGACACCTTGCCCAAAGACCTCACCCCCGACCAGTGGGCCAGACTCTACACAGAGCTGAGCACCGGTTCGGACCGTGCACACACCGCCCACCAGCCGAAATCTGCACAACAGAAGAAGAATTCACAGAAGGGAAACACCATGCGAAACGACAAAGGACCCAAGAGCAATCCCATCACCGAGGCGGCCGCTGGGAAGCCGGTGAACACCGGAGAGATGCCCATCATCGGTGTCGAACAGGCCACCGAGAAGCTCCAGGCATCCATTCCCGGTGCCGATCCGAAGGCGAAGAGCCACGACAAGGGACACCTGCGGGCCGAACGCGGATTCATGAACCAGCATCAGAAGCCGCAGAAGCCTCAGCCGAGGTGGAACCTGCCGCGGAGGTGACGCTCGGCTGCATCGCTGAAGCGCTCAGCCGACCTCATCGGCTGAGCGCTTCGGCGGGCACCCGGGTTCTGTCCCCGGCTTCTCCCGTCGCCGAGGGCTCCCGTCGCCGGGTATCCGGGTTCTTCTCCGGGAGTTCATCTTCACCGACTGCCCGAGCTCATAGACTGAAAACAGCGAGTCCACGCACAGCGCATTCGGTCGAGAGGTCAGCCGGAATGGACAATGAGCACGGCACTCACATCAGACGCTTCATCAACGGTTGGTGTCCCGGTTGTGAAGAGACCAGCGGACTGACTCCGGGTCGCCTCAACGCCGACGAGACCGTCGAGTTCCGCACCTGCGTCGACTGCGGGGAGACCGTCGAAGACCACGATCCGCGTTTCTGGGCATCGGCCGCCGACGCCGATGAAGAGGGTCTGATCTAGCCTCGATTCGAGAGCCTGCCCGGCATCCCCTACGAATCCGAGCTCTGGAGCGAATGGCCGCGTCTCTTCCTCGACGAAGGTTTCGATGCCCATGCGGCCACGGGCCTCACGCTGTTGCGGGCCGAACCGAAGTTTCCCGTGACCCGCGACCAGGAAGGGTCATGTCCCAAGGCCAGGACGAGTCTTAGGGCGCACTCAGATAAACCGCCGAGGCGGCGTCCGGGTCGATTGATACGGTCGTCTCTGCATCGATGACGACGGGCAGGTCCTCGCCCTCCGCAGCCACTTCGACGACTTCGACGGAGGCTCCGGGCCGCACCCCCACCTCGGCGAGCTTGCCCAAGACCTGCGGATCCGCATCGGAGACCCGCAGCACTTCGTAGCGACCGGGAGCCGCCTCGGTGAGCAGGGTGGGTGTGTGGGAATCCACGCGCCCATCCGGTCCCGGAATCGGATCCCCGTGCGGGTCCGCGGTCGGGTGCCCGAGGAACGCGTCGATGCGGTCGATGAGCCGATCCGAGGCGGCATGTTCGAGGATCTCGGCCTCGTCGTGGACCTCGTCCCACCCGTAGCCGAGCGACTCGACGAGGAACGTCTCGATGAGTCGATGCCGGCGCACCATCGACAGGGCGATCGTCTTGCCCTGGGCGGTGAGCACCGGCGGACGGTAGGGCACCCGCGTGATGAGGTCGAGTTCGTCGAGACGCTTGAGCACCTCGGTGACGTTGGCCTTCGTCGTGCCGAACCGGTTCGCAAGCTCCGTGGCCGTCATCGGATCCCCGCCCCACTCCTGGGCCGACCAGATCGCCTTGAGGTAGTCCTGACTGACCTCGGACACTTCGCCTGCACGCATGGGTTCAGTATCCCACGGACGATCCGAACCCGGCCGATCCGGACCCGGCCGAAGCACTCAGCCGCGCAGCTCCGGAACCGGGTCAGTCACTTCACCGGTCGTGGACGTTCGGGAACAGATGTTGCGAAACGATTACCTGCCGATCGATCCCTCGTCGAGGCGGCCCTGCCAGAATCTCAGACATGACCTCCCCCTCCACCCCCTCCGAGCCGGTGTCCCCGACCGGCGACGCCGGTCCCGCCCGATCCGGCCCGCCCGCTGCCGCACCCTCAGATGTCTCTTTCCGCGCGTTCCTCCGTGCCCCGTTCCGCGCGCTCCGCAAGCGGGCAGACACTCGCCGGGCAGCAGACGTCCCGTCCAGACTGTTCCACCCCGGCGAGATCGAGTACGCCCGGCTGCGCAGCCTACCGCCCTTCGATTCCGATCTGCTCATCCTCACCGACCGACGACTGATGCGGGTGCGCACCGATGGCTCCGGCGCCGTCGCCCAACTCTCCCAAGCCGCCCCCTGGCAGATCGAGAGCGCTCGGGCCGAAGACTTCCGCGACCATGCCAGCGTGACCATCGAACTGCACATCGGTGCCACGATGCGACTCGAGGAGGCCGCATCGGACGAGGCACAACGCTTCGTCGCCACTCTCACCAAGGTAGTCGCCCGCGCCTAGCTGGCCACTGACTCGTGCCTCGCCAACCTCCGTCGCCGAGGTGGTCGCCCGCCCCTGACCAGGACCTCCATCGGGCTTAGTCGGTTTCCTGAAAACAGGGGGTGCTGTCTTTGTGAAAATCCTCCACCCGTAGGATGGATCAGGCCCCTTTTCGGGGCCGTCCATTTTTCCCGACCGGAGGTTGATGCGTGCAGGACCCGAACGACGAGAAGTTGAAGCGCCCGGTCGTCGAACGTGAACGGTTCGGCGGCACCGATCGAGCGACGAGAATCAGCAGAGACATCGACCCCGACAAGCGGCCCCCGATCGACAGTTCGGAGCTGAGCAAGGGACCGGCGGAGCTCTCCGACGAACGTGGTTCTCGGATCAATTGGCGGGTTTTCATCATCGCTTCGCTCATCATCCTCGCCTTCTCCGTCTGGGCCATGCTGATGCCGGGCTCGGCGCAGTCGACGATGAAGACCGTCGTGGACTGGATCGCGGAGAACCTCGGGTGGTTCTACGTCGTCACCGTCACCGTCGTCATCGGCTTCGTCCTCTGGGTCGCACTGTCCAAGGAAGGCTCGGTCAGGCTCGGCCCCGACCACTCCCGGCCGCAGTACAACCTCTTCACCTGGGTCGCCATGCTCTTCGCCGCAGGCGTGGGCATCGACATGCTCTTCTACTCGGTGACCGGACCGATCACCCAGTACCTCGAACCGGTCAATGCCACCGCCGAATCGGCGGCAGCCGCGCAGGACGCCGTGGTGTGGACGATGTTCCACTACGGCATCGCCGGCTGGTCGATGTACTCATTGCTCGGCATGGCGATGGGCTACTTCGCCTACCGCTGGGGCATGCCCCTGTCGATCCGCGCGGTCCTCTACCCGCTGCTGGGCAAGCGCGTGCGCGGTGCCACCGGTGATGTCATCGATATCTTCGCCCTCGTCGGCACCGTCTTCGGCGTGGCCACCTCGATGGGCATCGGCGTCGTCCTGCTCAACGTCGGCTTCGCCACCCTCTTCGGACTCGAACAGGGACTGGCCCTGCAGATCGCGCTCGTCATCGTCGCCGTGGTCATGACCGTCGCCGCCTGCACCTCGGGCGTGGACAAGGGCATCCGCCTGGTCTCCGAACTCAACCTCTGGTCGTGTGCGGCGATGATGCTCTACATCCTCGTCACCGGCAAGACCGCGTTCCTGCTCAACGCCATGGTCGAGAACATCGGCCGATTCATCTTCACCCTGCCCGAACGGACACTGGCGACCTTCGCCTACGTCGACGGCGGCTCCGAATGGATGGGTTCGTGGACACTGTTCTTCTGGGCGTTCTGGCTCGCCTGGGGTCCCTTCGTCGGGCTGTTCCTCGCCCGCATCTCCCGCGGACGCACCCTGCGCGAGTTCGTCATCGCCGCCATCACCGCCCCGGTTCTCTGCGACTTCATCATCGTCACGATCTTCGGCAACTCGGCCCTGTCCGAGGTCTTCGACGGCAACACCGCATTCGCGAAGACAGCCATCGCCTCCCCCGAACAGGGCTGGTACGACCTGCTCGAGATGTTCCCGGGAGCGACCTTCCTCATCGGCTTGGCCACACTGTCGGGTCTGCTCTTCTACCTCACGTCCGCGAACTCCGGGGCGATGGTGATGTCGAACTTCTCCTCCTCGATCCCGAACCCGGAAGAGGACGGAGCCAAGTGGCTGCGCATCTTCTGGGCACTGGTCACCGCGGTGCTCACGATCGCCATGCTCGTCGCCGGCGGCGTGACCACGATGGAGTACGCGACACTGATCTTCGCTCTGCCGGTGACGATCATCGCCTACCTCGTGATGGCCTCGTTCTCGAAGGTGCTGCGCATGGAGCGCGCCGAACGCGAAGGCCGGACCCGCAGGCGGCGGACCACTGCCGCTCATGGCGGTCGGACCCCGGAGAAGACCTGGCGACAGCGGCTGGCGACCCTGCGGTCGTATCCGTCGAAGAAGTCCGTCGAACGCTTCGTCGCCGAGGTGGCCGGACCGGCCCTGACGGCCGTGGCCGCGGAGTTCCGCGAACTCGGCTACACAGTCGAGCACGTTCAGACCATGGACGAGGACACCGGAATCACCTCGAACACGATCAACGTCGACATGGGCGAACAGCGCGACTTCCACTACGAGGCAGCCGCCGTCGAGGCGAACGTGCCGTCGTTCGGTGCCCGCAACGCTCCACGCGGGGACGACCGCTACTACCGCATCGAGGTGTTCACGCAGACCGGTTCGGAGGGCTACGACCTCATGGGCCTGAGCGGTCAGCAGATCATCGACGACGTCCTCGACCGCTACGAGAACCACCTGTCGTTCCTCGCCTACTCGCACGAGCATTCGTACCAATCGGTCGTCACCCCGCCGACGTCTCCGGCCACGGATTCGATCCCGGCGATCCCCACCTCGGCGGATGAGGTCGAGGAGCTCGAAGAGCCGAGGCGCTGAACCAGAACTGGAACACGACATCACCACTCGCCGCAGGAGCGGCTGAGAGAATCGACGCATGAAGCTGAGAGCCCACAAGCTGAGTACGACGATCTTCTACGGCATCGTCCTGGCCGGATTCGTCACCGTCGTCTTCTTCCTGACCAACGCCGGCATCGATCCGCGAGCCCATCGCTATGGGGACTTCGATCCTGCGAACGCCGGCGCGGTGAGCATCGGTCTCCTCGGGCTCTACCATGCGATCGCGATCATCTTCTTCGACGACGACCCCGAGCCGGCTTCCGCCGAGGATGGCCGAACCACCGATGATCCGACGGTGCCGAGGAAGGCAGGGTCCTTCACCGCGTTCGTTCGCCAGCCGGCGCTCAAGGTCTTTTCGGTCGGCCCGATCTGGGCGGCGCTCTCCGCGGCGGTGATCTTCATCTGGTTCGCTGCTGCGGACGTGCCCGGAACCATCGGCACGGTGTGGGGCGACTACGGCGTCACTCCGCTTCCCGCGCTCGTCGTGCTCTTCGGCTGCTGGGCGGCTGCCAACCTCGGTTTCACCTTCTCCACTCTCGCCGAGGCGGGTCATCGTGACAATCCGCCGCTGTACATCTCCTCCCTGATCCTGCTGTTCCTCGTCGCTGCTGGTGTCGTCATCTACTTCCTGGCAGCTCTGCCGGACATGCGTTCGGGCACGGCACTGGCGGTCAACGGACTCATGCTGCTCATCTCTCTGGCAGGTCTCACGGGCGCCCGGCTCTGGGCCATGCCTCGCTTCGCCCGCGAAACAAAGCAACGGCAACAGCAGCAGGGTTCACGCGGACGCAGGCCGCAGAAGCGCTTCGGCTCACGGCCCGCAGACTCCCGTCAGCCGCCGTATGACATCCTCGAGGCCGGGGAGACGCTCTTCGCCCACTTCATCGGCGAAGGAACCCCGGAACCGCAGATGCTCGTGGCGACGAATCGCCGGGTGGTCCGCGCGCTCATTCGCGCGCCCGGTCACTCATTCGTCATCGAACAGGCCCAGCCTGGTCAGCTGCTCGGTGCCGAGATGACCCGGCAGGGAACAACGATCGCGACCATCGTTCACCTGCGCGACCGCCCGACCATGCTCGTGACCGGCGGCGACCCTGCCGCTGCCACTCGATTCGCCGCGGCACTCACGTCCCTCGCCCACACAGGACGGCTCCCGAACACCCGGTAGCCCTTGCACAACCTCGCACGCTGGGACCATAGTCGTGATCAGGGCATCCGGAACCGAGCGGACGACAGCTGCGGCAATCGATGGGAAGAGAGGTGCGTACCGTGGACTTCGACCAGGTGGTCGCGCTTCTCACCGCCGGTGATTACACGATCTCCCGCGAGATCATCCAGCGCGGCTTCGGCGCCCTCTTCCTCATCGCTTTCCTCTCGGCCTTCAACCAGTTCCCCGCGCTGCTCGGCGAGCGCGGACTCACGCCAGCCCCGCGGTTCATCGCCCTGACCACCTCGGCGCAGGCGCCGAGCCTCTTCCGCTGGAAGCGGTTTGCATATTCGGATCGGCGGCTGCACCTCGTCTGCGTGGTCGGGATGGTTCTGGCCGCCTCGGTGATCATCGGACTGCCTCAAGCCGGGCCAGCGTGGGTGCCGATTCCTGTGTTCCTGGCGATGTGGGGACTCTACTTCTCGATCGTGTCGATCGGGCAGCGCTTCTACGGCTTCGGGTGGGAGTCACTGCTGCTCGAGGCGGGGTTCCTCGTCGGGTTCCTCGGTTCCCACGAGGTGGCCCCGACCCTGCCGATGGTCCTGCTGCTGCGGTGGTTCGTCATGCGCGTCGAGTTCGGGGCGGGCATGATCAAGATGCGCGGGGATGCGTCGTGGCGCGATCTCACGGCGATGGACTATCACCATCAGACCCAGCCGATGCCGAACCCGATCTCCCGCCGCGCGCACCTCATGCCGGGCTGGTGGCACAAGGGCGAGACGCTGGGCAGCCATATCGTCCAGCTCGTCGCTCCGTGGCTGCTGTTCGCTCCGCAGCCGATCGCCTCGTTCGCGGCCGTGGCGATCATCATCACCCAACTCGCGCTCGTCGTGTCCGGCAATTATGCGTGGCTGAACTGGGCGACGATCCTGCTCGCCTGCTCCGGAATCAGCGATACGTTCTTCCGCTGGCTCGCGGGCGGGCCGTTCCCCGGATGGGGATGGCATTCCGTCGTCTCGATCCTGTCGGATCCCACCGGCGCCGAGGTGGCCGACCCGGTCGGCGGCCCCGATCCGGCCGGGTCCCTGCCGCTGTGGTGGCTCATCGTCATCCTCGTCTTCGTCCTCTGGCAGTGCTGGTTGAATGTCCCGGCACTGCGCAATCTCTTCTCACCTCGGCAGCTGATGAACGCGAGCTTCAATCGGCTCGGTCTCGGCAACGCCTACGGCGCGTTCGGGTCGATGACCGAGACCCGGGAGGAGATCATCATCGAGGGCTGGATCGCACCGGAGGACGACAGTGCGGACGACGGCGGTCCGGACGGCGGCGGTTCCCCCGCTGGCAACGCGGTCGACGACGATGCAGACGACGGCTGGCGGGAGTATGCGTTCAAGGGCAAACCCGGTGACGTGCACCGCCGTGGGCCGATCGTCGCGCCCTACCACCTCCGGCTCGACTGGCTGATGTGGTTCGCCGCGCTCGGCGATTATCGGCAGTCCTGGTTCACCGAGCTGCTGCGCCGCATCGGCAACGGCGACGAGCAGATCCGCCGCCTCATGGGTCCCGATCCCTTCGCTGGTCGCACCCCGGACCTCATCCGCGTCCGCGTCTTCACCTACCGCTACGCCACCCGCGCCGAACGCCGGGACGCCGCCGCGGCCGGGCAGCTGCGCCCGTGGTGGGTGCGCTCGGACCCGCGGATCCTCGTCCGCCCGATCGACCTGCGGACCGGGCGGCAGAGTTGACGACATGAGCGAACGCAGACGGGTCCTCTCCCACGCTGTCCTCGGCGCCATCACGTTGAGCGTCCTGGCGACGGTGCTCTTCTTCGTCTTCAACACCGGGTCGGCGCGCGCATCCAGCACATCGAACAGCGTCATCGACGCCGAGGCAGCCGGACCGCTGTGCTTCGCGTTCATCGGACTCATCACCTTCACAGCGATCATCTTCTTCACCGGCACCGACCGAGGTGAGGGTCTCAGGTCGGAACTCAACGGCGCCCCACGAGGAGCCCTCACACTCTTCACACGAGATCCCCTCATCGGGTTGATGAGCATCGCGCCCCTGTTCGGTCTCTTCTTCTCCGTGGCGGCCCTGCTCTGGCACTCCTTCGCTGCCGCACCTGTAACGCCCGGAACCGTGTGGGGAGATTTCACGAGTTCGCCGTTGCCCTTCTTCGCCCTGTTCGCAGCGACGATCTCCTCGACGAACTTCGGTCTGGCACTCGCGGGACTCATCGTGGCCGTGCGCAGCCGAGTTCGGCTCGCACTCACCCTCGTCTTCGCTGACGTCGTTCTGGGCATCGGCGCCGGCGCTCTCTTCGCCTGGTTCTCCTTATCAAGCACCGTCATCACTGCCTCGGTTTTTCTCCCCCTGGCCATGGTCTCCGTCGTCGCTCTGCTCGGAACGCGTCGCCTGGCCGCCTCAACCCTCGATGCGGAGGAGCGCATCTCTGCCCGTGCCCGTCGGAGGAGTCCGACCCCGCCTCCCTATGACGCCCTCGACCGCGGAGAGACCGTGCTGCTGAAGATCGCGAACCGCAATCCGCGCAGACGGGAATTCCTCCTCGCTACCGGCACCCGCTTCGTCCACGCTCGCACCGCTGCGAACGGGACGACAGAGGTCATCGATGAGGCGGCCCCGAATCAGCTCGTCGAGGCGACCACCAGGACCGACCACGGCCACACGACCGCCGTCGTCCGGTTCCGCGACCGACCGGCGATGCGATTGCCGGGCACCGACGCCGAGGAGGCATCCGAGTTCGCACACAGGCTCACCGTGCTTGCCCGCTCAGGAATCCTCCCCGACTGACGGGGTCCACCTCCTGGACCCCGGGTCCGCGCGGAGCAGGGCTGCCGAGCCCCGCCTCGGCGAAGGTCATTCCACGCCGAGCGCGAGGAGGACGATGAGCACGACGTTGAGGACGATGATGAGCGCCGAGGCGGCCACCGCGATGACCGTGATCCACCGGGCATTCGCGAACTCGCCCATCACCCTGCGGCTGCTCGTGAGTCTGACCAGGGGAATCATCGCGAACGGGATGCCGAGGCTGAGCACGACCTGGCTGAGCACGAGCGCCCACGTCGGATCGACGCCGAGACCTAAGACGATGAGCGCGGGGATCATCGTCACCGCGCGCTGCCACACGACCGGGATGTCCACGCGCAGCAGACCCTGCATGATCGAAGCTCCGGCATAGGAGCCGACCGCGCTCGAGGCCAGCCCGGAAGCAAGCAGTCCGATGCCGAAGAAGAGTCCGACGATCTCGCCGAGGTTGGCCGTGACGACGGCGTGCGCCCCCTCGATGGTGTCGGTGCCGTCCTGCCCGCGCAGCGATGCCGCGGCCAGGAGGAGCATCGCGATGTTCACCGAGCCGGCGACGACGAGGGAGAGGACGACGTCCCATCTGCTCGCGCGCAGCAACTGCCCGGTCGAGGCGGTCGTCTCCCGGCGGTGGCGGTCGACCGAGAGTGCCGAGTGGAGGTAGATCGCGTGGGGCATGACAGTGGCGCCGAGCATGCTGGCGGCCAACACCACCGAGTTCGTGCCTTCGAGTCTCGGCACGATTCCACCCGCGGCTTGTCCCCAGTTCACATCCCCGACGAACAGTCCTGCTAGAAAGCCGACAGCGATGATGACGAGCATCGCGATGATGACGAACTCGAAGGGACGCTGACCGCGGGTGGACTGGATCGAGAGCAGGAACAGGGACACGACGCCGACGATGAGTCCGCCGAGCAGGAGGGGCAAGTCGAAGAGGATCTTCAGCGCGATGGCACCGCCGATGACCTCGGCGAGGTCGGTGGCGATCGCGACGACCTCGGCCTGCCCCCAGTACGCGAGGCGGGAGCGCCGGCGGAGCCTGTCGCCGAGGATGCTCGGCAGGGACTGTCCGGAGACGAGACCGAGCTTCGAGGACAGGTATTGGACGAGAACGGCGATGAGGTTCGCGGCCACGAGCACCCAGACGAGCAGGTATCCGTATTCGGCCCCGGCCGTGAGGTTGGCCGCGACATTGCCGGGATCGACGTAGGCGATGGCGGCGACGAAGGCCGGGCCGAGCAGCGCGACCGTGGAGATCTTCTTCGCCCGGCCGCGCCGGTTCGGGCGAACAGCAGCAGAGGAATCGACGTTCATAAAGTTAAGGTACATTAACTTTCCTGGACGAGCAAGACGGCCCGCGACACCTGGCCTGGAAAGTGAACACGGAAGGACTTAAGGTTCGAACATGGTGAGTGAACACGTTCAATTGCGGACCGGCAAGCGTCGGCAGACCGAAGCGAGGATCATTTCGGCCGCCGCCGAGCTGTTCCTCGAGCGCGGGTACAAGGCCACGACCATCCGCGCCATCGCCACGGCCGCCGAGGTGTCCGTCGGCCGGGTCATGGCGACAGGAGACAAGGACTCGATCCTCGTCGCCTGCTTCGACCGCTGGATCGGGCAGCTCCAGAACGGGACCTACACTCCTCCTCCGCCGCGGCGAGCGAGCCTGTCGAGGGCAGGCGGACAAGCCAGCGGGCGATCTGCAGACAGCGGAACGGCAGAGGCCGCGGGGGCAGCATCAATCGGGGTGACTATGACCGCCGCAAGCCCCAGACCGGCCTCGGCGGTGCAGCGGCATCTGCTCGACCACTTCCTGCCCTTCCTCGAATTCTTCGCTGCGCACGAGGACCTGTCCCGCGACTACACTGCCGCGATGATCCGGGTGAAGGAGGATCCCGAGGTCTTCCACACCCTCGCCGAGGACCTGCAGGGCCGCCTCAGCGACTCGCTGACCTCGATCGGAATCAGCGAGGACCATGCCCGCTCCAGCGCCGTCGCCCTCTACGACTCCTACCTCGGCATCCTCTTCCGGTGGGCCGCGACCTCGATGACTCTCCCCGAGGCGACGGATGCACTGCTGTCCGTCATCGCCTTCCACACTCGCGTCCGGAGCGCATTGTGAGCACTCTTCTCTGCTTCGCCGAGAGCCCGGCGCAGGCCGCGACCGCCGTGAGCGCGCAGCCCGAGGCCGCTTCGGCCGCCGGCCCGGACTCCGCCGTGCACCGAACAAGTATTGCCGCACCTGCGAAGGACCTGCCGTGACACTGCTCCCTGATCCTCTCTGGCCCGTCATCGTGTTGGCGGTCATCGTCGTCGGCGACGGTCTGCTGACGTTCCGACCGCCCAAAGCGATCGCCGCCTGCCTCGACGGCGTCGGATTCCCGCGTGACTGGTGGTGGGTGATCGCGGTCGTGAAGTTCCTCGCTGCGGCGGGACTCGTCATCGGAATCTGGGCACCCGGAGTCGGCGCGGCCGCCTCGGCGGGGCTCGTCGCCTACTTCCTCTGCGCGGCCGCCGCGCACCTGCGGGCACGCTACGTCGGGCGGGACTTCTGGCTCAACTGCCTGGGCATGCTCGTCGTCTGCCTGGCCGTGCTCGTCTTCTGCTTCCTCAACTAGCCGCGCCCCGCACAGCCCACAGCATGGCCAAGATGTCGGCCCCACCGTGGTCGAGATGGTGCCCCTAGGTGGGCGAAATGGTCGGGTCATACCCCCGGTCGTCCGACCATTTTGCCCACCCAAGGCGCCGGATTCCTATTTGCCGGCGAGTATCGGAGAATTCCGGCGATTCCCGTGGGCACTGAGGCATTTCTGCCCTAGAGTCGAAGTACGGCATCGCCGCCGGCCCAGGCACAGAACGATCCGCCATCGGCGGCAGACCGTCCGGTTGACGCACCGCGTCGTCCGGTCGTGGTGCCGAACCGCCTGGCAGAGGAGTGTAGACATGCCCGAATATGCCGACAGCAGTCGCACCCGCGACGAAACTCCCCATGAGCGCTACGAGCGATGGACCTGGATCCACGAGACGGCCACCATGACGGGGTGGGACTTCTCCGCGCTGGCCGGCCGCCTCGTCGCCGATGATCCGCCGTGGGACTTCGACGAGATCTGCCTCGAGGCGATGGCCGAATCGACTACGTGCCTCGACATGGGCACCGGCGGCGGCGAGCGCCTCATCGAACTCATCGACCGCCTCGACGAGGCAAGGCCGCCCGGCGAATCGACGCCGACGATCAGCGCGACCGAAGGATGGGAGCCGAACGTTCCGCTGGCCACCTCGGCGCTGGAGGACTACGGGGCCACCGTCACCCGGTACGACAGCGATCACCATCCGGAGATGCCGTTCGGCGACGGCGAGTTCGACCTCGTGATGAACCGGCACGAAAGCTATGACATCGCCGAGGTGGCCCGTGTCCTCGCCCCGGGCGGGCTGTTCCTCACCCAGCAGGTCGACGGCACCGAAGCGCAGGAGTTCCGTGATTGCTTCGGCGGCGGCCTGGGCAATCTCAGCCAGCAGCTCGAACCCTGCCTCGACGACCTCGAGCGTCACGGACTGGCGATCGAGGCGGCGCGGAAATGGCAGGGGACGATGTCGTTCACCGACGTCGAGGCGGTCATCGAGTACCTCGCCTACATCCCGTGGGACGTACCCGGTTTCACGGTCATGCCCAACCTCGGCGTGCTGGGGCGCCTGGCCGAATCGCGTGATCCGATCGAGGTCACGCAGAAGCGGTTCCTCATCGTCGCCCGCAAGCCCTGACCGGAGGGAGGTTTTCCCGACCCCGAGCATGGGATATCAGGATGGGCCGCGTCACGTCCGCGTCGATAGCGTCGAGGTATGACTTCGACGGACTTCACCTATCCCCAGCCGACCGATGACGAACTCGCGGCACAGCAGCCGCGACATCCCGCCCCGAACGCTCCACTGATCTACTCCTCCCCCGGCGCCGGCCTCGACCACTACGAGCAGGCGCCGCACCCGGCGAACATCCCTGCGCCGGGCGCGGTTTCCGCGGCCAGCGGCGGCACCTCTGCTGACGGATTCGTGCACGGTGCTCGACCGCGCTCTGCCGGACCCGACCCTGCCGATGCGACGAACTCGCCTGCACTGGGTCGAACGGCGATGGTGCTGTCGCTCGTCGCTGGAGTCCTCTCCGTGGTCGCCTCGGTGATCCTCGGCGCCACGGTCGGACCGTCAGAAGCCGCTTCCGGCTACTACTTCACCGACACCCCGGACTGGTACCAGTCCCTGGCCGCTGCCCTCGTCGGCCTGCAGGCGCTGTGCACCGGGCTGGGCGTCACGGCCGTCATCCTGGGCATCGTCGCTGCGGTCACGGCACGGGGTCGCACCTTCGGCATCATCGCGATCTCGGCGGCGGTGATCGCTCCGTTCGTCTCCTTCGGCACCTTCATCGCCCTCAGCTTCGCCTTCGCCTGACCGAACGGCGAGCGGGCGAGAACCGGCAGCCAGTCCTGGCCGACTCACGCCTGGCCGACTCACGCCTGGACGATGACGATGGCACCGGAGACGATGGCGAAGCCGAGGACGATGCAGCGCAGCACCGGCCCGTCGAGGCGGTGGTGGACGTACCGGGAGAGGAACGACCCGACGGCCAGGAACGGCAGCATCCACGCCGTCGTCACCATCGTGTCGGCCGAGACCTGCCCGGAGAACGCGAGCACGATGAGCGAGATGACTTCGCCGACGAGGAAGCACACGGCCACCGTCGACCGCAGCTCCGGGCCCGGACTGTGCTGGTAAGCCAGCGCATAGGGCGGCCCGCCGATGCCGGTCGAGGTCTCGGTGACGCCGGTGATGAGCCCGACAGAGGCGAGCAGCGTGCGATTCGGCGTGAACTTCGGCGCGAGCAGCGCGATGACCGCGGCGATGAGCGTCGACCAGCCGATGAGCAGGGAGAGCTGGTGGAGGTTGATGATGACGAGGATCCACAGACCTGCGAACGTCCCGGCGAACCGGCCGACGCTGATCCACTTCACCCCTGTCCAGTCGATGTGCTCGCGTTCGCGTGCGGCGACGTAGAAGTTCAGCGGAATCATCAGCACGAGCAGCATCACCGGGATGAGACGCGGTTCGATGAAGGTGATGACTGGGGCGAGGATCATCGCGAATCCCATCCCCGTCGACCCTTGGACGAACGCGGAGATGAGGACCGTCGCCGCAATGACCGTCCAGGCGAGTATCGTCATCGGTCCCCGGCCGTTCGCATCTCGTCTGTCCCCCATGGTTGCGGGCGCTCACTGACAACCTCGATCCTATCGTTCCGCACACCCGAATCTCGACAGCGCGTCAGCCGACTGCTTGAGACCGGGCACGCCGGCTCCGAGTAAGATGACGCCATGATGCCGGCCACCTCACTCACCCTTGCCCCGACCGGAGTCGGGCGCCTGCATTGCCACCATTTCGACGCCGGATCCTGCCACTCATGCGCGCTCATCGAGACCCCGTATCGGCAGCAGGTCTCGGACAAGGAGTCATGGTGTCGGGAGATCCTCGCCGAGGCGGCCCCGCAGTTGTGGCTGCCGAGTTTCGTCGACGGGATGGCCGAGTTCCGCAACCGTGCAAAGCTTGCCGTCGGCGGGTCGGCGGGACAGGTTACTTTGGGCATCCTCGATCAGGAGTTCCATGGAGTCGACCTGCGCGACTGCGGAATCCAGTCGGAGGCGATCCGCGCGGTGACGCCGATCATCGCTGACTTCCTCGATGCCACTGGCCTCGAACCGTATGACGTCTCCGCACGCCGAGGTGAGCTGAAGTTCGTCCATGTCACCGCGGCCCCGTCCGGAGATCTGATGATCAGATTCGTCGTGCGCACCCAGCACGGGCTCGATGTGCTGCGCTCGCACCGGACCGCACTGTTCGACGCAGTGCCGACCGCGACCGTGGTGTCGGTGAATCGGCTGCCCGAACACAAGGCCGTGCTCGAGGGCAGCGAAGAGGAGATGCTGCGCGGTGAGTCGCTGCGGATGAACCTCGACCGGGTCGACCTTCATCTGCGACCGCAGAGCTTCTTCCAGACGAACACCGATGTGGCCATCGGTCTGTACAACCAGGTGGCCGCGTGGGTGGACTCGGTGGCCGCGGACAACCTGTGGGATCTCTACTGCGGCGTCGGTGGATTCGCGCTCTACTGTGCAGACAGCTCCCGCCACGTCACCGGTGTCGAGGTCAGCGAGCAGGCGATCGAGTCGGCGAAGATCAGCGCCGGCGAGCTCGGCATCGATGCACGTTTCCTCGTCGGCGATGCCACGGAGTTCGCTGAGGAGCACCTCGGCGGTCGAGCAGGTGACCCGGCCGGCCTCGAACGGCCGGATTGCGTGATCGTCAACCCACCTCGGCGCGGGATCGGGGCCAGGCTGTCGACCGCGCTCGAGGATTCGGACTTCGAGCACATCGTCTATTCGAGTTGCAATCCGGTGTCCCTTGCCAAGGACCTGGCCCGGATGCCGAGCTATACCGTCGAGCAGGCCCGGATCTTCGACATGTTCCCGCACACGAAGCACCTCGAGGTCGCGGTACTGCTGCGCCGCCGTCAGTAGTCCATCCCCATCGCCGTGCGCACCTCGGCAAGCGTCGCCTCGGCGATAGCATTGGCCCGCACATTGCCGGCGTCCAGGATGCGCATCACCTCGGCGAGGTCCGCCTCCAGCTCGGCGCGACGGGTTCGATGGTCGGCGAGGTATTCGTTGACCACCTCGGCGACGTGGCTCTTCAGCGCCCCGGCACCCGCGTCGGCGATGGAGGCCGCGATGGCCTCGGGTGGCTCACCGGTGCACACCGACGCCGTGGACAGCAAAGCCGAGACTCCAGGACGGGTGTCGGGGTCGAAGGTGATGTGCCGCTGTGAGTCGGTCTGGGTCCGGCGGATGGTCGCGACCGTCTCGTCGGCGCTCATGCCCAGCGAGATGGCGTTGCCGTAGCTCTTCGACATCTTCCGCCCGTCGAGTCCAGGGAGTTCGGGAGTGGTGGTGAGCAGGGCCTCCGGTTCGGGGAAGATCGTGCTCGAATCGGTCCCGTAGCGTTCGTTGAAGCGGCGGGCGACGGTCCGGGTGATTTCGACGTGCGGCAGGTTGTCCTTGCCGACCGGCACGAGGTTGCCCTTGCAGAAGAGGATGTCCGCGGCCTGGTGGACCGGGTAGGTGAGCAGGAGTCCGCTGAGCGGTCGCTCGGAGGCGGCGAGTTCGGACTTGACCGTCGGATTGCGCCGCAGTTCGGAGTCGGTGACGAGGCTGAGGAACGGCAACAGCAGCTGGTTGAGCGCGGGCACAGCCGAATGAGTGAAGATCGTCGTCTGCGTCGGGTCGATGCCTGCCGCGAGGTAGTCCATGATCGCCTGACGGACGTTATCGCGGACACTCGCCGAGGTGGCCCGGTCCGTGATCACCTGATAGTCGGCGATGACGATGAACGTCTCGATGCCGAGGTTCTGCAGACGCACACGTTCGAGCACCGATCCGAAGAGGTGCCCGAGGTGGAGTGGCCCGGTGGGTCGTTCTCCGGTGAGCATGCGGAATAGGCCGGGATGGGTGTCGATGTCGGCGCGCAGCTGCGGCATGCGTTCGAAAGTGGCGGTGAGTGAATCCATGGAGGTGTCTCCTTCGGTTCGTGTCGTCGATGTGATGACACGGACTGCACGGAAGGGACCTCACAAGGAGAGCGGGCTGCCATGCAGCCCGCGGGTATGCGTCAGTCGGCTGCGTTGAGAGGCAGCCACCACCAGTTGAGTCCGGAATTGCGCATGTCTCGATCGTACGCCGGCCTCATCGATCGCCGAGGCGGCGGGTGGTGTTCGTCCGCGTTGAGCAGCGGTAAGCTCGACGGTATGACCGGACAGGCATACAGCCGCTCACGGATCGGTAACCCGGTCGGCAGTTGAGCCGCAGAGGGCACGAGCGTTCGGCTCGAGGCCCTCCCACGAAGAAGTCACCATTTCGAAGCACAATCCACACAGCGAAAAGGACTTCTTCAATGTCAGCACACTTCAATCACACCATCATCGCGGCAACTGACCCTGCTGAGTCGGCGCAGTTCTACGTCGATATCCTCGAGGCCGAGCACACCACCTCGTGGGGAGTCTTCTCCAACATCGTGCTCTCAGACGGGGTGATGCTCCAGTTCGCCTCTCCCCCGCCTGGGTTCGACATCCTCCCGGTCCACATGGCGTTCCTCTGTACCGAGGAGCACTTCGACCGAGCCGTCGACCTGTTGAAAACGCGTGGCCTCGATTTCTGGGCCGATCCGCAGCGGACCCGTCTGCACGAAACGAATGAGGAGCACGGCGGTCGCGGCGTCTATTTCCTCGACCCGTCGGGCATGTACTTGGAGCTCATCACCAAGCCGTACCTGTAAGGATCGCCGATCGCTTAAGTCGGCGCCCACCGCGCACCGCATAACGCACTACAAGCGTCGGCAGCTTGAGCGGTCGGGGCCTTGTTCGCTCACGTGACGCCGCTGACGACGTTACCAAAGCTATGTCAGCAGACGCTGCCGAAACCGTTCGACCACAGCAGGTAGTGGCCCACGCTTGCGATGGACAACAACCAGAACTCGTTCGATGGGCGGGGTGATCGGCACACTCTCAATGCCTTCGAACTTCACCAACGGAACAACCATCTCAGGCACCACGGAGACTCCGAGACCTGCCGATACCAGACCACCGACCGCTGGAATGCTGCGTGCTGATTGCACAGTCTCGACGGCGACATCATGCTTGGCAAAAGCGTGGCCGACCAATGGGCCGATACTCGTCACAGAGTCGAAAGCGATGAAGTTCTCCCGGGCGAAATCGTTCCATATGAGTTCATCGCATCGGGCGAATGGATGACCCTCAGGCACAATCGCGACAAGCCGATCCGATGTCACCTCTTCCGCCTCAAGCTCGGGCGGGATAGTTGAATCGATTGCCAGAATCCCCAGGTCCACAGTGCCGTTGAGTATCTTCTCCGCAACCTTCTCCTGCGGCTCGTCATGGATCTTCAGCCCGACCTGCGGTAGGTCGCGCCGAAAGTCGGAGATCACAGCAGGAAGCAACGCCGCAGTCACCGACGGCAGACAGGCCAATCGGACGACGCCGTCGTCACCATTCATGTGCCGAGAAATCCGACTGAGTGCCTCATCGTATGCGCCCACCGCCATTGCAGCATGTGCGGAGATTTCGTCTCCCAGATTGGTTGGGACAACCGATCGAGTGCTCCGGTCGAAGAGTCGGCCGCCGATTCGCCGCTCGACTTCCGCCAGCGCACGACTCACGGCGGGCTGACTGATCTGCATATCCTCCGCGGCGAGGGTGAAACTGCGCAGTCGATGCAGAGCTTCGACGGTGCGCAGGTGGTACATCGCCAGATTGATAACCATAGGTCATCAGTGTAGAGCGGATCGATATTGGACGACCTCGTCGATGCCGAGGAAACATAGATTCCGATATCTGAGAAAGGAATCAATGGTGCTTTCACTCATTGGATACGTATCAATGCTGGTGATTCTCGCTCTGCTCCTCTGGCAGAAGGTCTCACCGATCGTCGCTCTGGCCGGTGTCCCGATCGTGGCGGCGCTGATCGTCGGCAACTCACCCTCCGAAGTCAGTGAGTTCGCACTGTCTGGCATAACGAGCGTGGCCGACGTCGTCGTGATGTTCGTGTTCGCAATTGTCTTCTTCGGCATCCTTCGTCATGTCGGCTTCTTCGATCCGATTGTCCAGAGGATCGTCCGCCTCGGCGGCTCTTCACCGAAAGCTGTCACAGTAGCAACGACGCTGCTGGCCACCGTTGCTCATCTCGATGGAGCCGGTGCGACGACCTTTCTCATCACCATTCCCGCCATGCTGCCGATCTACCAACGCCTCGGGATGAGCAGACTGACCCTCACGGCCTGCGTCGGACTCGGCGCAGGGGTGATGAACATTCTCCCCTGGGGCGGGCCGACCGCACGTGCCGCAGCAACAGTCGACGTCGATGCCAATCTCGTGTGGACACCGCTCATTCCTGCCCAGATCGTCGGCATCATCGCCGCATTGGGGGTCGCATGGTTTCTCGGGGCACGTGAAGCGCGACGCATCACCAATGGCAAGCCCTGCGAGTTTGCTGAAGTTATACAGGCGCACCGCGATACCCACACCGAACATTCGTCTGTGGAGGGTGCCGACGGCGGCCACTCCTCTTCCGCAACAATCGACACTGGCACCGAGACTGGGACGGATGATGAGAACCAGACCCACGACAAAAGCGACCCGGAAGCTCCTTCTGAGAAGGATTTTCGGAATATTCCGCTGTGGATCAACGGACTGTTGCTGCTCGCCACTCTCGCCGTCCTCATGTGGGGCATCGTCTCTCCGGCCGTCGCCTTCCTCGTCGCGACGATCATCGCACTCGTCATCAACTTCCGCGGATTGGAGAATCAGTCGCGGCAGTTCGATATCAGCGCGAAATCAGCCATGCTCATGGCCAGCACCCTCCTTGCTGCCGGAGTTCTCCTCGGGGTCCTCGACGAGAGCGGCATGATCGACTCGATGGCAGACTCCGCTGTGCAGGTTCTTCCTCCCGGCATCATGCCTGTGCTCCCGATCATCGTCGCGATCCTGGGTGTGCCTATGAGTCTGTTCTTCGGCCCCGACGCCTACTACTTCGGAGTCCTTCCTGTCCTCTCCGCGGTCGGATCGAACTACGGTATTGATCCAGTAGTCCTCGCCCAGGCATCAGTCATCGGCCAGGAAACAGTCGGCTTCCCCATCAGCCCACTGACAGGGTCGTTCTACCTGCTCGTCGGACTCGCGAACGTTCCCATCGGAAAACACATCCTCGGCCTCATCGGCTGGGCCTGGTTGGTCAGTATCATCATGCTCGTTGCCGCAATCGTGACTGGAGTGATCCCCCTGTGGACAGCCTAAACCTGTCGAGCCTCTCGGGGCTCTCATCGTCTCCCAAACCGAAGGGCCACGTCCGGGTCGGTGCCGGAGCCGGCTTTGCCGGTGACCGGCTCGATCCTGCGATCGCCCTCGCCGAATACGGCCAGCTCGACTACCTGGTCTTCGAGCTCCTCGGCGAGCGCACTGTGGCCGCGGCTCAGCGGCGGGAACGAGTCTCCGCGGGCACCGGCTTCGATCCGACGTTAGTCGACAGGATCGTCTCGGTCGCTCGGCAGTGCGAAGCCAACGACACGCGCATCGTGACGAACGGCGGTGCAGCCAATCCGAAGGCTGCGGCCATTGCTGTCGCCGACGCGATCCGCGATATGGGCGTGAACATGACGGTTGCCTACATCTCAGGCGATGATGTGCTCGGCACCGTCGAAGATTCGGATCCGGTGACCTGGGAGACAGGACAACCCGCCTCGGCGTCCGAGGGCGAGTTGATCTCGGCCAATGCGTACCTCGGCAGCGAACCGATCCGGCGTGCTTTGGATTCGGGCGCACACATCGTCATCACGGGCCGGGTCGCTGACCCTTCGCTGTACGTCGGAGCACTGGCGCATCATTTCCGCTGGGATCTTCGACATGCCGATCTCATCGGTCGCGCCACCGTTGTCGGCCACCTTCTGGAATGTGCCGGTCAGGTGACCGGCGGATACTTCGCTGACCCGGTGACGAAACCTGTCAACGGACTTGCTTGGCTGGGGTTCCCGTTCGCCGACGTCGATTCCGACGCGCAGGCGGTCATCGGCAAACTCGATGGGACCGGTGGGGAGGTCTCGGCCCGCACCTGCACAGAACAGCTCCTCTACGAAGTTGCCGACCCAGCCGCTTACATCACTCCTGACGTCACCGCCGACTTCAGCCACGTGCGCTTCGAACAGCTGGGCGATGATCGCGTGCGCGTATCCGGTGGGACTGGTGGCCCGCGTCCAACGGAACTCAAAGTCACGCTCGGATACGACTCCGGTTGGCAGGGCGAAGGGCAGATCACTTACAGCGGGCCGCGGTCGCGGGAGCGCGCCGAGCTTGCGGCGTCGATCGTCCGTGAACGCCTCAGCGCACTCCATGACGTCGATCCTCACGAGATCTTCACCGAATACATTGGAATGGCGGCGGCATTCCGCGGTCTGCTGCCGGTCGATTCTCCCGCCGAGGTACGCCTCAGGATCGTTGGTAACGCACGTTCCCAGCACGGTGCGGCGATCTTCGGCGACGAGGTCGAAGCTCTCTACACGAATGGCCCCGCAGGCGGAGGAGGTGCGCGCAAATCCGTGCACAACGTCATCTCGGTCAAATCGTGCAGCCTGCCTCGTACGACCATCGAACCGTCGGTTTCAGTCAACTTCATCGGCGGCGCGCAGAAAGAAGGAACACAATGACTGCCGTTGACGAGCTCGCTACGGTGAGGACCGGCGACAAGGGAGACACACTCATCCTCGGCGTCATCGCTCACGACCAAGCTGCATACGGCCTTCTGGACACGGGTCTCACCGGCGAGAGAGTCGCGGAACATTTCGGACTGTCAGCCGCGGCGGTCCGACGCAGCGAACTGCCTGGTCTGCGTTCGTTCAGCTTCGAGCTCTCCGGGATGCTCGGGGGTGGAGTCACCGGCTCGCCAAGTCTCGACGGACACGGAAAGGCCCTGAGCTACCACCTGCTCACACTGCAGATCTGACAGGGCGCAACCCCGCGCCTCACCGCAGCTTCGCGGTCACCTCGGCGGCGGTGGCGATGACCTTTTCGACGAGCGGCGCCAACGGGTCGGAGTCCGCCCCAGTCCCCTTATCCAGATCCTTCCCCGAGTCCTTATCCGCACCCTTGTCCGTGTCCTTCCCCGCGACCTTCACACTATCGGGCAGGGACAGTCCGACGGCCGCGATCGGGCGGCCCAGCACATCGAACACGGGCGCGGCGATCGTCGAAATGCCCGGTGTCACCTCGCCGTGCTCGATCGCCCAGCCGACTCGCCTCTCCTGGGCAAGGACCGCGTTGAGCGCCTTGATCGAGGTCGGGCCCTTGCCTGTGCGGGTGACGAATCCGGTCTCGGACTGCAGCATCGCGAGCACCTCGGACTTCGGCAGCTGCGCGAGGATCGCGCGCCCCGTCGCGGTGAGGTAGCTGGGCATGCGCACCCCGGTCGCGGTGATGACGGCCACGGACTTCAGCGATTGCTCCTTGAGCACGTACTCGGTCTCCCAACCGCGGATCACGGCAAGCTGAGCTGTCGCAGCCGTGTCTTCGGCGAGCTGGCGCACGATCGGCTGCGCCAACCGCTGCAGCGGGTTCGTCCGCAGGTAAGAGGCCCCGAGCTCGTGCACACCGGCCCCGAGCACATACCCGGAATCCGTGCGCGCCACGAGTCCGAGCTCCTCGAGCACGGCGAGGATGTCATAGGCACTCGACCGAGGGATCTCCAACGACCTGACCAGCGCACCGGCCGTGATCGCCCGGTTCGACACCGCCATGTGCCGCAGGATCGCGATCGCCCTGCGCAGCGCGGGAACCTCAGCCACGGCAGCCACCTCCGATGCCGGCACCGCCGACTTCCCGACCCGCAACGACCTCACCCACGGTTCAGCCCTCCATCTCCAGCGCCGCGAAGGCCTGCGCGTAGAGCGCGGAGATGTCCCCGAGTTCGACATGAGCACCGTCGCGCACGCGCACTTGCCCGCCGCTGACGGTGAGACGAACATCCGCCGAGGTGGCCGTGAGGATGATCTGTTCGTCCAGTGATCCCATGGTGCGCATACTGTCGGTGCGCAGGGCCACGAAGTCACACGCTTTGCCGACCTCGAGGGACCCGACGGGCAGGTCGAGACTGCGCGCCCCTCCCTCGGTCAGCGCCGTGATGAGTTCGGCCGGGGAGAAGCGACCCCGCTGGCCCGAGCGCAGACGCTCCCCGGCTTCGAGTCCCTGGGTCTCACGCAGGGCGTCGAGAACGACGTGCTGGTCAGAGCCGAGCGAGATCACGGCGCCGGCGTCGGCGAGCTCGCGGGCCGGTCCGATGCCGTCGGCCAGATCCGCCTCGGTGCACGGGCACATGACGATCGACGCCCGCGAGCTGCCGAGGATCGCGATGTCCTCCTCGCTCAGGTGCGTGGCGTGGACGGCGGAGAGTCGGTCGGTGACGACTCCGGAGCGTCCGAGCACCTCGGTGGGGCTGGCCCCGTATGCGCTCTGGCAGGCCTCGTTCTCTGCCGGCTGTTCGGACAGGTGCACGTGCACGGGCCCGGTCAGTTCGGCGAACCGGGGCAGGTTCGCGGCCGGGACGGCGCGGATCGAGTGGATGGCCGCACCTACGCGGACGAAGCTCTCACCTGGGGCGTTGACGGGGAATTCCTCGGCGAAGGCCTCGGTGAGTCCGGCGTGACGGTTCATGTATCCGTCGATGGTGCCGTCGCCGAATCGGGCCTGCTCGGCCGAGAGTTCCGCGTCGATTGCCCCGGTGAGGTAGCAGGTGTCGAGGAGTCGGATGCGGATCCCCGCCGAGGCGGCCGCCCGTGCCAGCGCCCGTTCCATGGCGTGGGCTGGATCGTACGGTGTTCCGTCCGGAGTGTGGTGGACGTAGTGGAACTCCCCCACCGAGGTGTAGCCGCCGGCGAGCATCTCCGCGAAGACGGCGCGGGCCACGGTCTCATAGGTGTCCGGGTCGAGCTTCGCGGCGACGGAGTACATGACCTCGCGCCAGGTCCAGAAGGTGCCGCCGTCGCCGTGGGTGCGGCCGCGCAGCATGCGGTGGAAAGCGTGGGAATGGGCGTTGACTCCGCCGGGCAGAGTGAACCCGGGGACCGCCTCGGCGTCGGAGGGAGCGGCATCGATTCCGGTTTCGACAGCGGTCAGCGTCCCGGTGTCATCGGCGGTCAGCAGCACGCCGTTGGCCACGGCCCCGTCGACCCAGGCGGTCTCGCACCAGTAGCGCGTGCTCATTCCGCACCTCCGGCAACGGTCGAGTTCCCGGACCTCGCATCGGCGGTCGCTCCGCCGCCGTTGACTCCGAGTTCGCGTTCGAGCACCCGCACGAGTGCCTCGACTCCGGCGCGCTGGTCGTCGACCTCGCAGGCCTCTTCCGGTGCGTGCGAGACGCCGGTCGGGTTGCGGACGTAGAGCATCGCCGAAGGTACGTGGGCGGCGAGGATGCCGGCGTCGTGCCCGGCTCCCGAGGGCAGCAGCGGTGCGGTCGGCAGCACCGAGCTCATGCGCGCGTTGAGGTCGGCGGTGAAGTGGGTGGTCGGCGAGTACGACTCGCGCGACACAGTGACCTCGACGCCTGTGCCCGAGGCGTGTCCCTCTGCGCGGCGGGAGATGGCTTCGAGAACCTGCTCGACGACGGCGTCGTCAGGGTGGCGGATATCGAGCCAGAAGCTCATGGCCGAGGCGATGACGTTCGTCCCACCCGGGTGGATGAGCGTGCGACCCACCGTCGCCACGGCCCTCGCGTCAGTGGCGGCCGCTACGGTCGGGATATCCCCGATCACCCGGGAGGCCGCGACCACCGGGTCGGCGCGATGGCTCATCGGCGTCGTCCCCGCGTGATTGCCCTGGCCCGCGAAGGAGAAGTGCCAGCGACCGTGGCCGATGATCGAGGATCCGATGGCGACGGCCTGGTCGGTGTTGATCAGTCCGATGCCCTGTTCGACATGGAGTTCGATGAAGGAACCGATTCCGGCCAGCCGAGACTGGTCACGCCCGACCCGCTCAGGGTCGAGGCCATAGCCACGGGCGACATCGGCGAAGGTGTCGCCGGCAGCGTCCTTGAGGCCGAGCGCCCGATCGGCGTCGATGGCGCCGGTGAGCAGACGTGAGCCGAGGCAGGCGACGCCGAAGCGCGAGCCCTCTTCCTCGGGGAAGACCGCCAGGGCCAGGGGTCTGGTGGCCCGGTCGAGTGCGCCCGATGCTTTGAGCTCATCGAATGCCGCCAGCGCCGAGGCGACTCCGAGGGGGCCGTCGAAGGCGCCGCCGCCGGGGACGGAGTCGAGGTGGGAGCCGGTGACGACCGCGTCCTCCCCGGGCGCGGTCGCCCATGCCCAGGTGATGCCGTTGGCGTCGATCTCGGTGTCGAGGCCGCGGCGGTCCGCCTCGGCGAGGAACCACTCGCGCAGGTCCCGCTCTGTCGCAGAGAATCCGGGGCGCTGGTAGCCGGGTCCGCGGGTGTCGCGGCCGGTGCCCTCGATCTGTCCCAGCAGGGAGACGACATCGCTCATTGTCAGTTCACTCCGTTCGAAATCGGTCGGGGCCGGTCGGCCTCAGTCCTTGTGGGTGGTGGCTGCGGCGGTGCCCGAGGCCTCAGCAGCAGCGTCGAGGTTGCCCAGCGCCGTGAACTCGGGATCGTTCACGGCCGGTCCACCACCAGCCGGCTGCCAGGTTCCGGCCGCGGAGGTCACGGTGTGGGTCAGCGGCGCGACCGCCTCGGCGGCGGCGACCAACGAGCCGTCCTTGACCTTCGCAATGGTCTCGGCGAGCTCGGGCGAGAGGAACCGGTCGGGACCGGGCCCGGGAACGGTCTCCCGGATCGCGGAGATGACGGCACCGGTCACCGCGGCAGGTGCGGCCTCACGCATATCGCAGGCTCGGGAGGCCGCGTAGAGCTCGATGCCGATGACGGACGCGAGGTTGTCGACGACCTTGCGCAGCTTCCGGGCGGCCGACCACCCCATGGACACGTGGTCCTCCTGCATTGCCGAGGACGGGATCGAGTCGACCGAGGCCGGGGTCGCGCCGCGCTTGGCTTCGGAGACCATGGCCGCCTGGGTGTAGTGGGCGATCATCAGTCCCGAGTCGACACCGGCGTCGTCGGCGAGGAACGGCGTGAGGTCCTGGTTGCGGGCCACATCCATCATCCGGTCGGTGCGGCGTTCGGACATCGAGGCGACGTCGGCAGCGACGATGGCGAGGAAGTCGAGCGCGTGGGCCAGGGGTGCGCCGTGGAAGTTGCCGTTCGAGGACACCATGCCGTTGGTGAGCACGACCGGGTTGTCGATGGCCGCGCGCAGTTCGCGTTCGGCGACTCCGGTGGCGAAGGCGACGGCGTCGCGGGCGGCGCCGTTGACCTGCGGGGCGCAGCGCATCGAGTAGGCGTCCTGGACGAGGTGGGTGGAATCGCGGTGGCTGGCAGTGATGCCGGAGTCGGCGAGCGAGGCGAGCATGTTCGCCGCTGAGGCGGCCTGACCGTCGTGCGGACGCAGGGCGTAGTGGAGTTCGGGGGCGAAGACGGCGTCGGTGCCGAAGAGTCCCTCGATGCTCATGGCCGCGGACACGTCGACGGCGGTGAGGAGGTTCTCGAGGTCGGTCAGCGCCATGATGAGCATGCCGAGCATGCCGTCGGTGCCGTTGACGAGCGCGAGGCCCTCCTTCTCCGCGAGCGTGACGGGGGTGATGCCGGCGGCGGCGAGGATCTCATCGGCCGGTCCGGCAACGCCGTCGGGGCCTTCGGCCACACCTTCGCCCATGACGACGAGCGCGCAGGCCGACAGTGGTGCGAGGTCGCCCGAGCAGCCGAGCGATCCGTATTCGTGGACGACGGGAGTGATTCCGGCGTTGAGGAGGTCGACGTAGGTCTGGAGCACCTCGGCGCGGACTCCGGCCCGACCGGTGGCCAGGGTCCGGGCGCGCAGCAGCATGAGGGCGCGGACGACCTCGCGTTCGACGGGGTCACCGACGCCGGCGGCGTGGGAGCGGATGAGGGACTTCTGCAGCTGGGTGCGCAGCTCGGCGGGGATGTGCCGCTGGGCGAGGGCGCCGAATCCGGTCGAGACTCCGTAGACGGGCTTCGGGGCGGAGGCGAGGGCATCGATGGCTTCGCGGTATTTGTTCACCCGGGCCAGGGTGGTCTCGGACAGGGAGACCTTCGCGTCGTGGCGGGCGACGTCGACCACCTCGGCGAAGGTGAGTGTATCGGGGTCGAGATCGATGAAGTCGGTCATCGTGTTCCTTTCCTGGGGTTCGTCGTGGATTCTGAGCGGTTGGACCGGCACCGAGCTGGTCCCTCGTGACCGGCTCATCGTGTTCGTGCGCGGGCAATCAGTCGCGGGGTCGGTTGTCGGCGATGAGCTCGCCGCCGCAGTAGACGCGTTCGACCAGTTGGACGCCGGGCCGGTAGGCCAGGTGCCGGAAGCTGGGGGCGTCGAGGACGACGAGGTCCGCTCGGGCGCCGGCACCGAGGTGGCCGATGTCGGTGCGCTGGAGGGCGTTGGCGCCTCCTGCGGTGGCCGCCCACACGGCCTGGTCGACGGTGAAGTGCATGTCGCGCACGCCGATGGCGATAGCGAAGGGCACGCTGTTGGAGAACCCGGAGCCCGGGTTGCAGTCGGTGGCGATGGCCAAGCGGACGCCGGCGTCGACGTAGCGGCGGGCATCGGGGTAGGGCTGACGGGTGGAGAATTCGATGCTCGGCAGCAGCGTGACGACAGTTCCCGCCTCGGCGAGGATTTTCAGGTCCTCATCGGAGGCGAAGGTCGCGTGGTCGACGGAGGCGCAGCCGAGTTCCGCGCCGAGCTTGAGTGCCCCGCCTTCGGTCAACTGGTTCGCATGCAGGCGCGGAATCATGCCCGCGGCCTTGCCGGCATCGATGATGCGCCGGGTCTGGTCTTCGGTGAAGGCACCGGTCTCGCAGAACACGTCGATCCACTTCGCCTTGCCGGCGGCGGCCGGGATGATCTCGTCGATGACGAGGTCGACGTAGACCTCCGGGTCCTCTTTGTATTCGGGCGGGACGACGTGGGCGGCGATGAGCGTCGACTCATCTGTATGCCGGTTGATGATCTCCAGCGCCTGGATCTCGTCGTCGAGTGTGAGGCCGTACCCGGTCTTGATCTCGAAGGTCGTCGTGCCCTGCCGCCGGGCCTGCTCGAGGAGGTGGACGAGGTTGGCCTCGAGCTCGGCTTCGGTGGCGGCGCGGGTGGCGGCCACGGTCGTGGCGATGCCCCCGGCCGAATACTTCTGTCCGGCCATGCGAGCGGCGAATTCCTCGGATCGGTCGCCGGCGAAGATGAGGTGGTTGTGGCTGTCGACGAAGCCGGGGATGACGCCTTTCCCGCCGAGGTCGATGGTCTCGAGTCCGCCCAGTTCGTTCGTCGAGGTGACTTCCCCGTTGACGATGTCATCGTCGTTGACGCCGTGCGCGGTCGCATCGCCGAGGTGGTTCTGCACGGCCGTGTCCGCCTGGGCGGACGGCCCCGACCAGATGACTCGGCCGCCGTCGACGAGCAGTGCGGCGTCGGTGATGACGTCGAGTTCGCCGAGGCGGTCGAGGTCGTTGACGACCAATTCGCTGATCCCGGTGAATAGCTGCATGACGGTCGGCCCTTTCCGATCGAGTGTGGTCCACCCCCAGTATGGACCGCTCGGAGACGACAGAGAACGGTCCAGCACGAGATTCGTCCGATATTTCGGACACTCGGCACCTCTTCCTCGGCGAGTAGGACTCGGGCGGAGCCTTATCTGTTGTGCGGCTTCCTCTTTCGGCTCACCTTCCTCCGAGATACTCACCGAAGAATGTGAGTAACTCAGAGAAAAGTGGGTCAAAGGTCCGTGACAGCCGCGGCCGATGTCGGCTCGAAAGGTTTCGAGCACACACAGAGTCGGGCAGCACAGACTTGATGACTGCGCTGCCCGACTGTGTGCGTACCCCTCAGCAACCACTCCGTGTGTCGCCGTGATCCGCACCGCAGAGCGCGTTACTGCGCGGCGGACTCCTCGTCGCGCTTGTCGAGCTCGGGGACCATCGGCACGCGCTGACCGCGTTCGGCGGCTACCTCGGCGGCGCGGTCGTAACCGGCGTCGACGTGACGGATGACTCCCATGCCCGGGTCGTTGGTGAGCAGGCGGGCGAGCTTCTTCGCGGCCAGTTCGGTGCCGTCGGCCACGGAGACCTGTCCGGCGTGGATGGATCGGCCGATGCCGACGCCACCACCGTGGTGGATGGACACCCAGGTGGCACCCGAGGAGGTGTTGACCAGGGCGTTGAGCAGCGGCCAGTCTGCCACGGCGTCTGTGCCATCACACATGGATTCGGTCTCGCGGTAGGGGCTGGCGACCGAACCGGAGTCGAGGTGGTCACGGCCGATGACGATCGGGGCCGAGACCTTGCCTTCGGCGACGAGCTGGTTGAACAGCAGGCCCGCCCGGTGGCGTTCCTTGTAGCCGAGCCAGCAGATGCGGGCCGGCAGGCCTTCGAACTCGACGTACTCATGGGCGGCATCAAGCCAGGTGTGGAGGTGCTCGTTCTCGGGGAAGAGCTCCTTCAGTGCCTGATCGGTGACTTCGATGTCCTTCGGGTCACCGGACAGGGCGACCCAGCGGAAGGGTCCGAGGCCTTCGCAGAAGAGGGGTCGGATGTAGGCGGGGACGAAGCCGGGGAATTCGAAGGCACGGTCGTAGCCGGCCTTGCGGGCTTCGTCGCGGATCGAGTTGCCGTAGTCGAAGACTTCGGCGCCGCGGTCCTGGAACTCGACCATGGCTCGCACATGCTTGGCCATCGACTCTTCGGCGCGGATGGTGAACTTTTCCGCATCCTGCTCGGCCTCGTCGTGCCAGTCGTCGACGCTCACGCCGACGGGCAGGTAGGACAGCGGGTCGTGCGCCGAGGTCTGGTCGGTGACGATATCGACCTCGGCCGCCTCAGGGCGGTCGAGGATGAGGGGGAGGATCTCGGCGGCATTGCCGACGAGTCCGACGGACAGCGCCTGCTTGTTCTTCTTGGCCTCGATGACCTTCGCCAGGGCGGTGTCGAGATCGGTCTCCACCTCATCGAGGTAGCGCTTGGACTTGCGGCGATCGAGGCGGGTCTTGTCGACGTCGATGATGAGACAGGCACCGCCGTTGAGGGTCACGGACAGGGGCTGGGCCCCACCCATGCCGCCGCAGCCGGCGGTGATGGTCAAGGTGCCGGCCAGGGTGCCGTCGAAGCGCTTGCGGGCGATCGCACCGAAGGTCTCGTAGGTGCCCTGGAGGATGCCCTGGGTGGCGATGTAGATCCAGGAGCCGGCGGTCATCTGGCCGTACATCATCAGGCCCTCGGCCTCGAGTTCGCGGAAGTGCTCCCAGTTGGCCCAGTCGCCGACGAGGTTGGAGTTCGCAATGAGCACGCGCGGGGCCCATTCGTGGGTGCGCATGACGCCGACGGGTTTGCCGGACTGGATGAGGAGGGTCTCATCGTCCTCGAGGTCGTCGAGGGTGCGCACGATCGCGTCATAGGCTTCCCAGGAGCGGGCCGCGCGGCCGGTGCCGCCGTAGACGACGAGGTCCTCGGGACGTTCGGCGACCTCGGGGTCGAGGTTATTCATGAGCATCCGCTTGGGTGCTTCGGTCTGCCAGGACTTCGCGGTGATCTCGGTTCCGCGGTCGGCGCGGATGACCCTGCTCGGGTCGTGCTGGGTAAAGGTGGGCTTCGTGGACATGGGGCTCTCCTCATCGTCGCGGCCGATCGCTGCTTCACCGGACCCGTGTCCGATGGAGCGGAATCGTCCGCATGGCTGAAACGGTGCGCGAGCCTGCTGGTCGTCGCGCTGTCGTCTCCGACTACACGTTCCATTCTGTCGCTTGACGAGGATTGTGAAAGTGGCCCGGATCAAGTTCTGTCCGAAATCTCGGACATGATGCGTCGTTCGGAACTGATGGGCCTTCTTATCTGGGCTGACTCTTGATGCAGTATTCCGCGCCTCCCACACTTAACCGACTCAAGCAGTGACCGCACGATCGCTGATTGATTTGATAGCAGGGTGATTCCGCAGTCCGTCGGCGCCCTTGAGTTGACGGACTATGAGGACTGATGTCGCCGCGATGTTCGGCGAAAAGAGCTGCAAAGGCTCAGTATTATCACCAAAGTCCAACGTAAGGGTCATCGCGTCCAGATCAGGGTAGAACGCAGCCAAGGCGTTGTAATAGAACGACAACATGCGTCCGCCAACCGGAATGATCAGCCTGCGATCGGTGACGAGCACATCGACATACTGAATCTCTCGCCATTGCGCGGCCGCCTGACGCTGCGCCTGGGCACGGGCATTCGCGTTTCCGACCGACGATCCGATCATCGCGCCGATAACGAAGAGCGGGCTGCCCATGGCGATGGTGCCGGCGGTCCGATAGGTGACGTCCTGGCCGTAGAAGCGTGCATATTTGGCCCGATACTGATCAACAAGTGACTCACCCGGTTCCAGGTTGATGTTGAAGTTCTCTGAGGCCGAAAGCGCTTCACCGCGCAGCAGGGTTTCACACCAGTGAGTGGCCTGCACCCTCGCGATCGTTCGCGCCTCGAAGTCACAACGCGGCCCCCCTTCGGCGACGATCTGCTGCTCCATTCTGCGAGCCTGTATTTCGTTGCGCTTCTGCACTTTGCGCCCGTACAGTGCGCTCATCCGATAGGTCTTCTGCGCACCTGTGATCGTCAGGATCATGAACACGATCGGGGCCACTGCTGTGCAGAGACCAGCGACGACGACCAGCCACGCCAGGCCTGGCCCGTCAGAACTCGGCAGCGCCATCAGAGCGATCATTCCGAAGATGACAATCGACAGCGGGATGAGCAGGAGTGGAACAATCCATCGGAGGTGCCTGCCGAGTCCTCGTTCCACCGTCATCTGCCGCTCCTCGTGATCTTCGTAAATGGACTTCCGTGCCTCGACTGAACGGAGGCCGGCTCAGCGAGTGAGGTTCCGTCAGGAGAGATTGTCACTGCAGACGTTATCGCACCCGTGTCGTGCTGTCAGGGGCGCCCGCACGCCGCCCAATTTTGTCGCCCAAAAGGGCAGGTCATGAAGGCCCTCGACGGATATTGTCGAGCACCACCGCGAACCCGATTTGGCAGTTAAGGATCGCTTCTAAAACAGAACTCTCGAATTATTGTCAGTCTGCGCAATAATTGAGCATCAACAGTTCATCGACCGGGGAGATCATCCATGGAGCTGCAGCAGATCCGAGCCTTCGTCGCCGTCGCCGAGGAGCTCCACTTCGGTCGCGCCGCCGAACGCCTCGGCATGGCGCAGCCCCCGCTGAGTCGCACGATCCGCACCCTGGAGACCGAACTCGGCGCCTCGTTGTTCCAGCGCACGACACGCACGGTCAGCCTCTCCCCTGCCGGCAAAGCACTGCTCGAACCGGCCAAGCACATGCTCGCAACCCAGCAGGTCGCGGTCGAGTCGGTCCGCCGCTCTTCCAGCGGAGAGGTCGGACGCGTCCGCCTCGGCTACTCCCAACCGTCTTCGCGACACCTCGCCGCCGCCCTCGTCACCGCTTCGCACGACCGCAACCCGGGGATCGCCTTCCAACTCGAGTCGAGCGTCTATTCCGAAGAAGGGCTCGAGCGGATCATGGACGGCAGCCTCGACCTCGCGCTGGTCCGCTGGCGCCAGCGCCCGCCGCACATCGCCGGTCGCCCAGTCGCGGTCGAGCACCCCTGTGCGGCGATGCCGACCACGCACCGTCTCGCCGCTCGCAAGAAGATCCGTGTGGAGGAGCTGGCCGATGAGCCGTTCGTCCTCTTCCCCGCTCGACCGAGCTCAAATCTGCGCGAGACGGCGATGCGCCTGTGCCTCGACGCCGGCTTCAGCCCGCGGATCGTCCAGGAGGCTCCCGACTCCCAGTCGATCTCCGCCCTCGTCTCCGCCGGCATGGGGATCACGATCACTGTCGATTCCGTGGCCGCCGGCGATGATCCGCGGATCACCGTTGTGCCGCTCGATGTGCCGGACGAGAGCATCCACGTCCATCTCGCCTACCGCAGCGACCATCAGGATGCTGCGCTCGACACCGTGCTCGAAGTCGCCGAGGCGGTCCTGCCGACCGTGCGCTGACCACCGCCGGTCGCTTTGAGGCTCACACCGCCACCGAGGTGGCCGGATGACACGTTCGACTGCGGCGGGTTCACGGCCTCCCGCGTCGGTTCGCGGCGATCCAACTGTCGATGGTTCGGAGCACGCGGACGGCGGTCTCCACGTCTGCCTCGTTGAGGTCGGCGCCGTCGATCACTCCACGCCACTCCTCGTGGACACGACTGAGGTTCTCGGCGGCCTTGCGGGTGAGCGTGAGGATCATGCGGCGCCCGTCCTCGGGGTCGCGTTCGCGTTCGACGAGTCCGACGTCGACGAGGCGTTTGATCGCAGCACTGGCGTTGCTCACCTGAAGGTTCACCCCGTCCGCCACGTCGTGGAGTGAGGCACCCGGAGTCCGCTCGAGGTACTGGATGACGAGGCGTTCGACGGGAGTGAGTTCGACGATGCGGGAGTCGTCGAACTTCCGCGTCTCCAGGCCCCTGGTGATGTGCAGCGCGGACTCGATGAGGTCGATGAGCGGTTCGCGAGGTGAGGCGGTCATTTGACCAGTCTACACAATTAGTTATAGTTATATAAGTAATTACCAGTGACGCCGGGGCCCGCCCACGCCCGATCGCCGCCACATCGCCTCCCACTTCTCGAACGGATTCGCATGCCAGAACGCTCCTCCCGAGTCACACCCGCAATGCTCATCACCCTCGGCCTGCTGGCCGCGGCCGCCCCGCTGAGCACCGACCTCTACCTCTCGGCCTTCCCGACGATGGCTGAGGATCTCGCCACCTCGGCGACCGGAGTGCAGCTGTCGCTGACGACGTTCCTCGTCGGGGCCGGTGCCGGACAGGTCCTGTTCGGACCGTGGTCGGATCGCGCCGGACGCATGCGGCCTCTACTGGTGGGGCTCGGCGTCTACGTGCTGGCCAGCATCGTCGCCGCGATCGCGCCGTCGATCACGATCCTCGTCCTCGCCCGTTTCCTCCAGGGCATCGGCGGATCATCGGGCATGGTCATCGGACGAGCCATGATTCTCGACCGACAGTCGGGCACCGAGGCAGCCCGGGCCCTGAACATCATGATGGCGATGACCGGAATCGCACCGATCGTCGCACCGCTGGCCGGCAGTCTGCTCGTCGATCCGCTCGGTTGGCGCGGGATCCTGTGGGTCATCTTCGGTATCGCCGCCATCTCACTCCTCGCCGCCGTGTGCGTACTTCGAGAGACCCTGCCGACACAGGAACGCGAGAGACGACACAGCGATCGGCAGCCCGGATCGTGGCGGTCACTGCTCTCCCGCCCGTACATCGGCACGACAGTCGCTTTCGCGTTCACAATGGGCGTCCTCATGTCCTATATCTCGGCCTCCCCGTTCGTCTACCAAACCATCATCGGAATGGACGAGATCAGCTACGGGCTCGCCTTCGCCCTCAATGCGATCGGCATGTCAGTGGCCACCATCTCCTCGAACCGACTGAGCACGCGCTATTCGCTCACCAGATTGGCCGGAATCGGGCTGGGGATCAGCCTCGTCGGCACCGTGGCCACTCTCGTCTGCGCCGCCGCGGGTGTGGAGTCCTGGCCGCTGATGATTCCGCTCTTCATGGCCGTGGCACCGCTGGGCATGGTACTCGGCAATGTCAGCGCGATGGCGATGTCTGCGGTATCGCCGCGGGCGACCGGACTCGCCTCCTCACTACTGGGCCTCGGACAGTTCACCCTCGCCGGCATCGCCGGAGCCCTCGTCGGACTCGGCGGCGAGACGACCGCACTGCCGATGACGATCATCATGCTCGCCAGCGGGGTCATCGCCGCCATCTGCCTCACCGCGTCCCGAGTCGGAGCCCGGCAGGGAGACCGGGAGACCGTCGACATCACCTGAATGCGACGCGGCAACAGCGGCGAAACATCGCCGACATCTTTCGCGGTCTACCATCGTTCCGTCAGCCACCGCAGCGAATCATTCCGAGATCTCGGACGGTTTGTGTGACTCAAGACTCGTATGAGCCTGCCCGTGGTGTCACACTGAACCAGATTCATCAGTCCGAAGGAGACAGCCATGGCGAACGCAACGAGTTCGGGGATCGAGAAACGGTCGATCGAAATGGTCCCCGACGCCGAGCGCCACGGAACGCCCCGCTCACAGTTCACCTTGTGGTTCGGGGCCAACACACAGATCACGGCGATCGTCGACGGCGCCCTGGCCGTCGTGTTCGGCGCCGATGCCCTGTGGGCGATCATCGGCCTGCTCATCGGCAACGTCATCGGCGGCATCGTCATGGCCCTCCACTCGGCGCAGGGTCCGCAGCTCGGGCTGCCGCAGATGATCTCCTCGCGTGCCCAGTTCGGCATCATCGGGGCGATCATCCCACTCGTGCTCGTCGTCCTCATGTACATCGGCTTCGCCTCGACCGGAGCAGTCCTCTCCGGCCAGGCCGTCAACCTCATCATCGGCGTGAATACCCCGGCCGTGGGCATCGTCATCTTCGGTGCCCTCACCGCCCTGGTGGCACTGCTCGGGTACAGGTACATCCACGTCCTCGGACGGATCTCCTCGGTGACGGGCCTGCTCGGGTTCCTCTTCATCACCTACTGCGCGCTCACGAAGGTCGACGTGCCCGGGCTGATCTCGCACTCGTCGTTCGCGTTCCCCGCGTTCCTCTCGGCGATCGCACTGTCGGTGGGCTGGCAGCTGACGTACGGCCCCTATGTCGCCGACTACTCGCGCTACCTGCCGCGCTCGACCCCGTCGTCGAAGACCTTCTGGTTCACGTTCGGCGGATCGGTCATCGGCTCGCAGTGGTCGATGACGCTGGGTGCGCTCATCGGCGCGGCCGCCATGACCGAGTCCGGCAATGAGTTCGTCGAGAACCAGGTCGGCTATGTCGGCGACATCGTCGGCGGCGGAGTGTTCGCCCTGCTCATCTTCATCGTCATCCTGCTGGGCAAACTGACCGTCAACACGCTCAACGCCTACGGGGCGTTCATGTGCACGCTGACGATCCTCACCTCGTTCGGCAATAAGGCGACGATTCGCCGCTGGACGCGCGCGGTCTTCGTCATCGGCATCGTCACGCTCACGGTGCTCGTCGCGCTGCTCGCCTCGGCGGACTTCCTCGCGAACTTCAAGAACTTCGTTCTCGCGCTGCTCATGGTCTTCACCCCGTGGTCGGTCATCAACCTCACCGACTACTACCTGATCTCGAAGGACCGCTTCGACATCCCCGCCTTCTACGACCGGGCCGGCCGCTACGGCGCATGGAACTGGCGAGCGCTCGTCGCCTACGGCGTCGGCGTGATCGTCCAGATCCCGTTCCTCGCGCAGTCGTTCTACACCGGCCCGCTGGTCGCGAAGCTCGGCGGCGCGGACATCTCGTGGCTCGTCGGCATCGCGGTCACCTTCGTGCTCTACTACGTGCTCATCCGCAATCACGGGGTTGCTCCGAAGGAGACGATCTACCCCGAACTCGAGGATCTCGAGCGGAAGTGAACAGCCACCTCGGCGGGGAATCATTCCCATCGCCGAGGTAGGGCGTCAGTGACGTTGAGCGGACCTCAACGTCGGTCGCAATTCATCACTCGCCGGCGAAGACCTGCTTCGCCACTGACATGGCTCCCATCCCGTTGGGCCAGCCGGCGTAGAAGGCCAGCTGGGTGATGGCCTCCTTGAGTTCGTCCTCGGTGCAGCCGTTCTGTCGGGCGAAGTCGAGGTGGAAGGCGAGTTGGTCCATCTTCCCGGTCGCCACGAGCGCGGCGACGGTGATCATGCTTCGGTCGCGTTTGCTCAGGCCCTCGCGTTCCCACACTTCGTCGAAGAGGATTCGATCCGTGTAGTGGACCATGCCCGGGGCGAAGTCACCGAATGCCTTCTGGCCGCCGGTCCAGCCCGTCGTCGAATCGTTCGCGCTCTCAGTCATCTCTTCTCCTTCATTCTCTCTCGCGGTGTCGCTGCTTGTGGCGGCCGCCCTTTCGACCCAGACGCCACTCGCTCACTTGCCGCTGAAGACAGGGAAGGCGGCGAATTCGCCGTAGTCGACCTGCCCGAGACCGCGCAGGGTCTCCATGTCGTGGTCGGAGATGACGAAGTCGACATCCGCGTTCGATCGCATGTGGTCGGGGTTCGCGGTCTTCGGCAGTGACACGGCGCCGAGCTGGAGGGTGTATCGGATGCACAGCTGCGGCACGCTCACGCCGTAGCGGTCCGCCATGGCAGTGATGTCGGGGCTGTCGAGGACCGCGCCGTGGGCGATCGGAGAATAGGCCTCGACAACGATGCCGTGCTCTCGGCAGTGAGCGATGAGTTCGGACGGGGTGTTGCCGACGTGAGCGAGGATCTGGTTGACGTGCGGGGCCACGGAGGCGTGCTCGATGAGGTCATCGAGATCGCCTATGAGAAAGTTCGAGACTCCGATCGCTCGGATCCTGCCTGCTCGGTGGGCCTCTTCGAGGGCCTTCCACGCCTGGCGGTTGCCTTCGGCGTAGTCGCCTTCGCGAAAGTCGTCCCAGGGCTGCGGAGCGTGGATGAGCATGAGGTCGATGTAGTCGAGGCCGATTGTCGACAGTGATTCGTCGATCGCGGCCACGGCGGCTTCGTAGTCCTTGATCTCAGCCGCGAGCTTGGTCGAGACGAACAGGTCGTCGCGCGCAATGCCGCTGGTGCGCACTCCTTCTCCGACTCCGCGTTCGTTGCCGTAGGCCTGGGCGGTGTCGATGTTGCGGTATCCGACCTCGATCGCGTCACGTACGGCCTGCGCGGCTTGGTCGTCGTCGATGAACCAGGTGCCCAGGCCGAGTCGGGGAATGGCTACTTCGTTGGACAGTGTCAGGGTGTCATTGAGAATCGTCATGCGGTGTCCTCACTTCATCTCGAGGGTGTTGTAGGTGTCATCGTCGACGGGTTCGAGCCATTCGTTGCTGACGCCGTCTCCGGGTGTGATGAAGGCCAGATGGCTGAACCACGAATCGGACTTCGCGCCGTGCCAGTGCTTCGTCCCGGCAGGGACTCGGATGGCAGTGCCGGGGGTCATGCTGATCGGGTCGTCGCCCTCGGCCTGGTACCAGCCGGAGCCGGCTGTGCACAGCAGGACCTGGTCGCCGCCTCCGTTCTCACCATGGTGGATGTGCCAGTTGTTGCGGCATGCGGGTTCGAAGGTCACATTGCTCACGGGCACGGCACCGTCGGTGAGTGGGGCCAGATAGCTCTGCCCGATGAAGTACTGTGCGAACGCGTCGTTGGCGTCCCCTGTGGGGAACATCTGATCGAATCCTGGGTTGCTCATGGCTGCTCTCCTCGTACGGGTGGTGGCTTGCGAGTTCCATCCTCGTCCTCGTCGGGCAGGGGGACCAGAGGAGGAAATCATCCTGGGATGTTCTTCTCCCCCTCTGCAGTCCTTGCGCCGGGCTCTTTCCTGCCGATCGCCCATGCGGCGAGGAATCGCAGTGCTTCGCCGGTGGGGCTGTCCGCGGCCGCGGTCCAGACGATGAGCTGCTGTTCGGAATCGTGCGCCTCGACGAGTGTGTCCCAGTCGAGGACGAGCTCCCCGGCCGTTTCGTGGTTGAGTGTCTTCGTTCCGGTGGTGAGGCTCTTGACCGACCGTCCGGCCCACCACTTGGCGAACTGCGGGTCCTGCACCGACAGCTCCCCCACCAGGGAGGTCAGCGCCGGGTCCTCGGGGAATTTCGCGGCCTCCATGCGCAGTTGGGCGACGGCGGTCTGTGCCACGGTGTTCCAGTCGGCGTAGAGCGTGCGCATCACGGGGTCGGTGAAGAGGAGGCGCACATAGTTGCGTTTGGCTGCCGGAATCGCGCCGAAGTCGACCATCATGGCTGCGGCGAGATCGTTCCAGGCGAGGATGTCCATGCGCCGACCCATGACGATCGCTGGGGTCGTCGTGAGGTCGTCGAGCACCCTCTGCAGCTGCGGCACCACTTTCTGCGTCCCTCGCCGAGGTGTGCGCATCGGAGCCTTGTCTGCGAGGCTGAAGAGGTAGCTGCGCTGATCGTCGTCCATCTTGAGAACGTCGGCCAGAGCGCCGAGGACGGGGGCCGAGGCCTTGATCCGCCCCTGCTCGATCCGCGTGTAGTAATCGGTGCTGATCGAGGCGAGTTGGGCGACCTCCTCACGACGCAGCCCAGCCACGCGGCGCGGCCCGGCGGTCTCGGGCAGCCCTGCCTGGCGGGGCGTCAGCTCCCCGCGGCAGGTCTTGAGAAAGTTTCCGAGTTCGTTCATCTTCGTATCGCCGACCATGGTCATCATCATGGCACTATCCCGGTCGGACGTGAGGGGGAGGAATCTCTCCCCGGGTGAGTTCCAGCGTGGGCACGCTCTCCTCGGAACCATCTGCGCAATTCGCTCACAACAGGCGCAACCAGCTGGCCTTACACGAGTATATGCGCGTTTTATGCATCATTGTTGCGCACATCACGCATTCGATGGCACACTTACATGAGCCGCGCCGACCGGTCGCTCCACCGTGCAACGCTCGTCCGCACACGATGAACGCCGCACATTCGACGCTCGACCTAATTCGGCGGCGGCTTGGCAACTGGACTCATCCGATTTCGTGCAAGGAAGCCGAGTATGACTGCGCAGAACATCGACCGGGACACGCTCGCGGGCGCCGATGCCCCCGTTGACCCTTACCGCCTCGATCCAAAGGACGTGCTTGAGCCGCCGACGAATTTCGCGGGCAAGCTCAAGTACCTCGGCCCGGGACTCGTCATCTCAGCGGCCGTCATCGGCTCGGGCGAGCTCATCACGACCACAGCGCTGGGTGCCAAGGCCGGTTTCGTGCTCCTCTGGCTCGTCATCATCTCCACTGCCGTCAAGGTCTGGGTCCAGCTCGAGCTCGCACAGTGGACCATCCTCTCCGGCAAGCCCGCGCTCGAAGGCTTCGGCCACGTCGGTCCGCGCCTCATCGGCCGCGCCGGCTGGATCAACCTGCTGTGGATCCTCATGGACTTCGCAAAGGTCCTCCAGCGCGGCGGCATCATCGGAGGCGCGGTCGCCTCACTGAGCATCATGCTCCCGGTCTTCGGAGAGCCTCTCTCGACACCGTCGCTCGTGTTCTGGACGGTGGTTTCTTTGGCCGTCGTCATCGCCCTGCTCGTGACGAACAAGTACAGCATCGTCGAGAAATTCTCCGTCGGCGCTGTCATCATCTTCACCGTCTCCACTGTCGGCCTCGCCGTCTCCCTGCCCTTCACCGACTTCGCCTACACCTCCGCTGACGTCATCAGCGGACTGTCCTTTGCCATCCCTGCCGGCACTCTCGGCTTCGCAGTCGCGATGTTCGGCATCACCGGTGTCGGCGCCGACGAGATGACGACCTACACCTACTGGTGCCTCGAAAAGGGCTACGCCCGCTACACCGGACCCAACGACGGCACCGCGGAACGTGCGCGCCGTGCCCGCGGGTGGATCTCTGTGATGCGCACCGACGTCCTCGTGTCGTGGATCGTCTCGACCGTGTGCACGATGTCCTTCTATGTCATCGGTGCGGCCATCCTCCACCCGCAGAACCTCGTCCCCGAGGGCAACGACATGATCACGACATTGTCGTCCATGTACTCCTCGACGATGGGCGAGGCCGGTCACTGGATCTTCCTCATCGGCGCATTCGCGGTCCTGTTCTCGACCTTCATCGCCTCAACCGCGAGCGTGCCCCGACTGTGGACGAACACCGTGTCCATCCTCGGCGTCTTCGATTGGGAGAACACGCTCACTCGCGGACGCATCATCAAGGTCCTCACCGTGATCTTCCCGATCATCTGGGCACTGAGCTACCTCATCATCCAGTCTCCGGTGATCATGGTTCAGATCGGCGGCGTCGCCAGCGGCGTCTTCCTCGTCGCGGTCGTCATCGCCGTCTGGTACCTTCGCTCCCGAGAGGTGCCGACCGAGTTCAAGTCCAACCACTTCTTCACGGTGATGCTCGTCTTCGCCTCGCTGGCCATCGGACTGCTGGGCATCTACACCGTGTTCGAAACCTTCGGAATCGAGATCGGAGCCTGATGCGCCTCACCGTCCTCACCCCGTCCTTCGGCAGGTACTCCTCCGAGCCGAGTGCGCGATCCGCGCAGCTCGGGCTCGAGCTCGACTACCGCACCGAGAATCACCCCAAGTCGGGATCCGATCTCATCCAGGCGATCTCCGGCGCCGAGGCGGTCATCGTCGGTCTCGATCGGATCGACTCCGAGGTGCTCGCCGCCCGCCCCGAGCTCAAGGTCGTGGCCAAACACGGTGCCGGAGTCGACAATATCGACCTGGACGCCGCAGCTGCCGCCGGGGTCCGTGTCGTCAACACTCCCGGAGCGAATGCCGAGTCCGTCGCCGACCTCACACTCGGCCTCCTCATCATGGGTGCCCGCCGGATCCGCGCGGCCGAGGATTCTCTGCGCGCCGGTGAGTGGGGCGTGTTCTTCGGTTCGCAGCTGAGCGGCAAGCGCCTCGGCATCCTCGGCTTCGGCCGCATCGGACGGGAGGTCGCGAAGCGCGCCGCAGGATTCGGTCTGCGCATCGCCGCCTTCGACCCATTCGTCCCGGATGAGGCCATCGCCGAGGCGGGGGCCGAGCCCCAGAACCTCGCCGAGGTGGTTGCCGGGTCCGATTTCCTCACTCTCCATCTCCCCGGTGGGGAGGAGCCGCTCCTCTCCGCCGAACTCCTCGCCACGATGCCCCAGGGTGCCGGTCTCATCAACGCGGCGCGCGGCGGGCTCGTCGACGAGGCGGCGTTGGCCGAGGCGCTGCACAGCGGTCACCTGTCCTTCGCTGCTCTCGATGCCTTCGCCACGGAGCCGCCGCCGGCCGATGATCCGCTGCTGGGCGCGCCCAACCTCATCGCCACCCCGCATATAGGCGCCTATTCCGACATCGCGAACGCAAACATGGGCACGTGGGCCGTCGAAGACGTCGTCCGGGTGCTGCAGGGCGAGGAACCGCGCTTCTCGGTGGTCTGATTCGCGAAGTTCCACCACTGCCATAGGAAAGAGGGGCCGCACCGATCGGTGCGGCCCCTCTGCTATGTCCGAACTGAGGTACCCTCAGGCGAGTCCGCGTTCGAGATCGGCGGTGACGGTGGCCTCGACCTGGCTCTTCGCCTCGGCGGAGAGAGCGTTGAACGGCGCGCGAGCGGGCCCGAGGCCGAATCCGCGCGCATTCGCCGCGTGCTTGACGACCGTGTTCGGGTTGCCCAGCGCGAGGCAGTTCCGGATCGGGCGGATGCTGTCCTGAGCGGCGCGAGCCGCCTCGGAGTCGCCAGCGACGAAGAGGTCATAGATCGAGGCCATCGTCTGCGGGTAGATGTTCGCAATGCCGCTGATCCCTCCGGCGCCGCCGGCCAGGAGCGTCCACAGGATGAGCGAGTCGTTGCCTGAGATGACGTCGAACGTGTTCCGGTCGGTGCGCTCGAGGTACTGGAGGATCGTGTCGAAGTTGCCCGAGGAGTCCTTGACCGCGGTGATGTTCTCGACCTCGGCGAGCTTCTCGAGCGTAGCCGGAGCTACCGCGTTCCCCGTGCGCGCAGGAATGTTGTAGACGATGACCGGAACGCCGACGGACTCGGCCACGGTGCGGAAATGGGCGGCGATTTCGTCCTGCGAGGCGGCCGCGAAGTACGGGGTGATGATCGAGAGCGCATCGGCACCGGCAGCGGCGGCGTCCTTGGCGATCGCCACGGTCTCCTTCGTCGTCGGTCCCCCGGCGCCGATGACGACAGGGACGGCCCCGGCCACCTCGTCGATGACGATGCGGGCCGCCTCGGCGCGTTCGCTCGGGGTCTGAGCGTAGAACTCACCGTTCGTCCCGAGCGCGAAGATCCCGTGGACACCGGCGTCGAGCTGCCGCCGGACGTGAGCGCGCAGAGCGGACTCGACGAGGTTCTCGTCCGCGTCGAACGGGGTGGCGATCGCGGCGAGGATTCCTGAGATGGATGACATGATTTCCCTTCGAACGGTTGGCGCAGCCGAGCTAGAGCAGGGTTGCGAGGTCAGTGGAGACAGGTATGGGCCGGAGGCACTGCCGACAGCTCTTGATTCGTGGATCAGCGGTTGTAGAGCGGCTGCGATCCCCGCACCGAGGCGGTCGCGTCATCAATCGCGCTGAGCACGTCGGCCGGCAGCGGGCCCTTGGCGATCGCGGCGATGTTCGCCTCGAGCTGCGAGACGCGGCTGGCTCCGAGCAGCAGAGAGTCGATCCCTGCGGCCCCGGCAACCCAGCGCAAGGCGAGTTCGGCCTGCGGGATTCCGGCATCCTCGGCGACCGCGGCGAAGGACTCGACCGCGGCAAGGACGGAATCGGAGAGGTACCGCTGCGAGTACATCTGTGCAAGCACCGACCCGGTGAAGCGGTCGCCAGTGCCCTGGGTGGAAGGTCGGCGGGCAAGCAGTCCCCCGGCGAGCGGGTTGTAGGCCATCGTGGCGATGCCGTGCACGCGCCCGCATTCGAGCCATTCGTCCTCGATCCGTCGGGCGAGCAGGCTGTAGACGTTCTGTGCCACGGCAGGCTTCGGGGCTCCGGCGCGCTCGGCGGCCGCAACCACGTCGACGGCCTGCCAGGCGGCGAAGTTCGAGATTCCGAGTGCGGCGATCTTGCCTTCTGCGTGGAGCTCGGCGACAGTTCCGAGCGTCTCGTCGAGAGTCGCCGCGCGGTCGGGCTGGTGGAGGTAGAAGAGGTCGACCGAATCGACGTCGAGGCGGCGCAGCGATCCTTCGACGCTCGCACGCAGTCCCGCGGCCGACAGGGGTGAATGCTCACCGGCGTCGTCGTGGGGCATGCCGGCTTTGGTCGCGAGCACGATCTGCTCGCGATGCTTCTTCACGAGTGGCGAGATGAGCGATTCGGTCGTCGACTTCGCGTAGCCGTTGGCTGTGTCGATGCCGGTGATGCCCGCGTCGATCGCCGCTTCGAAAACCTCGTGCGCGACGGTCTCGGACACGGTGTCACCGAAGGTCATGGTGCCGAGCACCAGCCGGGACAAGGGGACGGAGACTCCGTCGAGCGCGATGGTCGAGTCTGTGGTCAAGAGAGTCTCCTCGTTGAGTGGGGCAGATCGTCGATGTCTCGATCTTCCCACTTATGCGTGGATCGTGCAACAACTTGCGCATTTCGCGCACACATGTCAGTGTAGAGATGTTCAGCCGGACCGGACGCAAAGGAGTGCCATGTCAGCAGGCGAATCCGGTGTCCTGGTCATCGCCGACGATCTCAGCGGAGCCGCCGAGGTCGCCGCCACCCTCGATCCGGGCACCCCGATCGTGCTCACCTCGTCGAGTACAGAGTCCGCAACCGGCTCAGATGACACCATCGCCGAGGCGAACGCTGGCGCAGATTCCGATCGATCCGTCGCCGAGGCGCCCGAGACAGATTCCCGGGACACCGTCGTCGATCTCGACTGCCGTTATCTGCCGGCCGAGTCGGCCGGCGCCCGCATTTCGGCGGCGCTTGATGACTTCGGCTCGTCCCGCACTACGCTCATCAAGGTCGATTCTCTGCTGCGCGGCAACATCCGCGCTGCGCTCGCCGCGGCCATCGACCACGCGAGCGGACCCGTGATCTTCGCTCCGGCACTTCCGCAGCAGAGCCGCACGGTCATCGGCGGAGTGCCCTTCGATAACGGAATTCGGCTGAGCAGCACCCGCGCCTGGAGCCTCGAGGACGGCAGCGCACCGGAGACGCTTTCGGACTTGTGCCCCGTCCCTGCCCGCCATATCGACCTCGACGAACTGCGATCGCTGCCTGGTACCGATATTGCCGACTTCTTCAACGACGCCGCTGTCAGTTCGGAAACCAGTGTCGACGCCTCGAATGCCGACTTCGGCGGCGAGCGCCTCATCACCGCCGATGCCGAGACCATGGAGGATCTCACCCGCATCGCCGCGCTCGCCGAGTCGACCTCGGCCATCCTCGTCGGCACCTCCGCGCTCGCGCGCGCCCTGGCCGAACGCCGCGGAACCGACCTGGCCGAGCGCCGCGGTGTCTCCCCCGCCGGGCCGGACGGCACGGCGACGAATCGGCCGAAGCCCACCGTCGCCGCACCCACGGCCGCTCGCGTCCTCACGCTGCTCGGCAGTGCCGCGGAACGGATCGATGCCCAGGTCGCGCACCTGCTCGGCCACTCGAACACCCATGTGATCGAATTGCCGGCCGCCGAGGTGGCCGCGTGGACCGACAGCCCTGACCGACTGCACGAGACCGTCGGACGTGTGCGCTCGGCGCTGACCGAGAGCCACCTCGTCGTCCGACTCACCGGCACGGGAACGAACGTCGATCCCCGGCCGCTGCCGAAGCTCCTCGCCGAACTCACCACCCGTGTTCTCAGGGAGTTCGGCCCCGTCGCCCTCGCCGCCGCCGGCGGCGAGACGGCACGAGCCGTGTTCGACCGCCTCGGCGTGCACCGGATCGAGACGATCCGCGAGATCCACCCGGGGGCGGTGCTGTCCACAGTCGGGACCACCTCGGCGAGCATTGCCGACGATGTCGGCCTCGCCGCCGTCGTCACCCGGCCCGGCGGCCAGGGCGGACCCGATTCCCTTACCCTCATCCACGCGGCTCTGACCACCGGTGAGCCCAACACGACCGCCGCGGCCACTGTCGCGAACCACGAAGGAGAGTCAATGAACGCGCTTCCCACAGTCGCAGTGACCATGGGCGACGGGGCCGGCGTCGGCCCCGAGATCTGCATTGCCGCCTGCCTCGACCCATCGGTGCTCGCCGTCGCCGCTCCTGTCGTCATCGGCGATGCCGCCAGGCTCCGACAAGCTGCTGAGGTACTCGGCACTGTTGTCGAGATCCGCCGGGTCGACTCCCCGGCTCAGGCCGAGCCGGGCGACGGGGTCATCAACGTCATCGACCTCGATCTTCTGCCGGGCGATCTGCCCTGGGGTGAACTCTCTTCGGTGGCCGGCGATGCCGCGTTCCGTTACATCGAACGAGCCGCCCACCTGGCGATGTCCGGTGAGGTGCAGGCAATCTGCACCGCACCGCTGAACAAGGAGGCGCTGCACTCCGCCGGGCACAAGTACCCCGGGCACACCGAGATGCTCGCCTCGCTCACCGGGACCGAGGAGGTCTCGATGATGCTCTCCTCCCCCAAGCTGCGCGTCATCCACGTGACCACGCACATCGGCCTCATCGATGCCGTGGCGAAGATCGAGCCCGGTCTCGTCGAACGCACCGTCCGCCGCGGTCACGACGCCCTCGTTCGGGCCGGGATCGAACGTCCGCACATCGGCGTCTGCGCGATCAACCCGCACGCCGGCGAGAACGGCCTCTTCGGCTATGGCGAAGAGGAGGAGAAGATCGCTCCGGCGATCAGGAAGCTCCAGTCCGACGATATCGACGCCGCGGGGCCGTTGTCGGCCGATACCGCTTTCTTCCTCGCCGGCCGCGGCGACTACGACCTCATCGTGGCGATGTACCACGATCAGGGTCACGGGCCGATCAAGGTCCTCGGCATCGACGCCGGAGTCAACATCACCGTCGGCCTGCCGGTCATCCGCACCTCGGTCGACCACGGCACCGCATTCGACATCGCCGGCACCGGCACGGTCGACACCGAATCGATGAGTGAGGCCATGCGGCAGGCCGCCGCCCTGGCCGTGGTCTGAGTTCTGCGCGGTCAGCGCCACGGATCCGCGATACAGTGGCGATCAACGGCAACTGATCAGGAGTGAGATGAACGCAGGCGAACGGCGTGAGGAGATCCTTCAACTCGTCAGAACTCAGGGCGAGATGAGTGTCGAGACCCTGTCCGAGATGCTCGGGGTCACCGCGTCGACGATCCGTCGCGACCTCGCGAAGCTCACCGACTCCGGGGAACTGGCCCGCACCTACGGCGGAGTCATCGCAGTCCCCACAGAGTCGGAGACCACCCTGGCAGAACGCTCCCATGAGGCACCCGAGGTCAAACGTGCCATCGGCTCCTGGTGCGCCCGGCAGGTGCCCGCGGGGTCACATGTCCTCCTCGACGCCGGAACGACCACTGCGCAGATCGCGCGCGCACTCCGTGACACGGCCCCGCTGTCTGTCGTGTCCTCCGGGCTCACCTCTCTGCAGCAGATGGCCGATCTCGAGGACGTCGAGTTCACCCTGCTTGGCGGCCGCTACCGCCCCGTCAGCCAAGGCTTCATCGGCCCCATCACCGAGGCGGGGCTGGAGAAATTCACCTTCGACTTCGCCTTCCTCGGCGCCGATGCCGTCACCGCCGAGGACGGGGTGTGCGAGGCCCTTCCCGAACAGGTGCGACTCAAGGAGCTGATGAGCCGCCGAGCCACCCACGTCTTCGTCGTCGCACACGCCGAGAAGCTCGGACAGCGGCCGTTCCACGCGTGGGCTGACCTCGGCAGCGGCTGGACGCTGGTCACCGATGATACGGCCGACGCCGCGCAGACCGCACCGTTCGAGGACCGAGGCATCACCGTGGTCCGAGTCGACCGGATGGGCAACGCCCAGCAGAGCTGAGAGCACAGGGCCGCACAGGAGTCCCGGGACTCCTGTATTTCGTCAGGCCTCCCAGGTCGAGCTCAAGTTCCGCGCCTCAGCCCCAGAGCTTGCAGTCAGTGTGGACCTGGTCGTCGACTCCGGAGATCCAGGCCTCGTCGAAGACGACGTGCCGAATCGCTCGTCGAGAGCTGTAGGCATACACGATGTGGATGAGTCCGTCGGTGTCGACGATGCCGTGCGGGTACTCCTGTCGGCGATTGCTGCGCAGATTGCCTTCACCGGCGAACCCGTCACCGGACTCGATGACTCGACGCACGGGCCACGTGCGCCCCTCATCGTTCGACACGGCGATGACGATCCGCATCCGCTCGTACGGCCAGATCACCTCTCCGAGTGCGGTGGCCGCCTGGTGCTCGTTCGACACCAACGCGAGCATGCCCGACGGCAGCAGGAAGGCGCTGAGACCGGCATTGTTGTTGGGGATCTCTGTGGCCTCCGGCGCCGACCAGGTCTCTCCTCCATCGTCGGATCGACTGAGGTAGACCCAGTCGGCGAAGCGCGATCTGAACAGGCACACCAGCCGGCCAGGTGCGAGCTCCACGATGTTCGGGTGGACCCGACCTGCGGCGGCAGGGAACTCTATCTGACGCCAGGTGTCTCCCTGGTCCTGTGAGATCTGCACGACCGGTTGATCTGAGCCGTTCTTGGAATCATCGTCAAAGCACAGCCATTGCGTGTGCACCCACGTCCCATCTGCGAGGATCTGAATGGGCTGGCGGCAGAACGTTCCCTCCCGGTCGAACAGCATCTCCGGTTCACCCCAGGTTGCTCCACTGTCACTCGAGCGGATCACCTTGACCACGGAGGTGTGCTGGAGGTTGAAGGTCTCCGGCACTCCCGACTGTCGGGAGAGTTGGGAGGTGTAGACGAGCCACACGGTCCCGTCCGGTTCTTCGAAGAGTCCGGGGTTCTGATCGGATCGGATGTCATCGTGGGTGACACTCACCGAGGCTGACCACTCCCCCGAGCCCACGTCGAACCGGGAGAGGAGGATGTCGATGTCCTTGTTGCCCTCATCGCTGCCGCCGAACCAGGCGGCCAACAGTCCGCCTCCCCGCAATGCCAGTATCGTCGGGGCGTGGTTCGAACGCCGATCAGTCGGAATGACAGCGGCCGCGCAGCCGCTATCGTCGAAGAAGCGGAGACGCCCGTCCGCCGGCGGGGCCGGCACGCGGTCGAGTGAAGGCTGGGACAACAGACTCATGGGTGACTCCTCCATGTGGTGGCAACGGTCGACAGGGAAGGCAGATGCACGCGGAATCGGCGGGATGAGCCGCCTCGGCGAGGGAATCCCCGGTTCCGGAGGTTCGGGGTCATCAGCCGAATGCCGTGGCGAACATCGCGGGGATCTGCATGGCGATCTGGACGCCGACGACGATGGCGATGATGCCGAGGATCAACAGTAGTAGTGTCTGCCATTTCCGGTTCACCGCGTAGGAGTGCATGTGCTTCTTCCTCGAGGTCAGCAGCAGGATGCAGACGACGATGATCGGCAGGCTCAGCACGGTTGAGAGCGCGGTGCCCACGATGTTGAGCGAGATGAGGTCCGGGGCGCCGGGGATCGTCGAGGCCAGCGGCAGGATGATGAAGACGATCGCCTGGATCCAACGGAAGGCAGGGTTCTCTTCGTCACGACCCAGGAATCTCCGCATCGACGGGACAGTGTGGTTGATGCCGTTGATGGCCAGTTGGGAGAATCCGCGCGACTGCGGAGGGAAACTCGTCATCGCGGCGAAGAAGATGCACATCCACAGCAGTGAGGGGCCGATCGGGCCGACCGCGACGGAGAGCATGTGGGAGAGGTCGAATTCGTCGGCGATGGAGAAGCCGGGATGGGCGGTGCTGAACTCCGCCGCGACGATCCAGAACAGGAGGTTGATGATGAGCAGCGGGGCCATGCCGACGATGAGGTCGAACTGCTGGATCTTCCGATATTTCGGTCCGACCCAGCCCTTGTCGCGCATGAACCCGGAATACAGCAGGTTGGGCATGTTGCCGGCGATCGTGCCGATCGTGGCCGAAGCGATGACGATCGGAGCGAACGCCGAGGTGTTCTGCTCCTTCGGGATCTCGAAAGCCATTCCCTGGACGAAACCGGCGATGTCGAACGTGCCGATCTTGATGAGTGCGTAGATGAAGGCGACGATCATTGCGACCGAGGCGAAGCGGGCGAAGTACTCGAGGACCACGAACTGCTTACGCAGCATCACGAGCGACAGGGTGAGCGCGACGATGATGATCGCGCAGATGAATCGACCCCAAGCACCGCCCCACTGACCACCGGTGAGTTCGTGGAGCCCCACGGCAGCGGCGAGGAGGAAGGTGGCCTGAGTGATGAAACCGGCGATGAGGACGACTGCGCCCATGATTCCCGGCAGCACCGGCGAGAGGCGGGCGAATCCGTCGAGGATCTGGGTGTCGCCGTGCTTGTTCATCAGCGTGTACTTCGCGATGGACGAGATGATGAAGGTGCGGGCGACGAGCGAGAGGATGAGCGTCCACAGCAGCGCGTACCCGTAGGAGGCTCCCGAGACGGAGGAGCTGACGAGGTCGCCCGTGCCCAGGAAGGACATCGCGAGCACAAGGCCCGGCCCGACCGAGGTGACGAGGCCGAGTCCGCGCGGCAGCGGATTCTGTGCGGGCATCGAAGAGACAGAGCTGCTTTTCACGCTATGGACATCGGCGGCCATGGCTGCACTCCCATGTGTAGATGGACTTCTGAACGATCGGCCGGCGGAGGATGCAACGATGGAGCTGCGACATCACCGTGCGCAATCTTCGTAAAGACTAGCCCATTTATGCGTGTTATGCGCAAGCAGTTTAGCGAGATTCATGCGACTCTGTGTGTTTTGCGCATATACTAACTGCTCAGAACGCGCATTTTGCGCCGGCATCACCGTCACCCCGAAGCAGAGGAGCGAACCACCGATGGAGTTCGTGCAGTTTCTCGTCATCGGGGTCGTCGTTCTCGGCTCAGCGTGTCTGCAGGGTTCGATCGGCTTCGGCCTGGGCATGATCACAGCCCCGGTCCTCGCACTACTGCGTCCCGACCTGCTGCCGGCAGCGCTGCTCTTCCTGGCCACCCTGACTTCACTGACCGCCTTTGTGCGCGAACGTCACGACGTCGACTGGAGGATCGTCGGATGGGGAGCGCTCGGTCGCGTGCCGGGAATCGCCATCGGTACCGTGGCTGTCATCATGCTCCCCGATGCAGGGTTGTCACTGATGCTCGCGATCACTGTCCTCGCCGGTGCAGCCTTCAGCCTGGTCGGCTGGTCACCGGCGGCCTCGCACCGCAATATGTTCTTCGCCTCATCCGTTTCGGGGATCTTCGGAACCGCCACGAGCATCGGCGGGCCGCCGATCAGTCTCGTCCTGCGCTCTCTCGACCCGTCCTCGATGCGCTCGACGATGAGCGCCTATTTCACCCTCGGCAGCATTTTGTCACTGTCCGGCCTGGCAATCGGCGGCGAAGTCCAGACGTCCCATGTGATTGCAGCTGCGGCTTTGCTTCCCTTCATGATCACCGGGCTCTGGCTGTCGAACTTCGTCATCCGCCGAGCCGACCGTCAGCTGCTCTACCGCCTTGCCGTCGGCGCCTCCATCTTCGGCGCACTCCTCGTGATTGCCGAAGCAGTCCGCTCCGCTCTCGGCTGAGCTCATAGAACGCCCATTCAACAGCATTTCGACCACCGACGACGCGACCGAGCCGCTGACTGATCAAGGTAAGTTACCACTCAGTTCTACTATCGAGTAGGCTTGTGATGCCCGTCACCATACGGGCACGGAACCATGGCGACCGCGCCGGCATCATCCCTGTCGCGTCGGTCTGCGACACCACCCTGTCCATGCACTCTCAATGTCGAGATCCACGACAGAACAGGAATGCCGCGTATGAGCACGCGATTGACCAACAGCGAAGATCCGAAACTCAGCACGACCTCGTGCCACTCAGCCCACCGGGGGATGCCTGCCCGTCGTCTCGCCGCGCTGACCACCGCGGCTGCGGTCGGCCTCACCCTCGCCCTGAGCACGACAGCAGCACCCGCACATGCCGCCGCACCCTCAGACCTGGTTCCGCAGTCGGACCAGGAGGCCCAGCAGCTCGTCAAAGATCGAGAAGCCGAAGATCCCGGTGTCCTCAACACGAACAACGTCCCCGAGGGTGTGAGTGTCGAGCAGGCCCGCAAAGCGGTCGAGAAGTCCGATGAACTCACTCCCGCCGACGTCGAATACGCCGCCGCCCAGGAAGACCTCCCCACGTCCGAGGTCCCCGAGGACTTCTACGAGACCCCGTCCTCGCTGCCGAGCAAGGACGGCACAATGCTCAAGCAGGCCGACTCGGAGTTCTACCTCGATCCCGTGAAGCTCATCAAGCATGATGCGAAGTCGACGGCCTTCATGTACAAGACCACAGATGAGAAGGGGCAGGCGCGGGCGGCGACGGCCACGCTGCTGACCCCGAAGGGTGCGAGCGGCAACGCCGACGACGCCGTCGTCATCTCACCCGGAACTCAGGGCATCGCGGACAAGTGCGCACCCAGCAGACAGATGGGCATGGGCACGGAATACGAAGGGATCTCAATCGCCTCGGCGCTGGCGGCGAAGCATCCGGTCGTCGTCGTCGACTACATGGGACTCGGCACCGAGGGCGACCACCACTACCTCAACCGCGTCGAAGAGGGCCGCTCGGTCCTCGATGCCGCACGCGCGGTCCAGCAGGTAGACGGCGGCGGAATCGATGCGGACACGAAGCTGCAGCTGCGTGGCTACTCGCAGGGCGGCCACGCCACGACATCGGCACTGGAGCTCAAGGATGAGTGGGCACCCGAGCTCAACCTCGCTTCCGCCTCGGCGGGTGCTGTGCCCACGGATCTGTACAAGACGGTCTCCGGACTCTCCAGCGTCTACACGGCGTTCGCCCTCTACGGCGTCGACTCGTTCGCCGCGCAGGCCGATATCGATCTCACCGAGTTCCTCAATGAGAAGGGGCAGCAGACAGTCGCCGAAACCTCGAATCAGTGCACCATCGAGGCCCTGCTCTCGACCGCGTTCACGGACACGAAGTCGCTGACGAAGGACGGCCGGTCCCTCCAGGAGATCGTCGAGGAGCGGTTCATGGACATCGCCGACAGGCAGAAGCTCGGCCAGGCGCCCGTGCCCGACGTTCCGCTGCTGGTCAACCACAGCCACCTCGATGACGTCATCCCGTTCGAGCAGGGCAAGGAGCTCGCGGCGACGTGGTGCCGTGCCGGTCACAAGGTCGCGTTCGAGGACAACCTCGGACCGACGCACATCGGCGGCTACGTCGCCTCGGTCCCGCGTATCGAGGCCTTCACCACCCGCACGTTCGCGGGCAAGGCTCCGCTCGACAGCTGTTGGAGACTGTAGGGCTGATTCCTTAAGGCTCTGGCTTTCGCCGGAGAGTGGGGTCGGAACCGAAACAGGCATGTTCGCAGTGCTGTTCGGGCTCCGGCCCCGCTTCGTTTGTGCGAGCGCGTCAGAGCTGCGAGCCTCAGAGGCCGGCAGCGAACTCGAGCAGAGCGCGATCCTCGTGCGGCGGGCCGACGATCTGGACGGACACCGGCGGCCGTCCGACACCGGGCTCACGTCTCACCGGCAGGGTCACCGCCGGCCACCCGAGCACGTTGAACGGCAGCGAGCAGCACATGAACTTCGCAGCGGATCCGTCGTCGATCTCGTCCCAGCGGATCACGTCGCCCTCGATCGCGGGGGTGACGATGAAATCGACTTCGTCGAAGAACGAGACGGCCGAGGCCCGGAATTCCTCCAAGGCGGCCACCTGTGATCGGTACTCCGCCTCGGCGATGGACTGCCCGGACAGGATCTTCGCCCACACTCCCGGCTGATAGGCCTCCCCCTGCTCGTCGAGGTACTGCTCGTGGAGCACGAAGGCCTCGTACCGGCGCACGATGTCGTAGACGGCAAGGCCTTCGTCGATGACCGTGAGAAGGTCGTCCGATATCGCCGAGGTGGTCCTGATCTCCCCACGATGACGCCGCATCTCCGTCGGGTTGAGTCGGCCCTCCGTGAGATTCTCCCGAACCCAGCCGCGGCCGTCGTCCGCGAAGACGCCCGCGGAGTCGAGCAGCCCGGTGTCGACGGTGATTGTTGCGCGCGAAGCCGCCTCGCCGACCTCCGCCTCGGCGCCGGAATCAGCCCCCACCGAACCCCGGCCGGCGATCGCATCGAACGCCGCGGCGATCAGGGGGATCTCGCGGGCGAAGAGCCCGACGGTGTCAAAGGACGGCGAGAGCGGGAAGACGCCCTCGGTCGAGATCGCACCGAAGGTCGGCTTGAAGCCGAAGACGCTCTGACACGCGGCCGGCACTCGCACCGACCCGGCCGTGTCGGTGCCCACGGCAAGCGGCACCACCCCGGAGGCGACCAACGCCGCCGAGCCGGAACTCGATCCGCCGGTGCACAGTGCGGGATCGATCGGATTGATCACCCGCCCGAAGGCACTCTCGTCACCGAGGATGCCGTACGAATACTCCTGACAGTTCGTCTTCGCCACCGGGATGGCCCCGGCCCGTTCGAGGAGGTGGACGACGGGAGCGGTGACGCTCGGCTCCGGTCCGCTGCTCACCCGCGAACCCATCGTCGTCGGGAATCCCGCCACGTCGATGACGTCCTTGATCGCGAACGGCACGCCCTCGAGGCGCCGAGGAGGTTCCCCGGCAGCGGTTCGTTCGGCTGATCTCCGCGCGAGCGTTCGTGCCCGATCGCCCATCACCGAGGTGACCGCGTTGAGTTCGCGCCCGATGCCCTCGACTGCGGCGATCGTTTCATCGAGGTCCTGCGCCGAGGCGGCCCCGCGCCGTGTCGTCTCATCCACGATTCCCATCGTGTCAGAAGAACCGGAAACCGCAATGGCGAAATCCGCGCGGGCCGCGGAAGACGACCTTTCACACCGTCACATACGACAGAATCATCGACACCAGCGTCGCGACGACGACCGAGTTGAAGGCGAACGCGACGATGACGTTCGTGCGCACGAGCTTCCACCCGTCTCGGGTGACCGCGCGTCCCGGCAGAGCGGCAGTCATCGTCGAAGAGAGCACGGCGAAGGTGAGGTAGTCGCCGAACGTCCGTGGACCGTCCATATCGAATTCCAGCTGCCGAGCATCAGCACTGCCGCCGACCCCCAGGTCGATGCGCATGAACTCGAGTGCGAACGAATAGACGAGCACAGCCCACGACGCGATGACGTTGGCCAGACCGAGCAGCGCGGCGAACACTGCGTTCTCCGGCGAGGCCGAGGTGACGAGGAAGAGGTTGAGCAGGAACGCGACGTAGGCGGCCATCACCGCCCAGGAGGTCGCGCCGCCCATGCTGAAGTACTTCATCCACCATCTGCGTCGTTGCGCAAGTGTCCACCGGGAATGGACCATGAGCTCGGTTTCGCTGAGCTCCTCGAGCCCGAGATGGGTCCACATGAGATAGGTGAGGGAGAACAGCGGCCAGAAGATGAGGAAGATGGCGATAAGCTCGCGGGTCAGACCGGGCAGTTCACTGTCTCCGGTTCCCTCCCCCAACGGGTTGAAGCCGAAGGCGAGTACGACGACGACGCTGACGATGATGGCGGGCACAGTCGCAACATTCGCGCGCGAGTCATCTGAGAACGTCATCATCTGACTGTGCTTGGGTCGCATGACGGGGTCCGTCCTCAATCCGCTTCAAAGCCGTCCGACCCCAGCCTAATCGCTATCGAAACAGCGACCGGCGTTCACGCCGTCAGTTCACTCCGGCGCGAGCACCGTCCATGGCCGCAGCTGCTCGATCGCGGCCGCGACCTCGAAGGCGGCACGGTCGTCGTAAGGATGCGCGACGACTTGGAGGCCCGTCGGGATCCCGCAGTCGGCGATCCCCGAGGGCACGTTGACGATCGGCACGCGGTTGCAGATGTTGAATGGCATCGTCATGTGCGCCTGCCAGTAATGGTCGAGCCGGATCCCCTCGACCGTCTGCTCCGCACTGGCATCGTGCCCGTCGTTGCCCGCTCCACCGGGGTGGCCCTCACGGCCCACTCCCCCGGCGTCGATCGTGATCCCGTCGAGGTAGCTGGCGCCGGCTTCCAATCCCGCCACCGCCGAGGTGGGGGCGAGCAGCACATCGAATCCGTCCATTGCGGCCGCGAGGTCCGCCTGGATTTGCGCCTCCATGGCAAGTCCCTCGTAGAGGCCGCGGCGCGCGGCGACCGCCTCGGCGTCGGCCATGAACTGCAGCGTGTAGTCGGCCAGTGTGTCCTCGTGGCCGTGGGTCGCTGACCGCATCGCCTGCGCGAGGAGGTTCCCGAAGTGGGTGAATGCGGTTTCGAAGATGCGCTCGGCCGTCCACGGCAGTTCGATCTCTTCGACGATCGCTCCTGCCTGCTCCAGCGCCGTGGCGACCGCGCGGGTATTGCGGATGATGTCCTCCCCGACGGGGAAGTCCCCCAACCGCAGGCACAGCGCGACCCGTCGTCCGCGCAGACGATCGACCACCTCGGCGGAGGTGGCGTCGAACCCGTCCAACCAGCCGGTCGAAGAGATCGTCGCATGGTCGCTGGGATCGACGCCGACCATCACCTTCGCGAGCAGTGCGGTGTCGGCGACAGTGCGGGCCATCGGCCCGTCGCCGCGGTACCAATCGGCGGCCAGCGGCTGGGCACCGGGGATGCGACCATACGGCGCTTTGAACCCGACGGTGCCGGTGAAGGCGGCGGGCAGCCTCGTCGATCCGGCGATGTCGGAAGCGGTGGCCAGCGGCGCGTACCCGGCGGCGAGCGCGGCTGCGGACCCACCGGACGATCCTCCCGGTGAGAGTTCGAGGTTCCACGGATTGCGGGTCACGCCCCACATCGGCGAGTGTGTGATCGTCGCGCAGCTGAACTCGGGCGAGGTCGCCCGAGCGTGGACGAACCCGCCTGCCGCGCGGATGCGGGCGATGATCGTCGCGTCCGCCTCGGCGATGGTGTCACGTTCGTGCAGGAGCCCTTGGGTCAGCCCGCGCCCGGCGAGCGCATGTTTCTCCTTGGCGACGACGGGCAGGCCGAGCAGCGGCTGCTTGGCGGCCGCCTCGGCGAGGTCGTCGTCGGTGGCAGTCGCGTAGAACTTCTCCGCGTCCCGCGCCGAGGTGACCGCCTCTTCGACGACCTCGGTGACGGCGTTGATGCGCTCATCTTCCGTGGTGATCCGGCCGATGAGCGCTTCGAGGTAGTCGACCGGGGACAGCTCCTTGGTGCGGAAGGCGGCGAGCGCCTCGGTGGCGGAGAGTGTGTGGAGGTCGGAAGCTGCGGTCATCGGGTCACCTCGGTGTGAGTTCGTTCGTCGGGCACGGGATGGGCGGTGTCGGTCTGGGTCGACCGCCGTCGTCAGTGCTGGTCATCGGGCTTCACTCATACGGTAACGCTCGACCGCGCCTCGGCGACGGAACGTCCGACCCAGACCTCACCGTCGCGGACCTCGCCGAGCTGCCCGCGCACGAGTTCGCCGGCGACCGAGGTGAGCACACGGACCCCGCGGACCATGTCCTCGTCGGTGGTGAACTCGCGTTCGCAGTGGGAGACGCCGTCGACGCTGGGTACGAACATCATCACGGCGGGCACGCGGTTGTTCATGGCCACCGAGTCGTGCCCGGCCATCGTCTCGAGACGGCGGATGCTCAGGCCTTCGTTGGCCGCAGCCTTCTCGGCGAGCTCGACTCCCTCGGGCGGGAAGTGGCGTTTGTCGCGGATGTCGAAGTCCTCGACGTTGATGGTGATGTCGTGGGCTCGGGCGATCTCGGCGATCTGAGTACGCAGGGAGTCACGGGCGGCTTGGACGATGGCTGGGTCGGAGGATCGGAGGTCGGCGACCATGTGCACGCGGCGGGGGACGACGATCGGCGAGTTCGGTTCGACGACATGCTGACCGACCGAGGAGACGAGTGCTTCGTCGTCGAACTCATCGACCACCTCGGCGACGGCGAGGACGACCTTCGCGGCGGCGACGAGGGCATCGTGGCGGTCGGCCATTGCCGTGGCTCCGGTGTGGGACTGTTCGCCGAGGACGTCGATGTCGAGCTTCTGCGTGTACCAGCTGGACTCAACGACGCCGATGTCGGTGGTCTCGCGTTCGAGGATGCGGCCCTGTTCGATGTGGATCTCGGCATAGGTGATCGCTTCGGGCGGGGTGTCGGTGCCGGCGTAGCCGATGGCGGTCAGGGCATCGGCAACACTCGTTCCTTCGAGGTCGGTGACGGCGAGCATTTCGTCGAGGTCGAACAGGCCGGCGTAGACGGAGCTGCCCATAATCGAGGGAGCGAAGCGGCCGCCCTCCTCGTTGAACCAGTTGACGACGGCGAGGTTGAACGTCGGCTGCTGCCCGGACTCGGCGAGTTCCTCCTTGACGCGCAGGGCCGCGAAGAGAGCAGCGATGACGCCATACGCTCCGTCGAAGCGACCGCCGAGCGGCTGGGAGTCGAGGTGCGAGCCGATGAGGACGTAGGGGGCGGCACTGTCCTTGGGTGCGGTCGAATCCGGGACGGCCGCCTCGGCGGGGGTGTCGTCATTCGTGATCTCGGCGCCGTCGGGGACGAGCTGGAGGCAGGCGAACATATTGCCGATCGCATCGACGCGGACCTCGAAGCCGTGGGCGTCGGCCCAGGCGCGCATCCAGTCGCGCGTCTGCTTGTCCTCGGGCGTGAGCGCCTGCCGGTCGACGCCGTTGTTGTCGGTCGCGCCGATCGTGGCGACGTGGTGGAAGGTAGAGAGGAAGGCGTTGTCGCTCGAGGGGTCTGCCTGGTGGTTCATGGTGGTCGCTTTCTCGTGTCTCTGATTCATGGGGTCGGGGTGGGGTGTTCGGACGAGCGGCGCGCGGACGGGTGAGTGTCCTCGAATCCGCGCGCCGAGGCTCAGCCCAGACGTCCGCGGGTCTCGGGCAGTCGGGTGATGACGATGAGGATGAGGCAGACGGCCGCGCAGGCTGCCATGTAGAACCCGGGCGCCGTGCTGACTCCGGTGATGTCGACGAGCCAGGTGCCGACGAACGGCGCGGTCCCACCGAGCACCGCGTAGGAGACGTTGTAGCTGATTGCCGCCGAGGTGAACCGGGTCTTCGTCGAGAACCGTTCGCAGAAGAACGTGTAGCAGCCGCCGCCGTAGCAACACAGCGCGAGGACGAAGATCGTCTGCCCGAGGAAGGCCAGTCCTATGTGTCCGCTGGTGACGAGGCCGAATGCCGGCACCGAGGTGACCGCCAGGAGGATGGATCCGGCGATGAGCATGGGCTTGCGGCCGACTCGGTCGCCGATGGCTCCCGCTATGGGCAGGAAGATCGTGTAGCTGGCCATGGCGATCGCGTTCGTCAGCAGCGACTGTTCTCGGCTGAGGTCACCGGTCGTCTGGATGTAGGTGACGAAGTAGGCGGAGAGCATGTAGAAGCCGAGCGCGGTGACGCCGAGGACGAAGAAGACCTGCAGCATGCCGACCCAGTTCTCGCGGAAGGAGTCGCGGATCGGGCTGAATTCCTTCGGCCGCTCTTCGGCGGTCTTCTTGAACAGTTCGGATTCGTCGGTGCGCGAGCGGATCCAGAGCCCGACAGCGGAGAGCGGCAGGGCGAGGAGGAACGGGATCCGCCAGCCCCACGAGTCGAAGGAGGCGTCGGACATCATCGTCGAGAGCAGGAGGATGAGCCCGCCGGCGAACACCGACGGCAGTGCTGTGGCGGCGAGGGTGATGTTGATCCAGAGTCCGCGCTTGCCCACCGGGGCGTGCTCGTAGACGAAGGAGGGACCGCCGACCGATTCGCCGCCGGCGGAGAATCCCTGCCCGAGGCGGGCGAGGATGAGCAGGATCGGGGCGAACCAGCCGATCGTGTCGAAGCCGGGGAGGACGCCGATGAGTGCGGTGCAGATGCCGACGAGGAAGATCGTGACCGTCAGGGTCTTGCGCCTGCCCACCTTGTCGCCGAGCGCCCCGAAGAACAGCCCGCCGAGGGGCCGCATGACGAAGGCGACGCCGAAAGTCGCGAAGATGACGAGGAGCCCGGTGATGCGGTCGCCGTCGGGGAAGAAGTACTCGGAGAGGATGACGGCCGAGAGACCGTAGAGCGTGAAGTCGTAGAACTCGACGAACTGGCCGATGCTGCCGCCGACGAGCACCTTCTTCTGCATGCTCGTCGTCGTGGTTCTCTGCTCGCTCGGGGCAGTGGTGGACATCCGAGATCTCCTCAGGTCGCGGGATGATTTCCACCATCTTTGCGATCCACGCCACATGAGTCCAACAGATACTGTTGAAGCTCGCCATAGATTCAATTGATGAGATGGGTGTATTGCGCACATCCACCGGTGTGGATCGGTCCTCACCCGCAGGGACGGATCACGGCGCTCCCAGCGCGGGGGCCGGCGCACCCGCAGCAGCGGGTCACCCCTCGGGACCGAGGATCTCCCGAGTCAGCTCACAGAACGCCTGCGCCCGTCGACTCAACCGCAGCTCGGTCGGCCAGACGAGAGCGAGATCGATGCTGGGGAAATCATCGAGCAGCGGCACATCGACGGTCTTGGAACCGATATACGTCCCTGACGACACGCTCTGACTGAGCATGGAGTACCCGAGTCCCATCGCGACAAACGAACGCACGGTCTCGTATCCGGAGAACCGATGTCGCACCTTCGGAGTGACACCGGCGATGCGGAAGAGTTCGTCGTAGTACTGCCGACTGAAGGGCAGATCGAGTTGGATGTAGTCCTCTTCGGCGAGTTCCTCCAATCGGATCGGGCGCGGACCTTCCCCACCTCCACCGAGGCGGTGGCTGAGCGAGACGAGCGCGTGTGGTCGCACGACATCGATGAGGTAGGTGTCGAACCGGTCGGTCAGACCCAAGGTGTAGGTCAGCGCGATATCGCAGTGTCCCGCGACGAGCGCCTGCTGGAGTTCATGGAGATCCGCTTCGAGGTAGTTGACCCGAACGTCCGGGTAGCGCTTTTCGAATTCGTCGTGGATGAGCGGCAGGCGGGTGGGCGCGATCGGCGAGAAGACTCCGACCGTGAGGTCACCGCTGAGATGACGGGAGAGGCCCAAGGCAGTCTCGCCGAGGTTGTCGGAGGCTTCGAGGAAAGGCGTGACCTCTGAGAGGAATCGCTTCCCGGCGGGCGAGAGCACCACCGACCGGTTGCGCTGCCGAATGAAGAGGTCGAGCCCCAACGTGCGTTCGAGCTGCGCCATCGCTGTCGAGATCGCGGACTGGGTGACGTTGAGGTGCTTGGCCGCCTCGGTCATATGCTCGCGCCGCGCGACCTCCTGGAAGTAGCGCAGCTGCACGAGGGTGAAATCGAGTCCCATGGTCCCCTATCTTCCCATCGCACTGTTGATTCGCACTTTCCCATCGTCCGGTGGACTCCGGTGCCACTTCTCATCTGCGGCCCGCTCCACACCGCCGAGACCCGGCGCTCATGTCACTACCGCCGTCTATCGTGAATCTTCACGGACTCGATCATCCGATCATCACGACAGTCATGAGCGCAGATTCTCTACCCTACGGACGCTGCGAATCATAGATGTTAGTACATCGGATTTATATTCGATGTTTTTTCGAATCTGCTATTGCTTCTGCTTTCGATAAGCACTAGAATTTGAGAAAGAGACCTTCAATGGAGAACGGAGCTCGAGCCAGTGACCTACACTCCCGATCGCAAGCGACGTAAGTCGAATCGGCGTGCTCGGCGCACCGATTCCGGCTCGCGCAGCGATGCGGGCAATAGGCCGAAGATCGGGCCGAGCGACACCACGCCGGACCTCCCCTCTCTGAGAGAGCAGCTCAGAGCCGCCGGCCTCGATCTCACCGGACACCCCTTCGCCGAGGTGTTCGATGCCCTGGATCCGGTCCCCACCGAACCACTGGAGTCAGCCGCCGCAGACGCCGGCAATACTGCGGACGAAGACGCGGGTTCTCCCCCGTGGTCAGAAGAAACAGAGAACGGCACCATCACCCCGGGACCCCCTACGGACCCCGGCGACAATGAACCCGCATGGGAAGACGACGAGCCCGCGCGGAAAGAAGCGTCCGACGATGCTGCAGCCGCTCAGCGGACGTCGCGCCACCCGCTCCTGCCCGACACCACATGGAGCGACCTCGCCGACTGCGCACCCGAGATCACCGACGCCATCACTTCGCTGACCGGTCTTGACGAGAAGCTGCGCACGTTCGACCGCCCCATGGGACCGAACGAGGCACTGCACGTCATCGACGGCGCTGAAGCGCTCCGTCGACTCAGCGATTCCCTGTCCACCCTGGCTCTGTCGGTCTACGAACGAGTCGGCACGCCGACGGACAGCGGAGCGAAGACGCCCAAAGACCTCATCCAGAGCCGTCTCAACCTGACCGGACGCGAAGCCAACCGACGCGCCAGGCTCGCCGAGAGCCTCGGCGGCCGAGTGACCCTCGACGGGCAGCGCCTCGAACCCGAACACCCCTTGGTGGCCGAGCAGTTCCACTTGGGGACGCTGTCGGCCGAGCACATCACCGCCCTCGAGGAGTGCCTCAAAGCGCTTCCCGCATGGGTCGATCAGGCGACGAAGGACAAGGCCGAAGCCGACCTCGTCCGATATGCGGCGGACGTGACGGTCAATGAGCTGCGCGACATCTTCCGCCATATGCTCGTGAGGATCGACCCCGACGGGGCTGAACCCCTCGACGCCAAGGAGCGGTCGGCCTACTTCGTCACCGCACGTCCCAAACGAAACGGTGATTGGAGGCTCGAGGGCGTGCTCGACCCAGTAGCCGGGGCAGAACTTCACGGCCTCCTGACCTCACGCATCGAATCCGCACGTCCCGCGGCCGGCGACCCATCGACCGACCCAGCACTCACTACAGCCGGTCCGGCTCCCACCACAGCCGACCCAGCACCCTCCGGGTCGACTCCGGCCGCAGACTCCGATTCCGGCGCGACCGTCGGACCCGACCACAATCGTGACGAGGAACGATACGCGCCGGTCGATGCCGTTCTTGCCGGCGACCGCCTCGACGCCCCGCAGTGGGCCGTATTCGAAGCCAACCGGGACAGCGGAGCCTCGCAGAACCCTGTGGACGCAGCAACCGCGCTCCCCGACGGCTACGGTGTTCGTGAAGACGGCTCGACCATCAACCTCGTCCGGGAACAGCCGACCGCGAAGAGCTGGATCTATGAGCGCTTCGCCACCCTCATCTCCCGTATCAGCATGAAGGAAGCCCAGAAGGGCTCGCCCTACGCACTCGTCGTCACCGCCAAGGCATCCGACCTCGCGAACAACATCGGCGAAGCGACCACCGGGTCGGGTGCCCGTTTCCCGATGGACGACCTTGCCCGCCGCGGGCTCAACGGCACTGTCTTCTTCCACCTGATGGACGAAATCGCGAGAACCGTGGAAGTTCGGACGGAGAACCGCTTCGCCAACAAGAAGCAGACCGCAGTGATCACCGCTCGAGATCGCGGCTGCGTCTTTCCCGGCTGCGACGCTCCTGCTGGGTGGTGCGATGTGAACCACGTCGTGCCCCACAGCGAGGGCGGCCGCACCGACATCAACAACATGTGCCTTGTCTGTTCACACCATCACCACCTCATGGACCGGTCCGGCTGGGAGGTCGTCATGCTCCCGGACGGGCGCCCGGCTTGGAAGCCGCCGGAGAGCATCGACCCCACCCGCGCGCTGGTTCTGCACTCTCGATTCATCACCGACGACATCATCGACGGTCTGTTCGACTTTTAGCTGCGCTCTGGGCGCAGAGGGCACCAGTGTGCTCATTTTCAGCGAAAGCCCCTTCGCGACCGCGGCATTCCCCGGCCGCATACGAGACTCTCAGGCTGGTGCAAATAGACTGACCCCATGCCTGCAGTCCTCACGAGCACGCCCCTGACTCCCAGCGCCACAGCGATTCCGCACGACATCTCAGCGGCGATCCCGAGCCCGAGCGTCTCGAGCTTCCAACTCGGCCCCTTGACGATCCACTTCTACGCACTGTGCATCCTCGTGGGCATCATCATCGCGATCGTGCTGACCAACCGTCGCCTCACCGCCCGCGGAGTCGAGGACTGGCAGGTGCTCGACATCGCGACCCTGGCCGTGCCGATGGCCATCGTCTTCGCCCGGATCTACCACGTGATCACGCACTACACGGACTACTTCGGCCCCGGTCGCAACCCATGGAACATCTTCGAGCCCGGTTCCGTATGGGCGATCTGGGAGGGCGGAATCGCGATCTTCGGCTCCCTCATCGGCGGCACCCTCGGCGCGTGGATCATGTGCCGCAGGCGCGGCCTCAGACTCACCACGCTGCTCGACGCTCTGGCCCCGGGCCTCATCCTCGCCCAGGCCTGCGGACGCTTCGGCAACTGGTTCAACCAGGAGCTCTTCGGCCTGCCGACCACACTGCCCTGGGGTCTCGAGATCGACCCCGGCAACTCGGCGATCCCTCTGGGCACTCCCCCGGGAACACTGTTCCACCCGACATTCCTCTACGAGGTCATCTGGAACAGCCTCGGCGCCCTGGTCCTGCTCTACCTCAGCCGCAAGATCTTCTTCCAGTGGGGACGCCTCTTCGCCGTCTACCTCATGTGGTACGGCGCCGGACGCATCGTCTGGGAGTCGATCCGCATCGACCCGAGCTTCGTCATCCTCGGCCTGCGCACGAACGTCTGGGGCGCGATCGGCGCGGTGGCACTGGGCGTGATCATCATGGCCGTCCAGTACAAGCGACACCCCGAGCCCGAGGAATCCCCGTTCATCCCCGGCCGCGGACCGCAGCCGGCCGACGACTGAGTCAATCCCTCGCCGAGGCGGCCCACCCCCGACCCGGCACGGGGCCTCACCAGCGCACCATGATTCACAGATAACTTACCATCAAGTAACATAGGGTCTATGCACTTTACGCGTATGATTCTGCAGCTGCTCCGCTCGCGCCGTCGCCCGACGCAGGACATCTGGGACACCTACTCCCTTCCCCTGCGGGTCCGGCCCTCGGAGATCGACATCTTCATGCACGTCAACAACGGCAAGTACTTCTCGATCATGGATCTGGGCCGACTCGACGTGCTGGTGCGCAGCGGTGTCTGGAACACGCTCCGCGACAAGGGTTGGACGGGTGTCGTCAGCGCCGAGACCATCAGCTTCCGCAAATCACTCAAACTCGGCCAGCGCTACAGCCTCGACACCCGGATCATCGGGGTCGATGAGCGTGCCGTGTACTTCGAGCACCGAATCGTCGTCGAGGGAGAGATCTACGCTCGCGCCTTCGTGGCCACGCGGCTGCTCTCTGAGTCAGGAACCGTGTCCAAAGAGGAAGCCATCAGCGTCTTCGGACCACCACCGGCCGACGTGGAACTGCCCGAGTGGATCCACGACTGGCGGTTTCACAACGCCCTGCCGAGTACGCAACGTCCGGCCGCGCACAATTGGGCATAACTCGACGGCTCAGCCCTCGATCCACTCCTTGAGCCGTCCGAGGCCCTTGGAGATCGCGGCCTCGTCGATGCCGGAGTACGCAAGTCGGATGTAGGACCGGTCCTCACCGGGCTGCGGTGAACCGAAGTGTTCGCGGGTGCAGAAGGACACTCCGGTCGCGTGCAGGGCTTCGGTCGAGAAGTCGGACAGCGTCGCGATGCCCTTGGACTCCATCGCCTCGGTGACATCGGGGAAGACGTAGAACGTCGACCCCGGGGTCGCCACGCTCATGCCGGGGATCTCGTTGATCAGACGGCAGGTGGCGTCGCGACGTTTGCGCAGCACCTCGAGCATCTTGCCCACCGGCGTCTGCGGTCCGCGCAGGGCGGCGATGCCTGCCCACTGCACGTACTGGTTCGTGCAGGATTCGTCGTTGGTGTTCATCGTCGAGATCGCCTCGGCGACCTCTGTTGGTGCGACGGCGCAGCCGAGCCGGGAACCGGTCATCGCGTACTTCTTCGAGAACGTGTATAGGATGACGGTGCGCTCGGCCATTCCCGGCAGCGCGGCGATCGACTGGGACTTCCCCTTGTAGCGCATCTCGAAGTACGCCTCGTCGGAGAGCACCCACAGGTCGAACTCCTGCGCGATCGCGGCGATCGCTTCCCGCTCGCCGGGCGTGGATTCGGCGGAGATCGGGTTCTGCAGGTCGTTGTAGATGATCGCCGTCGTGTTCTCATCGATCGACGCGCGCAGGTGATCGAGGTCGATGGCGAAGCCGTCATCGGTCGGGATATAGCGGTAGGGCAGGGCCTGCCCGCCGAGGTAGTCGATCTGGGATTCGTAGATCGGGAACCCGGGATTCGGGTAGAGCACGCCTTCGCCAGGGTTCATCACCGCTTGGAGGAATTTCGTGATCACGGGCTTGCCGCCGGTGGTCACGACCACCTCGGCGGGGTCGATCGTCATGCCCCGGCGTGAGCCGATGTCATCGGCGAGCGCCTCCCGGAGTTCGGGGATTCCGGGCCCGGGGCAGTACCCGGTCTTGCCGTCGCGGATGGCCTGCTCCATCGCCTCGACGATGTGCCCGGCGAGGGGGAAGTTGAGATCGCCGAGATGGAACGGGAAGATCTCGTTCCCACGGGCCTTCCAGTCGGCGGCGGCCTGGGCGACGCGGAACGCGGTCTCGGTGCCGAGGTTGTCCAAGCGGCGAGCGGTCTTCATGAGCGGCTCCTTCGTCGAAGGTCGTGGGCATTGTCTCGTCCTGCCACATTTCACGACGCAGTGACGTCGCACGTCGGAGCCGGCAGGGACCCGAGCCCACAACGTTCACTCACGATAGAACACCCGGGCGGGATATGTCAGCGACGTCCGTGCGAATTGCGTCGCGGTGCTCAGGCGACAGACGATGAGAGAGTCCGAACCGTGGTGGAACTGTGGCATCTGTGCCGACGATAATGTCGGTAGATGGCGTGCCGTCGAGTGCGAGGGATCATGGACGAGGAAGAGCTCAACGAGTTCTATGGACGGCACGGCATCGTGCCGGAATGCCAATCCGGTTGGCACAAGATCATTGTGGAGTTGGACAGCAGAATCGCTGCGATCGCTCCGAATTACAAGGCGGAGCAGATCAAAGAGAAGTTCGGCGCGCTTCGGTTCTACTATGACTCGATGAGCATCGACCCGAGCGATTGGGACACGGTGAATGACCTGGTCAGGTCAGCAGAAGATGAGTCCCTATCCACGTGTGAAGTATGCGGAGCCACCGGCTCGACCGTCGGACCACGAACTCGCTCCCGGTGGATCAAGACACTCTGCGAGACTCACGCGAACTGACCGTCCGTCTTTCCGCCGCCGCGTCATCCGGCCGCGTTACCCCTCCGCCTCACCCTACCCATCACCGAGGCGACCGCCCAGACCTCACAGAAGAATTCGCGTCCTTGGAGAACACCTGGCCCGAGTTCATGCGGCACGACCCCATCGGGAACCTCTACTATGCGCGAGATGTTCTCGATCTCTTCGCCGACTATGTGCTCCTCGCCCACACTGCTGTCGACGAGATCGTCGGAAAGGCACATTCGATACCGTTCCGCCTCGGCGGCGAAAGCCTGCCTGAGGACGGATGGGACGGAGCGATTCGCCGTGGATTCCGGGCCGAACTGCTCGGAGAATCGACTGACACCCTGGCTGCACTGGAGATCTTCGTCCGCTCCGATCGACAGGGCCTGGGCCTGTCGGGAACGATCCTTGCAGCTCTGCGAGACCACGCTCGCGACCGCGGATTCGCCGAGGTGGTCGTCCCGGTTCGCCCGAATGGGAAGACCGACATCCACGAAACGATGGACTCATACGCCTTCAGGACCAGGGACGACGGGCTGCCCGTCGACCCATGGCTGCGCACTCATGTCCGCGCCGGCGGCACGATCGACGGTGTGGCCCATCGCGCCATGGTCATCCCCGGAACTCTCGACGAATGGCGGTCATGGACGGGACTGCCCTTCGATACTTCCGGGCCGGTCGACGTTCCTGGAGCACTCGCGCCTGTGCTCTGCGATGTCGACCATGGCAGCGCGGTCTACGTCGAACCCAATGTGTGGGTGCGTCACCGAACCGGACTGTGAGAGGACGGCCAGTCTGACACCGGCCAGTCAGCCTGAGCAGGTTCCGACGACACGAGCCAGCACAACCCATGGAATCAGAACGTCAATGCACCGATTTCATATGGCAAAACGCTGGTCGACAACCATTTACTTCGCCGGGAGCGTGAGATAGACATGATTCCGTACGCTCCGTCACCGCCGACCGACACCCCAGTGCACCGGCGAATGCGGCCCGACGAGCGGCCACCGACGATCACAGGAGAAGATCCGTGTCCCACCTCAACGGCGAGGCCTCCCACTGGCTGACCCAATCACCGCCCACACACGCCTCCCCGTCCCCGCTGCCCACCGAAAAGCAGGACCTCATCATCGTCGGCGGCGGACTCACCGGCCTGTGGTCGGCCTACTATGCGCGGCAGGCTCACCCGGATTGGGCGATCACGATCATCGAAGCCAACCACATCGGCTACGGTGCCTCGGGACGCAACGGCGGCTGGCTGTCGACTCTGCTTCCCGGCAATCGGATGAAATACGCCGAGGCGGTCGACCGTGCCCGCGCGACCGATCCGACCGGACCGGTCGGGTCCGCCGGGCTCGATGGGACCACCAGTGTCCGTGCATTTCAGTCCGCTCTCTTCGACTCGATCGACGGTGTCCTCGACGTCTGCGAGACCGAGGGCATCGACGCCCACCAAGTCCGCGGCGGCCACATCGACATCGCCCAGTCCGAAGCCGGGATGTCTCGTCTGCGCGATCTCCAGGCAGGCAATGAGCAGTTCGGCTACGGACCCGAGGACATGCAGTTCCTCGACGCCGAGGCCACGCGTGCCCGCATCGATGTCGATGGAGCCCTCGGCAGCCTCTACTTCCCCGCCACCGCCGCGATCGACCCGGCCCTGCTCACCCGCGGTCTCGCCCGAGTCCTACGCGAACAGGGAGTGACGATCTGCGAGGACACCGCGGCCGGGCACATCGGCAAGGGCGTCGTCTCAACGACCCGCGGACAGGTCACCGGGAACACGGTCTTCGTCTGCCTCGAAGGCTATTCCGACACCGTCACCGGAGACCTCCCCGGACTGCAGGGACGCCAGGTCATCCCTGTGTTCTCGTCCATGATCGCGACCGAACCGCTCCCGGCCCCAGTGTGGGAAACCATCGGTTGGGAGGGCCGAGAATGCCTCGGCGACACCGCGCACACGTTCATCTACGCTCAGCGCACCGCCGATGATCGGATCGCGATCGGCGGGCGCGGGGCACCTTATGCATACGGCTCAGGTCTGCCCGGAGACGGCGAGGTCCCCGCCGAGGTGGTCGACCTCCTGGCCGGGCGCCTGTCCTCACTCTTCCCCGAGCTCGAATTCGACATCGCGCATTCCTGGCGCGGCGCGCTCGGGGTGACCAGGGACTGGTGCGCGGGCATCTTCTTCGACCCCGAACAGCGGATCGGTGTGGCCCGCGGGTACGCCGGACACGGGGTGACGGCCACGCACCTGGCGGCCAGAACCCTCCTCGACCGCGCGTCCGGCAAGGCGACCCCGCTGACGGCACTGCCGTGGAACGACCACTTCTCGGGCCAGTGGGAGCCCGAGCCGATTCGGTGGCTGGGCATCCGTTCGATGTACAGGATCTTCGGCATCGCCGACGCCTGGGAGCGGGCCACCGGGGCGAAGCGGACAAGTCTGCTCGCCCGCTTCGGCTCGCACCTCGCCGGCCTCGCGGAGTGATGGGCGGAGCGCCGCGATGCCGAAATGGGCACGTTCCATCATCAGCACCAAGCTCCCCCACCGCCGCACTCTTCCGCACCAGCTCGGTGAAACTGCAACAGCTTGGTGCAGGGGCCAAGCTGCTGCAGTTTCACCAAGCTGGAAAGTCACGAACCCCGGGCCGGTCTCGCGTCCTGACCGACCCATCCCGCACCCGAGCGAGAAGAGGACACTGACACCATGACGAACACGCACCCCCGCATCTCCCCCATGGCCACCACCTACCCGGCGTCGAGCATCCGCAAGATGTTCAACCTCGCGCTCGACTATCCCGACGCCGTGAAGCTCACCGTCGGCGAACCCGATTTCACCACCCCGGAGCACATCAAGGCCGCCGGCATCCGCGGAATCGAGCACGACAACACGCGTTACGTCGCCAATGCCGGGATCCCCGAACTGCGCGCCGCCATCGCCCGGAAGTACTCCGGTCGGTGGAATCGCGGTGTCGGCCCCGAGAACGTCATGGTCTCCTTCGGTGCGATGGAAGCCCTGACCTTCGCCCTCGACGTCACCGTCTCCCCCGGTGACGAGGTCATCATCCCCGATCCCAGCTTCCCGAACTACCTAGGCCAGGTCCACCGCCTCGGCGCGACGGCGGTGTCCGTTCCCGTCACAGAGGACAACGACTTCAAACTCCGCGCCGAGGACGTCCGGGCCGCAATCACCGACCGCACCGCCGCGGTGGTCCTCAACAGCCCGTCGAACCCGCTCGGCTCGGTCATGGATCGGGCCGACCTCGAGCAGATCGCCGACCTCGCCGAGGAGCACGGGTTCACCGTGATCTCCGACGAGGTCTATGACGAGATGGTCTTCGACGATGCCGTCTTCACCTCCATCGCCGAGGTGCGCCCCGGCTTCGACCGCTACCTCGCGATCGGCAGCTTCTCGAAGACGTATGCGATGACCGGCTGGCGCTGCGGGTTCGTCATCGGCGCGCACGACTTCATCGCCCCGATGGCACTCCTCCAGGAAGGGCTGACCTCGAGCCTGCCGGGCTTCATCCAGGAGGCTGCGGTGGCCGCGATCGACGGACCGCAGGATGTCGTCGAGTCGATGGTCGCCTCCTACGCCGAGCGCCGGGAGCTCATGGTCGAGCGCATCAACGCCATCGACGGGCTGAGCCTGCTCCGGCCGGCCGCGACCTTCTACGCTTGGGTCAATGTCAAGGACTGGGGACTGAACTCGTGGGATCTGGCAACTCAGCTGCTCGAGAAGCACAACCTCGCGACGATTCCCGGTTCGGCCTTCGGCCCGGCCGGCGAGGGGTATCTGCGGCTGACGTTCGCTGTCTCCCCCGAGACGATCAACACCGCGTGCGACCGGCTGGAGGCCTTCGCCGCGAGCCGGTGATGCTGTGCCGCGGCCGCGCGCCGAGGTGGGGACTCGCCGAGGCGGTCCTCCGGGCGTCCGCGCCCATACGGACGTTTCGGTCGGGCCCACTGATCCACCGACCGACGTCGATTCGTCGAGGCGATCAGCGGCCGGGCGCGTTCCTTGCCTCGACGCGGGTGAAGGGGCCGTCCGCTTGGCGCAGCACACCCGCTGGCCCATGTTCGACGACGCGGCCGGAGTCCATGACGATCACCTCGGTGTCGTCGGGCAGCAGGTCGGCTCGGTGGGTGATCTCGATGACGGTGAGTTCGGGACGGCGCTCGGCCAGACGCTGCCGAACAGTGCTCGCCGTCGTCGCGTCGAGTTGGCTGAGCGCCTCGTCGAGCACGAGCACCTCGGGCTCGCCGGCGAGGGCACGGGCGATCGCCAGCCGCTGCAGCTGACCTCCCGAGACGGTGAGTCCGCGCCCCTGCATCCGCGTCGCCAGTCCATCCGGAAGACCAGCCGCCCAGTCGTCGAGGGCGACGATCGCCAGCGCCCCATCGATGAGTTCGTCCTCCGCTTCCGGGGCGGCCAGACGCAGGTTGTCGGCCAGACTGCCCGACAGCAGCGTCGGGTGCTGGGTGACGAAGGCGATGCGTTCACGCAGCACGTCGAGCGGCAGGTCCGTGACGTCGACCTCGCCGAGGCGGACCACTCCGGATTCGGGGTCCCGACCGCGGACGAGCAGCGTTGCGAGTGTCGATTTCCCCGATCCGGACACCCCGACCACGGCACTCCATGCCTTCGCCCGGAACCGGGCGGCCACCTCGGCGAGGGCGGGCGACTCACGCCCGGGATAGCGCAAGGTCACGGTATCGACGGTGATGTCGGTCGGTTCTGTCGGCGGGTGGGCCCTCCCCTTGTCGGGGACTGTGGGGGCGGCGTCGATGATCTCCCACACGCGGGCGGCCGCGGCGAGGGCGGCGTCGAGGCCGGTGGAGAAGTTCTCAATGCCGCGCACCGGCACCCACAGTCCGGCGAACACGGCGAGCGCGGTCGCCGTCGCGAGCGCAGCGCTTGAAGCAACGACAGCGGCGGGAGCATCACCAGCAGCCGGGGCAGCACCGCTCGCGATATCTCCACCGGTCGTCCCAACCACGACGACGGCGACGAGCCCGATGAGCTGGAGTGCGACGAGGAGTGCGGACCGTCCTGCCTGGATGCGGGCGACCGACGACCGGTTCTTACTCAGCGCTCGGCCGTCGTCGTCGAGCTTCTCAAGTCGGCGACCCTGTGCACCGAAAGTGAGGACCTCGCGGATGCCGTGGACGTCATCGCCGATATGCCCGGCGAGATCGCCGCGCGCACCTGCAACATCGGCCGAGGCCCGCCACGTCGACCGGCTGGTAAGTACGGGGGCTGCGAGCATGAGGACGACGATGACGGCGAGGGTGAGCGCAAGCATCCCGTCGACGGTGAGCCCCAACCATGTCAGCGCGGCCGCGGGAACGATGACGGCGCTGACGGCAGGCGGGAAGGTGTGGGCGAAGAACACCTCGATCCGGTCGATATCGCCGGAGGCACGTTCGGTGAGCTCGGCACCGGCTCGTCCGGTGGTTGCAGCGGGCGCCTGCGGCACGAGGCGGGTGAAGAAGAGCTCCCGCAGCCGCTGCAGCGCAGTGAAGGCGACACGGTGGCCGAGGTAGTGCTCGAGGTAGCGCAGCCCCGCCTTGACCAAGGCGATGACGACGAGGGCAGTGATGAGACCGCCGAGGTGGGTCTGCCCTCCCCGTGCGACGCCGATGCCGGTTGTGGAGGCGATCGCCTCGGCGGCGATGACGAGGAGCGCGATGCCGAGCAGCTGGTTGAGGATGCGGCAGACCGTCGAAGCGATGAGCGAGGGGTAGAGGTTGCCGGCGGCGTCGAGGAGGCGCGCGGCAAGGCGAACCCGGGTCACTGGGCTTCTCCTCGAACGGGTGCACGGCTTGTGGACTGTGCGCTGCTTGAGGACTGTGCGTCGCTGGAAGTCCCTGCTCCGGAGGAGGAGCGCGCCCGGAGTTCGCCGAAGTCGATGACCCTGTCCGCGGCGAGGATGGCCTCGGGACGGTGGGCGATCATGATGACGGTCCGGTCGGTGCCGAGGCGGTTCAGCGCGGCGAGGATCGCGGCCTCACCGGCGAGGTCGACCTGCGAGGTGGGTTCATCGAAGAGGAGGATCGGGGCATCCCGCAGCCACGCCCGAGCGATCGCCAACCTCTGTGCCTGTCCGCCGGAGAGCAGCCGTCCGTGATCGCCGACTTCGGTGGCCAGCCCGTCGGGCATCGCTTCGACGTCGGCGCGCAGTCCCGCGAAGTCGAGAGCCTCCCACAGCAGGGAGTCATCGGCTGCCTGCCTGTCGGTCGGGAGTACTGACTGTTTGTCCGCCGGGAGTGCGAGGCGGAGGTTGTCCGCGATCGTTCCCATGAACAGGAAGGTCCGCTGCTCGACGACGCCGAGGCAGGAGCGCACAGCTGCTTGGGTGGGGGTGTCGGTGGTGCCGGAGTCGCTCGTCGTCGGGATTCCGTCGACGATGACCTGTCCCTTCTGCGGCGTCAAGTGGGCTTGGATGAGCGCCGAGAGCGTAGATTTGCCGACCCCGCTCGGCCCGACGATCGCGACTCGTTCCCCACGCTCGATGCGCAGATCGAGGCTCTCGAACACCGGTTCGGCACCCGGCCAACCGGCCGTGACCGAACACAGCTCCAGCGCGGGCGGAGGTGGTTCGGTACTATGGCCGGCATCGGTCCCAGTGGGGTTGTGGCGACTATCACCGAGGTTGGCCGTAGCTCTCGCGTGACTGGCCGCGGCGCCCCTCTCCTCGGTACTCACGCCACCTTCGACTGGGTGACAAATACCCTCGCCGAGGTGACCGCTGATCCGCTGTTGTGCGGCCCGGCCGGAGACGCCGATGTAGAAGAACTGCCCGACGATGTCGACGGGTCCGATGACCAGCGTCGTCATGAGCAGGATGCTCATTCCATCGCCGAGGCTGAGCGACCCGTCGGCGACCCGTGCGGTCGTCAGGGCGGCCGCCGCGACGATGACGGTCAGGGAGAACGCGGCGTCGACGACGAGGATGAGGAGCTGGTTGCCGGCGAGGAGACGCATGAGGTTGCGTCGGTGGGCTTCACCTCGGCGGGCGAGGTCGTCACCGATTCGTCGTCCGGCCCGGGCATAGACGATGTCTTCGAGCGCGGTGATGGCGCCGAGGAAGCTGCTGGTCAGCTGGCCGCGGGAACGCCGGTAGGCGGCGCCGACGGGGCGGATGATCCGTCGGAAACCGCCGATGAACACGGGCACCAGGAGGACGAGGAGGGCGACCCAGCCGGCGATCTCGGCGCTCGTGGTCAGGGCCATGATGCCCAGGACGAGCAGCGGTGTCGTCAGCGCCCCGACGATGGGGCCGAGGAACCCGGCACGGTAGTGCGCGGTGCGATCGACGGCGTCGGTGGCCAGGGAGATGAGGCTGCTCGAACGTCGGTTCACAGTCACGGCGCCGAGGTCGAAGACTCGGCTGATGACGAGGGCGCGCAGCCGTCGTTCGGTCGTCGAAGATGCCCAGTCGGAGAAGACGACCCCGCCCCAGGCGCAGGCGACGGCGACAACGATGAGCAGGACAATTGCGATGCCTGTCCCGAGAATCAGAGGTTCGCCGTCGAGGAGTCCACCGACTCGGACGAAGGCGAGGGCGGTAGCGGCGGCCGAGGCCCATGCGATGACCACGGAGGTCCAGAGCATCCAGCGAGGAGTCGCGTCCTTGATGCCCGGGTGGAGGGGAGCCTTCACAGCCGAATGCGGATGGGGCGAACCCTGCCGCGGATGCCCGGGCGCGCTCATCTGCCTGCCTTTCGCGGAGTCAACCTGATCTCGACTTCCAGCTCTGAACAGAGCCGATTTCCTGTTGAGAATCATTCTCTCATGCAGGGCTATTCCGTGCCCCACCAGGTGCGCGGCTGCCCTGCACCGGGCGAGCAGCCGTGCTTCACCCGACGGCGGCGAGGGCTGAGTTCCAGCTGCCGTAGAACTTCCGGACCGCCGCGGCCGAGGGCACGTCGCCCTTATGTTCGGCGGCGTAGTCGGTGTAGGACTTGTAGGTGGTTGCGAGCCCCCGGGCTTCGCAGTCGGCGAGGAATTCGCCGATCGCTTTGTCGTAGGCGGCCGCATCGAAGCGCAGCTGTCCCTTGGCTCGTCCGATCTTGTTCGTCGCCAGGCCCGCGGCCTTGAGCGCGTCGTTCCAGGATCCGAATCGCTGCACCGCGGTCTGGCTGGTCGGCGGCCACACGGTGGCGCCTTTGATCGAGGCCGCTCCGAGTCCGCCGAGCACCGTCTTGCGCAAGACATCGTAGCGGCTGGCGGTGAGGCTCGGAATCTCCGCACGGCCACGAACGTACGCGATGGCGGCGGCCACCTCGGCGAGGGTGGAGGTCACGGTCGACGCAGAACCGACCGTCGACGCAGAACCCGCGGTCGACGCGGAATGCGCGCGCTCGTCGGCGCTGTCGGAATCCTCGGATTGGGCGGCCAGGGCGAGCTCCACCTCGGCGAGGATCTCCCGGTCGGCCGGGCTCAGCTGGGCGGGATCGGCGCTCGCAGGCGTGCCGGGGACGTCGGTGGAATCGAGGCTGCGCGCGGTGATGAACAGCAGCGCGCCGAGCACGGCCGGCGACGACGTGTGAGCTTTCCCGGAATCAGACATCGCCTCCATACTACGATCTCAGTCGTCGGCGCGCTCCCACGACGGGGCGGTGGCGAGCCAGCCGTCTCATCTTCACGTCGACCCACACGCTCAGTGCGAGGACGACACCGGCGAGGATTCCGGCGATGGTCACGGCCGCCAGTGCCGAATCGAGAATGAGCAGATACCCGCCGCCGAGGATGAGCAGCGAAGCTCCAGCGGTGACGAATCGCCCGGTCAGCGACCCGGCGGCGTCGCTGCTGTCGATGATCACGTCGATCACCGAGGTGAGGACGAACCAGGCGGCGAAGACCCCGAGTGTCGCCAACAGCGCGTCAGCAAGGTCGAGTCGCATCGGCAGGCGGATCACCCAGCCGATGATGGTCGCGGAGAACGGGAGGATGACCGGCAGGCCCAATGCCACGAGCACGAATGCCGAGAACGTCAGTGGGCGGAGGTGTCGGTGGGCGATGGTCATGGGTCTTCCTCTCTCGTGTGGTGCGGGGTCGGGCGATACTGGGTCAGGTGGTGCGGGGTCGGGGATTGCTAGGGCAGACCGCGGAATGCGCGCGGTGCGTCGGGAACCCGCAGCGCTGGTGGCCGCGGGTTCCGGCGGCGTCAGCCGGCGAGCAGGGTGAGCGCGCCGGTGGCGATGAGTGTGGTCAGGGTCGTCCAGGCGATGATCGCGATGCCCTGCCAGAGCAGAATCCACGAGGTCTTCACTCCCGCACCGACGAGGATCGTCGAGGTGATCTGGGTGGGGATCGCGAGCGGTCCGAGCAGGCTCGCTCCAGGAACGCCGAACCGAGTGAGGAAGCGCTTGAACTTGATCCGGCCTTTCGATTCGGGCTTGCGCTCCTCACCAGTCGCGCCGCCCTCGCCGAGGCTGTCGTCAGCAATCGTGTCACCCTCGGCGCCATCGGCCGGCAGGGTCTCAGCACCCGTCCCGGCGCCGACACCAGCACCGACGGCTGCGAGTTCACGCTTCTCGGCCTTGCGGGTGACGACGGCGCGGCGTGCTCGGGCGCCGAGGAGAACGATGACAGTGACGCAGATGAAGTTGCCGATGGCGCCGGCGATTCCGGCGACGATCGGGTTCATTCCGGCCCAGACTCCGATGATCGAGGAGATCTCCCCTTCGATGAAGGGAACGGCTCCGGCGGCGGCGATGATGAAGGGCTGGAGCAGATCGGGAACGTGGGCGGCGAGCCCCTGGAAGAAGTCGATGACGGGGTTCATGGTGTCCTCCTGAACGGTGATCGTCAGATCCGGTCCGGTTGATCCGGATCGTGTGGTCGATGTGTTCAGTACAGACTGTGTTCTCGGAACAGGGTCAAGCCGTCAGCGGCGAACTCAGGAAACCCTCAGCTTTCTCGTCAGCCGCCTGCCCATAACGCTGCTCAGTTCTCGTCCTCTTCGCGGATCAGCTGCTGGATGTGTGCGTTGAACCGCTCGCGGTCGGCCTCGGGAATGTCGAGGGTCGGGAAGACTGAGATGAAGGCGCGTTGGATGACGTCGATCTGGGCCTCGTTGTAGAGCTCGCCGATCATGCCGATGATGGCGGCCTGCCCCATCTTCACGTCGCCTTTCATCCGCGCCGTCGGTGCGAGCAGCCAGGGCTTGGATTCGAGGCTGCGCTTCATACTGGGGGCGATCTGCTCGGCCAGGCGCGCACGCGTGGCCTCGTCGGCATCCTCGGGGAGTTCGTCGACCTCCTGGTCATATGGGGTGGTGTCGGACATGATCGACCGCATCTCCACCATCGCCGATTCATCGTAGAGGCTCGAGTAGACGTTCATCAGGCTGCGGTCGGCGTGCGACATCCGCGCGGCGATGTCGATGAAACTCGACGCCGTATCGATCGGTGCGCCGTGTTCGAGGAGTTGGGTCACCTCGGTCCGGGCCTTCTCCAGCACGGCGATCTGCTCGCCGAGGTCGCGTTCGAGCTGTTTGAGCGCGAGCTGCTGCTGTTCGTGGTCATCATCGACCGAGCCGATGTCGGCCAGCGGAATCCCCAGCTCACGCATCCGCCGAAGCTGGTGGAGTCGGAGCAGGTGGGAGGCCCCGTACTGTTTGTAGCCGTTGCTCATCCGTTCGGGCTCGGTGAGCAGGCCGAGCTTGTGGTAATGCCGAATGGTGTTGACGGTCGTGCCGGTCAGGCGCGCCAGCTCACTCGTGCTCCATCCCACGGTCGGTCCCCTTCGTCGATGCCGTGTCGTTGCCGGATGCCTGCCAGTCTATGCGGTGGTGCTGACATAGACGCTCCCGCAGCCTCGGGCTACCGTGAAACCATGACAGCACGATTCGACGGGGTCGAGGCCTTGGTCTTCGATATGTTCGGCACGGTCGTCGACTGGAGGAACAGTGTCGCCGCCGAGGTGGCCGTGCATTTGCGCGATCACGTTCCCGATCTCGATGCGCATGACTTCGCCGATCGTTGGCGAGCGCAGTACCAACCGTCGATGGAGCGGGTACGCAGCGGCGGCCGTGAGTTCGTCCGCCTCGATGTGCTCCATCGGGAGAACCTCGAGACTGTGCTCGCCGAGGTGGGGGTCGATCCGGCGTCGGTCCCGACCGAAGTGCTCGACGAGGCGAATCTCGCTTGGCATCGCCTCGATCCGTGGCCGGACGCGGTCGCCGGGCTGGCCCGGTTGAAGGAGCGGTTCATCATCGCGCCGCTGTCGAATGCGAATGTCCGTTTGGCTCTCGACGTGGCCAAACGCGCGGGGCTTCCGTGGGATGCGATCCTCGGCGCCGAGGTGGCTGGTGCCTACAAACCCGAACCTGCCGCATACCTGCGCACTGCCGAGGTCCTCGGCCTCGAACCCGACCGGGTCTGCATGGTCGCCGCGCACAACGGAGATCTTGCCGCCGCTGCCGAACTCGGCCTGCGCACCGCGTTCGTCCGTCGGCCTACCGAGTACGGCCCTGAGCAGACGGCTGACCTCGAACCGACAGGTGACTGGGATGTCATCGCCGAGGACTTCGAGGACCTGGCCGACAAGATCGGCTGACGCACCAATCAGGTGCTGCGACAACGTGCAGTCAGGAAACAAATGAGTCGTTATGGGCAGCGCGACCGGCCAGGGTACATGTCCGCCATCATCGAGCCCAGATTGCCGATCGGTGGCCCGTACTGTGGCATCGCACAGTAGAACGCACGTTGCCCGGAGGGGCATGCTCGGAACAGTCGGCGGACAGCCTCGGTGCATCTATTTCAGTGGTTCCAGCCCGCACCACTCGGCGATGAAGAGCGCTATGGACTTCGTGATGTTGCGGACGGACTCGATGTGGACCCGCTCGTCGAAGGCGTGGATATCGAGGGACCTGGGCCCATAGGTCAGAGTCGTCATCGACCCGTAATTCGTGTAGACCCGACCGTCGAGGTAACCCGGCGTGGTGAACGAATGCAGGGGCTGGCCGAACACATTCTGGTGGACCGAGCCGAGGACGGCCTCTGCTTCTCCACCTTCCTCGAGCCGATATCCTGCGGCGAAGAAGCCGGTTCGTTCCAGGCGTGGCAGGCGGCTATCCTGACCACGCCGGTCGATGCTCGCGTGCCGGACGTGCTCCTGGATCTCTTCCCACGCCTGTTCCGGGTCGATCCCCGGATAGATGGCGGCACGCACGGAGATCTCGCACCATGACGGGACGCTGGAGGGCCAGTCTCCACCCGAGATCTCTCCGACATTGAAGTTGATGGGATGATCGACATCCTCGAAGCCCGGATACCGGTCCTTCTGAGCATTCCAATCCGCCTCGAGTGTGCGCAGGTCGGCGATCACTGCATTGGTCGCGTCGAAGGCGTTGAAGCCCTGGCTCATCTCCCGGACATGGCTCGGTTTCCCCTCGACGCGAACGGTGAACCAGATGACTCCGACATTGGTGCGCACCAGAGCGTTCTCTTCTGGTTCCGGAATGAGCACAGCGTCGCCGGTATACCCGCGCAGAAGTGCTGACAGCGCACCGTTGCCGGTGCTTTCCTCCTCCACCACGGACTGGAAGTGGATGGTGGCTGCAGGAGCGAAGCCGGCAGCAGTGATCGCGTCGAAGGCGAAGAGGTTGGCAGCGAGACCGGCTTTCATGTCCCCGGCACCGCGTCCGTAGAGCCAACCGCCCTCGACTCGAGGCTCGAAGGGCGGGGTGGTCCAATTCTCCAGGGGCCCGGTCGGCACGACATCCACGTGACCTTGCAGAATCAGGGATCGGCCCTGTGAAGTTGCCGGCCGATAGCTGCCGACGATGTTGAAGTCTTCGTCATAGGGCACGGTCATCGGTCCGAAGCCCACATGATCCTCGATGTCCTCTTCGTCGATGCGCCAGCGGTCGATCTCCAATCCTCTGTCGGCGAATTCCTGCTCCATGCGGTCCTGGATCGCCGCCTCACTGCCTCGGACAGAGGGACAGCGGATCAGAGCACCGGTGAACTCAAGCTGACGGTCGAACGCTTTGTCGACGCCGTCCGTGATCGCGTGGGCGACTTCTCGATTCATGCTTCACTCTTCCAGACTCTTGGGTTGTCGGTTGACGGAGATACGGATGGCCAGTGAGCTCTGTGGGCTATTCTGCATCCCTCGACAAGCCTGCGGAAGAGCTTTCAGCGTCCGCCGAGACCGATTGTGTGCCCCCTCCCGTCTTTCGGCATGAGGGTATAGCGTGGTCGAACAGGGACGGGTCGACCGACCCGTACTCGAGCACACGTACCACCTGACGAAAGGTGACAAGCATGAGTGACACGAGTATCAGCGCTTCCCGGACGATCGATGCCCCTGCGGAGGACATCTTTCATGTCCTCTCCAATCCCGAGCGCCATGCGGAGATCGACGGCTCGGGGATGGTCCAGTCGGATGACAAGACCGATCGCATCACCGAGACCGACCAAGTATTCACGATGAACATGCACTGGGACAAGATGGGCGGCGACTACAAGACCGACAACTACGTCAACGGCTATCAGGAGAACAAGCTTCTCGCCTGGAAGACGGCTCCTGCCGGTGAAGAGCCCCCGGGCTGGGAGTGGGTCTGGGAGCTCACTTCACAGGGGCATGACTCGACCGAGGTCTCCGTGACCTACGACTGGAGCGCGGTCACCGACAAGGACGTGCTCAAGCAGGTCAGCTTCCCCGCCGTCAGCGAAGAGGACCTCGAGTCGTCCCTGGGCAACTTGGCAGTAGCGGTGTCCGGGGTCTGACGCCTCGCGGCAGCCCCTTCGGACGACTGTCCACACCTGACAAGGCGGCCCTGACCGAGCTCACCGCAGTTCGTTCAGGGCCGCCTCCGCGCGCCGCCGGCGGTCTTCGACCGTCATCTCCCACCAATATTCGCCGCGCTCGCCGAGACCGTGCTTCGCGACATTCACCTGCCGCCTCGCCTCCGCGAGATCGTTCTCATCGCCTCGCTTCTGCGCTTGTCTGACGGCATTCCTCGCGGCACCGAGGTGACTCTTGAGTTCCTCGATGACGCTCGGTTCCAGTGCCGGATCGGTCCGACGCCACCGGCGTCCTTTGACGACCAGCCACTTGTCATCCTCGGTGTACTCGTCCTCGCTCATGCGACGAAGAGGCAGAACGGGTGTCCTGCCGGATCGGCGAAGACGTACAGTGGTTCGTCCGGGTCATCGGTGCGATCGGCGAGCAGTTCGGCGCCGAGCTCCTCCGCACGTCGGCGCTGGTGTTCAAGTGCTCGCACGTCAGGCACGGTGAAGTCGAGGTGGAGCTGCATCGGCACATCGGGACTCGGCCAGGTGGTGCGGTCGAGCCGATCCACCAGTTGGAAGGCAAGCTTTTGGTTCCCTCCCGCGTCGGTGAGGACCAACCAGTCTCGGTCGTCGGGCTCGCTCGTATTCTGCGGTTCATCTCCGGGGCGGTAGTCGTAGCCGAGCAGGTTCCGGTAGAACTCCGCGAGCCCCCGCGGGTCAGTCGTATCGATGACGGTGTGCAGCAGTTCGGGATATTCGGACACTCCTCGTGCCTCCCTTCTGGTCGGTTCTGGGCATCATTCAAGCACCAGCGGCGTGAGGACTGCGATCTTCCACCCCTCATCTGCACGCACGAGCTGATACATATTCCGTTCGTCCGGGGCACCGCCGTGATAGTGCCAGGTGACATCGGCCCAGATGCTGTGATCGGTCTTCGCGGCCACGGTGATATCGGCGTCCGCCTGGGCCACCTCGGCGTATTGGCCGAAGGCTCCGGCGAAGAAGTCCTCGGTCTGGCGGGCATCGGTGACGAGGATCCGCTGTCCGGGGAACTCGATGAGTGCCGGCACGGCGTAGTGATCGGCAATGGCTGCCGCATCACGATCGAGGAGGGCGTGCGTGTAAGTGGCGAAGAATTCCGTGTGAACCTCATTGTTCTCATTCATGCTAACGACGGTAGCGCACCCCACTGACACAGAGACATACCCGCTCTCTTGGGTACAGCTCGATAACGAATTCACGATAAATACAGATTTCAACAACTTCGAGCCGCCGGGCATCTTATGATTCCGTCATAGGCATCGAGTTCGTTCAGAGACTCGCTGGGCCCGACCTCGACCGACCGGGTTCCCACCGACTGCACCGCTGTTCCGACCTCGGATACCTCTGCCCCTCCCCGACGTCACTGAATCCCCGAAAGCGACCCCTCCCATGAAGAGAACCGTCATCGTCTCTGGCATTGTCGTGGCGTTGCTCGGCTTCGGTGCGAGTCCGTCATTCGCCGATGCGGCTCCGACGACCACCACCGAGGCGGCCCCTTCGATTCCCGAGGGACCGTCGGCTGTGGCGAACGGCACCGAGGAGTCCCCCGCACCTGTCCCGGATCATCTGAGCGGTCCTTCGTCGAATGGTGCTGCCGAGGCGGGTCTCCCTCCGGACTCGACCACACCGATCGAACTGCGCCCCGACCACGGCTCCACTGGCCAAGGACCGTCAAACACCGGGTCGTCGAACAACGGCTCGTCGAGCGGCGCTGAGCCAGGTACAGGCACCGGAGGTTCGACGGACAGTTCCGGGTCCGGTCACACTTCGGGATCGAGCACGCGGGCAAATGCCGGCCGGGCCACCATCGGCAGGTCCGCGTCCGAGCGCGGCGCCACCTCGGCGAGCGCGAGCAGCGTCTCGACGGACGCACCCCACGATGGCACCTCCGCAGGCGAGGCGAGCGCCTCGTCCGGAGCGAACGGCACGGGCGGAGCGAATAACTCGGCCGGAGTGGAAGGCTCGACAGCGACCGACAATGCGAACGGCAGGAACAGTAGCGACACGAACGGTGCCGACGACACGGCCTCCGGTGACGGGGCCGATGGCACCTCAGCAACAGACACCGCCGACGCCGGCAAGGATGGCTCCTCCGACGTCGATGCCGACTCCGACGCACCCGCGCAGATCGACGCCTCGGTGACCGTCTCCCCCGACGAGATCACGGAGTCCGACCTCTACTTCGAGGGGATCACGGTGACCGTGTCCGGCCTGGAGCCCGGCGACCGTGTGACGAACTCACTCGACGATGAGGCGAGAGCGGTACGGTCCTCGGCGGTCGAGTTCACGTATCTGCCCGAGGATTTCGTCGAAGCAGGAGTCGTCGACTTCACCATCACCGTCTCTCGTGAGGGCGTCGCGGACCAGGCGATCCAGTCCGAGTTCACCGTCGTGTCCGACTCTGATGCCGTCGAGGGCACCCTGACGATGTCGGCGACCCGAATGACCGTCTCCGATTTCGCCGACAAGGGAATCGACTTCACCGCCGAACCCTTCGCCCAGGGCGAACCCATCCTCGGTTTGGCGTTCTCTGACGATTCCGAAGATGCCCTCTACTTCGACGACGATCTCACAGCCGATTCCTCGGGACGAGTGTCCGGGACTCTCACCGTCAACAGTGACGCCGAACCGGCGCCGGGCGACTATCACTTCTTCGTCATCAGCGACGACGCCGAAGCGTGGGCGGACTTCACCCTCACCGAGGACGTCGTTCCGACCGAGCCGACCAGCTCAGGCACAGAATCGACGGGCTCGAAAGACACGGCACTTCCACACGCCCAGAACGAGTCGACATCCCGTGAGGCGACCTCAACGCGCTGGAGTCGCGCCGGCTCGGCATGGCCCGAATCCGACGATGCGTCGGAGTCTGCCTCGCTGCCGCGCACTGGGGCCGAACTCGGCTCTCTGGGTCTCGGCGGGGCACTGCTCATCGCCGGTGTCGCGATGGTCGCCATCACCGCCCACCGCCGGTCAGAGTCGAAGTAACATCAGATCGGTGCGAGCGAACGGACGCTGTCCCGCCTCTTCGCCGAGGAGACCGGCATGAGATTCCGCCAATGGCGGACCCAGCTGCGCATCCACCGCGCCCTGCTCATGCTCATCGACGGCAACTCGATCATCGACACCGCCATCGCCTGCGGCTGGAAGAACCCGAGCGCCTTCATCGACGCGTTCACTGCCCTCGTCGGCCAGACCCCGGGCCGGTACCGGCGGGTGCTGCAGCCCAAGAGCCGAGGCTGCTCCTCGAACGCTGCCTCTGTCGATGACCGCGTCGAGCGTCGGTAGGGTTGAGCTGTCGCGAGCGAGCTCTGACAGAGTGACGACATCGGGATGAGGTTCCATATTCGCATCGGCCGTATCGGCGAGCAGGAGGAATGGACCGAGATCGTCCGCGCGGATAATCGGGTTCTCATCGTCACTGAGTCGGAGAGCAACCAACGCCGAGGCCCACGAGGCGGGAAGGTGTGGGTGCTCGACTGGGAGGCCGACCCCCGTTCGTCCACCGATTTCGGCGAACGGTGTGCTCAATGACTCACTGACGATGAGAACCTGGGCATATCCGAACGGTGTGGACAACAAGCCGCTCACCTGTCCGCTGGGCAAGGGCGTAGCAGCTGGCAACGCGATTGCGCGCACTCGGTGATGAAGATCGATTCTCAATCGAGTGACCGCAGCCGCTCGTTCTTCCATCGGAGTGGCCGCATCCACCACTATTTCCGCAACGCGATTTCTCGCGTTCGAGTTGACTCGCGAAAGTGTGATTGAGACGGAAAGAGCGAATCGCTCCAGCAGCATCGCGTCGTTGACGTGCGCAGAGCCTTCGCGTTCAATCCAGACGGTGACGCCGTCGCGTCCGACCAGGTACGGCCAACCTGCGCGATCTCCATTGCTGCTGTGAGCTCCGGTCGGAGTCGCCCGGACGACTCGCCCAGTCGAGCTATCCATCAGTCCAGCGGGGACTCCCGCAAGAACTGCTGCACTTCGTGCAAGAGCAGCCAGGTTCGCCTGACTGCTGACAAGCTTATCGAAGAACCCGATGACCTTCAGGGACTCGCTCGACTCAGGGTCAAGCGCCGAAAGCTTCCCGACCAATTCCTGCATCGCACTTCCACCTCCGTGTGACAAGCGCTGCGTCCACGTCTCAGTTTAGTGCGCAGGACCCTAGGCTGATTTCGCGTGCCAGGCTCCAACCACGCCGTCCTCAGACTCCGAGAATTCTCGCCAGCCACGCGGTTCGAGTAGTCATCATTCCTTGTGCAAGTGCAGTGTGCGGTGCCATCGTGTCGAAACCGTGGAACCCTCCGGGCCACACGTGCAGTTCTGCAACACCACCATCGGCCCAAATCTGCGAAGCGTAAGCTACGTCCTCGTCTCGAAACACCTCGGCCGTACCGACATCAATGTGAGCCTGGGGAAGTCCGCTCAGGTCGACCGCTCGAGACGGCGCAGCATAGATCGACACGTCCTCCGTCCCGCGACGATCACCGAGAAGCGCATCCCAACCAGTGAAGTTGCTAGTGCGGTCCCACACTCCTTCGCCATCAATCTGGTGTGATGAGATTGTGCTATTGCGGTCATCGAGCATCGGGTAGATGAGACATTGGGCAAACAGAGGAGGACCTTTTCGATCCCGGGCAAGCAGAGAGACTCCAGCCGCGAGTCCTCCGCCCGCACTCGCTCCGGCGATGAGCAGTCGGCTGATGTCAATCCCAAGTTCATCGGCGTGCTCAGCCGTCCAGACAAGGCCCGCGTAACAATCTTCAACAGGGAACGGGTCTGGGAACTCGGGCGCAAGACGGTACTCAATGGAGACACAAACTGCATCAAATCGCTCGACCCAATCGAGCATCACTTCGATGCCAGTGAATCTGTCGCCGATGATCATGCCGCCACCATGCGTATGAAAGATTCCGGGCCCGCTGGCTTCATGGTCCGACCTGGTGAAAATCGAAGCCACCAGATCGGCACCCTGATATCCGGGTATCGTGACCTCCCTGTGCATAACATCGCGTCCTTCGAGCACCTCGGCGATCGGCGCAGTCACATCTGCGCCTCGCATGATGGGGATCATCTCCGGGGTGATCGTCGAGGGCAGCTGCTCACCCACTGCGGCGAGCGCGGCTTCCAATTCCGGGTCGAATGGTGGCCTGACGTGCATCTTCGCTTCTGTCATGGTGTTCTCCTTTGATCTGCATCGCCTCTCCGCAACGCCTGTATTGTGATTTTAGGTAATCCGTATCTCTATCGCCTCCGCCGCGTGCGCCAGAACTTCGGCTATTTGCCCGCCGGATGGCGGGTAGGGCGTGGGGCTTGAGCTCAGCCTTTGAACCGGCATATCCACCTCCGCCAACCTGGCACATCAATTCCCCGTGTCACCGTCCAATGAGAAGATGGCCTCGTGCCCGAGAACCGACCCTCCCCCACCGCCACACCGTCCGCGACGGGTGCCGCCGGCACGCCCGCCGATTGGCGTGAGGCACTGGCACCCCTCGCCGAGGCAGCTCCGCAGATTTACACGCCCGTGGCCTTGGGATTCGAGCTCGTCGAGGTCATCCCCCGCACCTGGTTCGAGGCCCAACATTCGGTGCTGCTGGAGAAGAACGACGTCACCCCGGGAGCGAACCCGTCCCTGGCCATCCGCCCGCTCATGCTCAGCGGGTCCGGCAACTGGGTGAAGAAATCGCTGAGCTGGCGCACCATCGACCGAATGGCCCGCCAGCACGGCATCGACCCAGCCCACCAGGAATGGTTCGCTCAGCTGGCCGGCCTGCGCACCCGCGGGAAGACGGACTTCACACCCGATGGGGCGCCCTACCACCTCGGCGATTTCCACACTCCACTGCTCTGGGAGCATTTCGCGCAAGGCCAGCGTCTCGGCATCGAATTCGTCGGCATCAATGCGGGCATGAGTGTCCGGATCGGGCACCGCGCGAAGGCGGCCATCGACATCCGGCGCAGTCAGGGCCGGCTGCGTGTCCAGACACAGGCGAGCATCGACGAACGCGAGTTCGCCCCCGGTCTCATCAAGCCGATCTGGACGCACGGCTTCTTCGGCGTCGACGTGACCTCCGGGTTCTCCGTCACCCTCGCACCGGCCGAAAAGCCGACGCACGAATCGGCACTGCCGGTGCTGCGCTCCCCCGGTCCGATCACCATCCCCGATGCCGAGGCCGAGGAGTTCTTCGAGGAGTACTACCCACAGCTGCGCACCAGCGCCGAGGTCGTCAGCAGCGACGACACCGTCACCTTCCCGCAGTACCGGGCGCCCCACCTCGTCGCATTCCTCACCTTCGGCGCCGGCGATCGGCTCGAACTGCGCTGGTACTGGGAGTATTCGGGACCCCGCCGGACGTACTCAGTACTCACCGCACGCGAAACCACACGGGCCGCCGCGCAGAACACGACAGCGGGCGCGCAGCCGCTTACCTCCTCGGCGAGGGAATCCGCGAACCGCGACCCCGAGCACGAAGCAACTGTCCTTGCTGAGGTCGAACGGATCCTCACCGATTCTCCTGACACCGGTGCGCAGCTCCTGCCACTGCGTGACGCCACGCTCGACGACGCGGACACCGCGGACTTCGTCGTCAACGTCCTCCCCGAGCTCGAGGACGTCGAGTACCTCAAGGTCATCACGCGCGGCAAACGACAGCCGTATCGCGAACTCGGAGGGGAACCGAACGTCAAGATCACCTCGGTGGAGTCGGAGAAGAACGACTGGTTCGAGCTCGGCTTCCAGATCACCGTCGACGGCAAACCCGTCCCCTTCGTCCGGCTCTACAAGGCGCTGGCTTCAGGGGCGACGAAACTCAAGCTCGTCGACGACACCTACCTCTCCCTGCAGAAACCAGTCTTCGACCGGCTCAAGGCCCTCCTCGCCGAGGCGGACCTCATTCCCGAATGGGAGCCCGAGTCCCCGAAGATCTCGCGTCTGCATGTCGGCCTGTGGTCGGATTTCGAGGACCTCGCCGATGAGGCGGAACCAGCGGTGAGCTGGCGGGAGTCGGCTCAGGCGCTGGCCGAAATCGAGCAGCTGCCCGCCACAGTGGTGCCTGATCTGGGTGCCGCACGGCTGCGGCCGTACCAGGTCCAAGGATTCCGGTGGTTGGCGCTGCTGTATTCGTGCCGCCTCGGCGGGATCCTCGCCGACGACATGGGCCTGGGCAAGACCCTGCAGACGCTCGCGCTCATCACGCATGCGAAGATCACCCACGCCGAGGCGGCCGACCATCGCCCCGGTACCGACCGTTCCCACGGTGCCGACGGTGGGAATCTGCCGCCGTTCCTCATCGTCGCCCCCACCTCGGTGGTGCCGAATTGGGTGAAGGAGGCGGCCGCGTTCACTCCTGACCTCAACGTTCGTGTCGTCGCGGAGTCGACGCGAGCGCGTGGGATCGACCTCGCCGAAGTGACTGACGGTGCCGATGTCATCGTCATGTCGTATGCGATGCTGCGGCTCGAGGAGGACCCGCTCTCGCGGATGGAGTGGGCGGGGCTCGTGCTCGACGAGGCGCAGTTCGTCAAGAACGCCTCCTCGCAGGCTCATCAGGCGGCGAAGTCGGTCAACGCACCGTTCCGGCTGGCGCTGACGGGCACGCCTTTGGAGAATTCTCTGCGGGATGTGTGGTCGCTGTTCCAGATCACCGCGCCGGGCCTGTTCCCGAGCGCGCGGCGGTTCGAGGAGGAGTACGTCCGACCGATCGAGAGTGGTGAGAATCCGGGGCGAATGGTTCGCCTGCAGCGGCGGATCCGTCCGTTCATGCTCCGTCGGCCGAAAGACCTCGTCGCTGCGGAGCTTCCGGAGAAGCAGGAGCAGGTCATCACGGTCGAACTCAATTCCGCGCACCGGAAGCTCTACGATCGGGTGCTGCAGAAAGAGCGGAAGAAGATCCTCGGCTTCATCGACGACGAGTACGACAAGCAGCGGTTCATCGTCTTCCGCTCACTCACGTTGCTGCGCATGCTCGCTCTGGACCCCGCTATCGTCGACGCCGAGCATACGGAGGTGCCGTCGTCGAAGCTGGCGGCGCTGATGGACCGGCTCGAAGATGTCATCGCCGAGGGGCACCGGTCGATCGTGTTCAGTCAGTTCACGTCGTTCCTCGATCGGGTGGCTGGCGCTCTCGATGCTCGTGGGATTCCGTATGTGGTCCTCGACGGGTCGACGCGTAATCGTGGGGCAGTGGTCGAGGCGTTTCGAACTGGTGAGGCGCCGGTGTTCCTCATCAGCCTCAAGGCTGGTGGGTTCGGCCTCAACCTCACCGAGGCGGACTATGTCTTCCTCATGGATCCGTGGTGGAATCCCGCCGCGGAGAATCAGGCTATCGACCGCGCGCACCGGATCGGGCAGACGAAGAACGTCATGGTCTACCGCTATGTCGCCGAGGGCACGATCGAGCAGAAGGTCCTCGACCTGCAGAAGCGCAAGGCCGAACTCTTCGACTCACTCATGTCCGACGCCGGAACCTTCGAGGGCCGCGGGCCCTCCGGTCAGGCGTTCAGCCCGACGGTGACGGCTGAAGATATCAAGGCGCTGCTCGAGGGGTAGGGGCGGTTGCCCTGCTTATGGCCAGGTTTGGTCACTATTCCGACATCGAGGCGGCCACTCCCAATCCGATTCCGTCCGCTCTATCGTGTGCCCCATACACTGATTTCATGGGTAGGAATTCCCGCGGCGGCGACGATCGCATAAAGCTGGTCCAGCGCGTCGCACAGCTCGAAGCCGAGCTGGCACAAGCACGCACCGAGCTCGCTGCCTTCGACGCGGCCAACCCTGCCCACGCGAGCAACCCGGAGCTACAGCATGAAAGGGAGGCGGTCACTCATTCTTCGTCCTTGGATTCCAAGCTCGATCTATTCATGTCACGTTTCTCCGGACGAGATGATGTCTACGCTCGTCGGTGGGAGAGCGCCAAAACAGGCAAACGAGGTTGGAGTCCTGCTACCCGATCGGGCTTCTACGATCCCAAACGTGTTCGCCCAGAGGACTACGAACCGCTGAGCAGACAATTGGTGGCTCGCCATCTTTCCGGAACGCGCAACGCGGCACCGGACGACACCCGCAAACCACTGCATATCGGCCTGTACCCGTTGCGCAAAGATGACACCTGCCGCTTGTTAGCCTGCGATTTCGATGATGCCGATTGGCAATCCGCGGCAGGTGCATTCGTTGATGAGTGCACCGGTGCCGGGGTCGACTGCTTGGCGGAGATATCGAGTTCTGGGTCCGGAGCGCACATCTGGATGTTCTTCGAGTCGTCCGTTCCCGCCGCAGTTGCTCGCCGCGCGGGATTGACGCTGCTGCGTCGCGCCATAGACAAGGACCGATCGATCAGTTTCTCCAGCTACGATCGACTGTTCCCCTCTCAGGACAGGCTTCCGATCAATTCGTCTGGGCGTGGTTCGTTCGGCAATCTCATCGCCCTTCCGCTGCAAGGCGATATGCGAAGCAGAGGGACAACCGTGTTCGCCGATCCGCACACCTGGATGCCTTACAAGGATCAGTTCGCTGCTCTCGACCGGACACGACTCGTTCCGGTCGCAATCATCGACGGTTTGGCGGACGATCCCGGTGCCGACCAACTTGGCCCACGCGACTCTGCGGGCACGACCGATGGACGCGCAGAGAACTCCCGTTGGAGACCGAAGCCTCGAAAAGAGGAGATCAAAGCACTGCGCTCTGAGATCAGCGGAGCTGAGATCACTGTGCGTCGCGATTCACAGTTGCACATTCCGACAGTCGGTATGCCCAGTGTGCTGGTCTCAGAACTCAAGCACCTGTCGTCTCTCGCGAACCCGGAGTTCTATCGCAAACAGGCGATGAGAATGAGTACCTACGGTGAGCCTCGAGTGGTAGTGCGCTTCGAGGAAGACGAAGAAGAGCTGCGCATGCCACGTGGGCTTGCAGACGAAGCCCGATCCCGACTGGAACTCGCCGGTTACACCGTACGCAGACGTTCGTCACGCAGGAAGAGAGAACCGATCCAGGCTGATTTCACTGGAGAGCTCCGGAACGATCAGCGGGCCGCCGTCGCGAAGATGATCAAACACGACATGGGGGTGCTCGTCGCACCACCAGGAACCGGAAAGACAGTCATGGCGTGCGCACTCATCGCGGAGCGACAGGTGGCTACAGCAATTCTCGTTCCCACTCGCGAACTCCTATTGCAATGGAGGGAGAGGCTCAGTCAGTTTCTCTCACTGGAAGACACCCAGATCGGACAGCTCGGTGGCGGCAGGCGAAAGACGACAGGAATCATCGACCTCATCATGATGCGTTCCGTCTCACATAGGAACGCCGACCCTTCGGTTCTCGACAGATACGGACAGATCATCCTCGACGAGTGCCATGGCGCGGCGGCGCCAGCAGCCGAGGCAGCTTTGAATCGCGTTGATGCGCCGAGATGGCTGGGACTGACCGCGACTCCTTATCGAGCCGATCAGCTCAACGGACTCATCACAATGCAATGCGGCCCCATTCGCTGGGACATGTCTGCCCCATCGTCCGACAATGCTTCCTCACCTTCAGGAACAGGGGCACGAGCGGAAGACACCGCAAACGACCCACCTGAGCGTAGGCTAGTCATCCATCCGACGGAGTTCGCCACCGAAGAATCCGGGTCCAGTGGTCTGTCAATGCCCGACCTCTACGGCGAACTGTCTGCAGACCAATCGCGGAATGAACTCATCGTCGATGAGATCGCGAAGGCGGCGAACTTTGACCGCCACATTCTTGTCTTGACGAACCGAATTGATCACCTTCGTCGACTTGCTCAGGATCTGAAGAGACGAGTATCCGACGAGTTCCCGCTCATCGAGCTGCACGGACAGTTGAAGCCCGACGAACGAGCTGTTCAACGTGAAAATTTGCAAAGCGCAGCCCTGTCCGGCCGACCCTTCATTCTCCTCGCCATCGACAAAGTCGCCGGTGAAGGATTCGATCTTCCGTCGCTGGATACTCTGTTCCTGACGATGCCGATCGCGTTCAAGGGAAAAATCGTTCAAAACCTCGGTCGCATCACTCGCGGCGGATCAGCAGCCGAAGTGAGCGTTCACGATTTCTACGACTCCCATGTGCCAGTTCTCGATCGAATGTTCCTCAAACGGCAACGTGCGATCAAGAAGGAAGGATTCGCGCCGACTCGGTGATGTTGCCGAGCCATCGCAGTTCACCTTTTCAGAAGCCTTTCGACAACTTCAGGCACCTCCACGGTGACGGCATTCCAGAAGATATCGTCGTTCATCGTCGCGTATCCGGCATGTGCGACGATGTTCCTGATCGTACGGATCGCGTTCACCTCGTCGTCGGTCATTAATGAAACCCAGGGCGCAAATTCAGTTCGTTCGATGAGGGAAGCCATCCGAATGATCAGCATGCTCGCTACATCATAGGAGGAAGCTCCTTCGACGAAGTCTTCTCGAGACCCTGACACAAGTGTCTGCGCGCGACGGAGAATCTGTGAGAGCTCATGCCGGATGTTTTCCTCATCGCGACTAGATGAACTCCTCCCCTGACGAGGTCTCAGTTGATATGGGTCGTCGGTAAACTCGGAGCCCATCAAACCGGCACCGCTTCTTCCAACGCAGTCCAGTGCGGCGGAAAAGTTCCATTGTCGACGATGACATCCGCCGGAAAGCCGGTGATCCGATGCACCTCATCGCTGAAATTGGCGATGTCGAACATTCCCACTCCCGCATCTGGCGTGACGAGTAGATCGATGTCGCTGTCGTAACCGTCTTCTCCACGCGCTACGGACCCGAAAACTCTGACATTCCGAAGTCCTCGGTTCGCTGCAGCTTCTCTGATCAGGTGGAAAGTATGAACCAGTGCAAGGTTGGGCCGGTAGTCCGCGGCCTTCAACACTCTTTCAAGCATATCCGAGGACACCTTCCGCTTCCCGGATTCCATCTGCGCGAGGCTGGACTGGCTCAAACCAGCACGCCGAGCCAGCTCGGTCTGAGTGATGCCCAGGTCGAGCCGTGCTTCGCGGATGAGCGCGCCGGGGTTGTCCGAATGGAAGCGTCCCATATAGACAAATATAGCTCGATGCAATAATTACTACTAGACCCCGCGTTTCGCTGAGGTCTTCCATGAGTCACTGCTCCCGAATATTTACTTTAGGCACCCTAAAGTAAATATTCTTCGTGGGATCGTGAGCTTATCCGCGTCGAAAGAGCCTTGACTGCCCTACCGACCTCGGCCACCAAGACCACCGCCCTAACCGACAACCCAGTCACGACAACTGCTCAGGCCCCGTGTCCGCACTGCCGACCTCGAGCGATTTCCGGCCCGGAGCTGATGGGGTGAGGACAACCTCTTGGATCATCGGCAGCTTCTCGAGTTCGACCTCTGCCTCGCGCAACCGCAGCGCCAGCGCGCTCTCCCGGTCGTCGCCGGTGAGGTCGATGGCCGCGACGACGTAGACGCGTCCGGCGCCGACGAACTCGATGTGGAGGTACGAGACGCTGGCGATCGAGGGATTCTCGAGCATCGACTCGAGCAGGTCATCGCGCACGGCGGGGCTGACGGTCTCGCCGACGAGGAAGCGACGGTTGCGGTCCATGAGCACGATCGCGACGATGCCGAGCAGCACGCCGACGAGGATGGACCCGATCGCGTCGAAGGCGGCGATGCCGGTGATCTGGTGCAGCAGCATCGCAAGGAACGCGATGGCGATGCCGATGAGCGCGGCGGCATCCTCGGCGAACACCGCGCGCAGGGTCGGGTTCGATCCGTTCATCACGTAGTCGACGGTGTGGCGGCGCAGTCTGACCGCCCGCCCACGAGCCTGCCGTACCGACTGGATGAACGAGAAGCCTTCGAACAGAGCCGAAAGACCGAGGACGATGTAGCCGACGAGGTAGCTGGTCTCGGCTTCGCCGGCCGAGAGTGATTGGATGCCGTGCCAGATCGACACGGCCGAGCCCACCGAGAAGAGACCGAAGGCCGCGAACATCGACCACACGTACGCCTCGCGACCGTGACCGAGCGGGTGCTTCGCATCGGCGGGCTTCGCACCTCTGCGTTCGGCGACGAGGAGGAAGATCTCGTTGCCGGTGTCTGCCCAGGAGTGGGCTGCCTCGGCGACGAGGGCGGCGGAGCCGGTGATGATCGCGGCGATCGTCTTCGCGATGGCCACCGCGAGGTTCGCGACGAAGGCGATGATGACGGTGACCGTGCTGCCGTTCGATGCCTGCTCGCTCATCGCGGTTCCTCTCACTCGGCTGATGGGGCGTTCGAACCCAGCTTACGACCGCACATTCTTAGCGAGGTGAGGGAACTTCGCCGAGACGGGGAGCGTTGCCGAGGCGGCTGCCGAGTTGGTCATTCTCCTTCGCCGAGGCGGTCGATGAGTCGCGCGATGATCCGAGCCCTGGCCTCTGTCGAGCGGGCGGTGAGGATCGGCAGCATTGCTTTGAACCGCTCCGACCGGGTGAGAGCATCGAACCTCGCCGAGGCCGCCGGAGCCGTGGTCAGGGCCACGCGCAGATCGTCGGGGACGTCCACCTGTGACTGCCCGAGGTAGGCGCGGTCCCAGCGGCCGTCGTCCTGGGCGGCGGCCTCCTCGGCGCGGCCGCGATCGCGGAGTCGTCCGGCAGCGTCGAGGCGGGTGATGATGTCGACGTTGCGCTGTGACCAGATCGAGCGGGGTCGGCGCGGGGTGAAGCGTTGGACGTAGGTCGCCTCGTCGAAGCGGCGGCGCTGTCCGTCGATCCATCCTCCGCACAGTGCTTCGTCAAGGGCCTCTTGGTAGCCGAGCGAAGTCGGCGAGGTGACTCCCTTCTTCGCAAGCAGCATCCAGACCCCTGCCGAGTCTTCCTCGTTCTCGATGAGCCATTCGCGCCAGGCGGCATGGTCGGTGAGAACGAGAGGCGATGTCGGTGTGCTGTCTTTCATGGCCTGGCCTGCTTCAATCTCTCAACGTGGCTGTCCGCCGCCTCGCTCAACTCTGCTGGTCCGACGATGCGGAAGGGCACGTCGAGTCTGAGCACGTGAGCGAGCAGTCCGGTCCATGACCACGACCCGAGGGTGACGCGGCACGAACCTGCGGTGAACGCGTCGACGTGGGCGTCGCGGAACCACGACGCCACCTCGGCGATGGGAGCATCGATGTCGATCGTCCCGGTGCACGGCCAGCGGTCCTCGATCTCCGAGCCCTTGAACCTCGCCTCGATGAAGGTCGCTGCGTCGCCGCCCGGTAGGTCCCGCGGCCGAAAGTGCGGACCGGTCGGGGTGCGCGGGGCCATCCGATCAGCACATCCCACAGAGGACCGCGGGCACAGGCGGTCAGACGTGCGCTCGCTTCACATTCGCAGCAATGAGGTCAAGCAGGTGATCGACGAGTCCTGGTGCGAGATGATGACCCATGCCGGGAATGGTCACGTACTGCGCATCGGCAATGGCGGCGGCTGTGGCGCGTCCGCCCGAGGGATGCACCATCACGTCTCGGTCCCCGTGCACGACCAGGGTCGGTGCGCTGATCCGACCCAACTCCGCGGTGCGATCTCCCGAGGCTTGGATCGCCTGGATCTGCCGGGCGAGGCCGTCCGGGTTCGCGCCGCCATCACGCGCCCAAGCCTCGACTGCGTAGGAGCGTTCGAAGTGCGGGTCGATCGCATAGTCTCGGCCCGACAGGTGCCGAGTCATTCTCAGATGAGAGCTGACAGCCTGCTCGATCGTGCGAGCGGGCGGCGCGGTCAGTAAGAGCTTGGACTTGGGATCCGGTTGTCCGACGCGTCGGTGCCCGGTCGTCGAGATCATGGAGGTGAGCGACGCGACGCGACGCGGCACACGCGCGGCAACGGTCTGAGCGATCATGCCGCCCATCGACTGACCGACCAGATGGGCTCGATCCACCGCGACAGCGTCGAGGAGGCCGGTCACGTCTCGGGCCATGTCCACAAGAGTGTAAGCATCAGGTCGTGGCCGAGCGGTCAGCAGCCGAAGGTCCCCGGGCGCCGGGCGAGCGATCCGGGTAGAGCGGCCGACGTCGCGGTTGTCGAAGCGGATCACGGAGAATCCGCGTGCCACCAGCCCGTCGACGAGCGCCTGCGGCCAGGCAGTCAAGTGCTGACCGATGCCGGCGACCAGCACGACAAGAGGGCCGGCATCATCACCTTCGCGCCGATAGCACAGCTTGAGGCCGCTCGGCAGGTGGGCGAACCTATCGCTCCTGTTGGAGCTCCCTGCACTCATCAGCGCGCCTCCGCACTCGGGAGGCCCGATAAGAGCCTCGTGGCGTTGACGGTCGTCGTCGCCCGCCAGCCCGGAAGGTTCGGCTCGAGCACCTCGTCCATAACGTCGAGTCGGCGCCGAGTGGGCTCCGCCGCCGTCCAGCAGTAATCGGACCCGAACAGGACCTTGCCGGACGAAGCGACCGAGGCCATCGCGGCGACATGTTCGGGGCCGATGTTGCCGGCCAAGTCGAAGTAGCAGTCACCAAGGAGTTCCTGGACAGTCCGATTCTGCGCCCAGCCGCCGCCCTGCAGGAACATCTCGACGCGTTGCGCCAGCAGAGGAAGAACTCCGCCGATATGGGGGAGGATGAGCTTGATGTTGCTGAACTCATCGATGAACCCGTTGGCGATGTAAGAGATGACTGCGCGTGCGGTGTCGAAGTAGAACTCGATCATCGGTCGTGGCCAGCCGATGTCGACGAGCTCGTACCCGGGTGGGGATGTCGGGTGAAGGAAGACTACGGCATGGCGACGATCAAGCTCCTCGAGGAGGGGCCGACTGGCCGCGCTGCCGAAATACGTCCCGCCGGCGTTCGACATGACGATGACGCCGTCTGCGTCAAGTTCGTCGAAGGCATGGTCGATCTCGACGAGCGCACCGCCGAGGTCGGGCATCGGGAGGCTTGCAAACAGACCGAACCGATCCGGGTGGGCGGCCTTGGCCTCGGCGCCTGCGTCGTTGACCCGCCGTGCGAGCAGGCGAGCAGCCGAGTCGTCACCGAAGTGGACGCCGGGGGAGGATATCGACAGGTAGGACTTTGAGATTCCGCACCGGTCCATGAGTGCCAGGTGCTCCTCGGCCGACCACGAAGGCCAGAACTCTGCGGGCATGCCGTCGGCCATGGTGTGCCCGGCAGCCTTCGCTGCGGCGATGTAGCGGGTGGTTGTGTAGTGCGCATGGACGTCGACCAACGGCGCATCAGTCATCGGTACCCCTTTCTCTCGTCATTCGGTCGTCGGCGATGAGGGACTCCATCCTTCAGTGACCTCCGGTACGTCGATGGCTCAGGACATGGCTGGTGACGACGCCGTCGCCGCCGAGTAGAGAAGCGCGGGATCCGTGACACTGCCCTTACGCAGCAGCGTCAGGTCCTCGCGATGATCGTTGCCGGTCGTCCACGGCTTCCAGTCTCCCCGGGCAGGGAACTGGTCCATGCTGCGCCGGACGTACCCGGACTTGAGATCCATCAGTGCGCGGCGCGGCATCGCAGGGTCGGGAGCCGAGGGGCGGCACGTGTCGTAGTCGTGGGCATCCATGTGCTCCAGCAGGCGACAGAAGTAATCAGCAACGGGTCCGATCTTCAAGGTCCACGACGAGTGGGCATAGCCGACTGCGAAGGCGAAGTTCGGAACCTCCGAGAGCATCATGCCCCTGTAGGTGACAGTGTCGGACAGATCGACCGGCTCCGCATCGACAGTCAGCTCGATGCCCCCGAAGGCCTGCAGGTTGAGACCGGTGGCGGTGACGACGACATCGGCGTCGATCTCCCTGCCCGACTCCAGCCGAATGCCCGTCTGGGTGAACCTGGCGATGCGGTCGGTCACGATCGACGCGCGCCCTGCGGCGATGCACCTGAACAGGTCGGCATCGGGAACCATGCACAGCCGCTGATCGAAGGGGTCATATGGAGGCGTGAAGTGCTCATCGACCGGGAAACCGTCCGGCAGATGCTTACGAATCGTCCACTTGATGAAACGGCGCGCGATATCCGGGTATCGCCGGAACAGCCGGTAGATCTGCCGCAGCTTGGCGATGTTCTTGCGTCGAGTGAGTGCGTAGCCGCGCTCAGGGCCGAGCAGACTTTGCAGTGCGTAGGCGACCCGGTCGTGTCGCGGGATCGGCATCACATAGGACGGAGTGCGCTGCAACATCGTGACGTGCTGGGCGTCCTGTGCCATCGCGGGAACAAGTGTGACGGCCGTCGCTCCGCTTCCGACGACAACGACACGCTGGCCGCTGTAGTCGAGTTCTCTCGGCCAGTGCTGGGGATGCACGACAGTGCCGCTGAACTCGTCGCGGCCACTGAACTCCGGTGTGAACCCTTCGTCGTAGCGGTAATAGCCGGCGGCAGAGAAGATCCATGACGCCGACAACTGAACGTGCTCGCCGGTGTCAGTGCGCTCCACTTCGACAAGCCAGCGTGACTCGGGCGTGGACCAGGCGGCGCTCACGACGCGATGATGGTAGCAGATCAGTTCGTCAAGGCCCTGCTCGGTCGCGGTCTCGCGCAGATATGACAGGATCTGCGGAGCGTCGGCGATTGCCTCTGACCGCTGCCACGGCTTGAACTCGTACCCGAATGTCTGTAGGTCGGAGTCAGATCGAACGCCTGGGTAGCGGAAGAGATCCCATGTCCCTCCGGACACACCGCGAGCCTCTACGATGGCCACCCGCTTGCCGGGAAGGAGCCGTCTGACTTGGCTCGCCGTCCCGATTCCCGATAGGCCGGCCCCGACGATGAGGACGTCCAAGTGCTCGGCAGGTGACAGTGTATTGGCAGTCAAGGCGGTCTCCTTACATGTCCGTGATGGTGTTGCATTCGTTTGGCACGTTCTACGTTCCTCGCTTGCCACGGCCTTGCACAAGATCAATCTGCACCAGTAATCTCTCCCTATGGTGCGTAGTGCAACATCAAAGGGTGTGTGGCCGGATGTCTCGTCATCAGTCCGAGAGCTCCTGCGTCAGGCTTCCGAGCGCATGCTGTCCGGCCGTGACGAGTGGGCCGAAGCCGTGCACGTGGCGTTATTGAATCGTCACCAGATGCGCGCGGCGAGCGAGGACCCTGCACTGTTCGCGGCCACGCGGCGATCGAGTCAGGCCGACGTGCTTCGCTGGTCGCTGGCGAATCTCCACCATCCCGGTGAGCCGGTGCCTCCGATCGCCGAGGCGGAGGCAGCCGAAATTGCCCGTGATCTGGTGCGCAGCGGCATGGACGAGCGCGGCCTCGAGGCTTACCGCGTCGGTCAGAACGTCGCTTGGGAGCTGTGGATGCCGATCTGCTTCGACCTGCCTCATGAGCCGAGTGAACTGCGGGAGCTCCTGGAGGTGTCGTGGTTGTCGATGACGACCTTCATCGACGACACGGTCACCGCGGTGGCCGCTCACATGGAGACCGAACGGGCCGACCTCGCCCAAGACGCGCAGGTGGAGCGACGAGCAATGGTGACCCTCCTTCTCGAGGGCGCGCCCGTCACGTCTGACCGTGCCGAGGCTGCGCTGGGGTACCCGGTGCGGCACTGGAACACTGCCGCTGTCGTATGGAGTGACCGATCCAGTCCTCCGGGCAGCCTCGAGGCCGTCATCGAATCACTCATGCGGCTTGCGGGGGCGTCCCGCCGGCTGACGATCGCCACCGGCGCCTCAGCCATGTGGATCTGGCTGCCGGTCGCCGAGGCGCCTTCAGCGTCCCAGCTGTCGGACGTGCTGCGTGACAGTGAGAACGTCAGGGTGGCGTTCGGCCGCCCCGGGATGGGGGTCGACGGCTTCCGCCGCAGCCATCTCGACGCAATCGCCACACAGCGGATGCTTGCCCGACTCGACTCACCGCAGCGTGCTGCGCGATACTCCGATGTGCAGCTCGCCGCGATGTTGGCCAGCGATCCCACCGGGGTCGAGGAGTTCCTCCGCGACAACCTCGGTGGACTCATGGACGCCGACTCCGAGATCCAACGCACCGTCGAGGTCTTCGTGCGCGAGCAATGCAACGTCACGCGGACTGCCGAACACATGTACACCCACCGCAACACGGTGATCCGGAGACTCAACCACGCCGATGAGATGCTCCCTCAGCCACTCGCCGTCAATATTGTCTCGGTCGCTGCCGCACTGGATGTGCTGCGATGGAGACACGCGAAGTGAGGCAGCGGCGAGCAGACCGAAGTCCTCGTGTCCTTGTCGAGGCCACGGGAACGGCACCCCCTCTCAGATCGCATCCAGGCCGGATGTCGGATGATGGAGATATGGACATCACCAGCATCCTCATCTCCCTGGGCCCGCTCGCGCTCGTGGCGGTCGCGCTCATCGTGTTCGTGGAGAACGGCCTGCTCTTCCCATTCTTGCCCGGCGACAGCCTCGTGTTCGCGGCGGCGATCGTCGCCGGGGCGATCCACATCAACTGGATGCTCATCGCGGCCATTGCCGCGGTCGCCGCGTGGGCCGGCGGCGAGGTCGGCTATGCGATCGGACGCAGGCTCGGCCCGCGTCTGTTCCGCGACGATGCCCGGGTGCTGAAGACGAAATACCTCGACGAGGCGGCCCAGTTCTTCGCAAAGTGGGGCAGCCTTTCACTCGTGCTGGGTCGGTTCGTGCCGATCGTGCGCACGTTCATCGCCCCGGCCGCCGCCTCGGGGCATATGCCGCGGTCGAAGTTCTCAACGTGGAACGCCGTGAGCGCAGTGTTCTGGGCGGCGCTGTTCGGCCTCGGCGGGGCACTGTTCGGGTCGATCCCGTGGGTGGCCGACCATGTCGAGCTCATCGCGCTCGGCATCGTCGCCATCACGGTCCTGCCGATCGTCATCACCGCACTGGCACGCCGGCGGTCCGGCGCGGAGGGCTGAGGGTCACTCCCCCTGAACCGGCACCTCGTCGAGTGCACCGGTCATCTCATCCCGGGGAACCGCCTCGGCGCTGCCTGCGGAATTGTCCACGCTGTCATCGGCGGGCATCCCGGTCAGCCGCTCGGGGCTGAGAATCTCCCCGAGCTGATCACGCTCGAGCAGTCCGTGTTCGACGACGAGGTCGGAGACCGATTCGTTCCGTGCCAGCGCCTCCTTGGCCAGCTTCGCCGCGGACGCATACCCGATGACCGGGGCGAGCGCGGTGATGACGGTGACCGAGCGGTCGACGATGTCCTCGAGCCGATCCTCGTTGGCGGTGATCCCGGTGACGCAGTTGACGCGGAAGGTCTGGCAGGCACGTTCGAGCCACGTGATCGACTGGAACAGGGAATGAGCGACGATCGGCTCGAACGCGTTGAGCTGCAGCTGCCCGGCCTCGACGGCCATCGACACGGTGACGTCTGCCCCGGCCACGGAGTACGCGACCTGCGAGACCGCCTCGGGGATGACGGGATTGACCTTGCCGGGCATGATCGATGAACCGGCCTGACGGGCGGGCAGGTTGATCTCGCCGAGGCCGGCCTGAGGTCCCGAGGACAGCAGGCGCAGGTCATTGGCGATCTTCGACAGCTTGAGAGCGCTGCGCTTGAGCGCCCCGGAGAAGGTGATGAAGACACCCGTGTCCGAGGTCGATTCGACGAGGTCGCCGGCCGTGACGAGGTCGAGTCCGGTGATCTCGCGCAGGTGCTTGATGACCGATTCCTTGTACCCGACGGGCGCGTTGATCGACGTGCCGATCGCCGTCGCACCCATGTTCACCTCGCCGAGGAGAGCGACTGCCTCCTCGAGCCGCTGCACATCCTCACGCAGCGTTGTCGCGAACGCTGTGAACTCCTGGCCGAGAGTCATCGGCACCGCGTCCTGAAGCTGGGTGCGGCCGACCTTGACGATGTGCGCGAACTCGCGCCCCTTGGCCGCGAACGCATCGGCGAGCAACGTGAGCTCCTGCAGCAGATTCTGCAGTGAGAACGCCAACGCGATCTTGATCGCCGTCGGGTAGGTGTCGTTCGTCGACTGGCTGTGGTTCGTGTGGTCGTTCGGGTTGAGGAACGTGTAGTCACCCTTGGGGTGGCCGCCGATCTCGAGAGCCCGGTTGGTGATGACCTCGTTGGCGTTCATGTTCGTCGAGGTTCCGGCCCCGCCCTGGACGACGCCGACGGTGAACTGGTCGTGGAGTCGGCCGGCCTTGATCTCCTCGCACGCGGAGTCGATGAGGTTGGCGCGCTGTTCGTCGAGGGCACCGATCTCTGCGTTGGCCCGGGCCGCGGCCTGCTTGACGCAGGCGAAGGCGCGGATGAAGTCGGGGTAGACGTTGATCGGGCGGCGGGTGATCGGGAAGTTCTCGTTCGCGCGAGCCGTGTGCACGCCCCAATACGCGGTATCGGGGATCTCGAGGCTGCCGATCGAGTCGGTCTCGGTGCGGGTGGGAGTGGCCTGCGGGTTCTGCGCGGTCAGAGGAATCGAAGCGGTCTGCGGTGAGGATGAAGTCGACTCAGTCATAGTGTCTTCAGACTCTCACATTCCGTCCGCGGACCGAAGGGGCGATCGCCCTCATGACACGGCCTCGGCGAAGTCGTCTGCGTGAACCGGCGAGTAGTCGCGATACATCCTCTGAATGCCGATCTGGTCGGCGAGGTACTTCGCGTCGTGCCACACTCCCCAGATGAAGCTCGACCCGCGTCGGGACAGCCAGGGCAGCCCGAGGAAATACATGCCCGGGACAGGGCTGACCCCGCGCTTCTGCACTGGGTATCCGCTTTCGTCGAGGACGCCGTCGACGCCCAGCCAGGAGTAGTCGACGCCGAAGCCGGTCGCCCAGATCACGGTGCGGATCCCCGCTGCGGCAAGGTCGAGTTCGCGGATCGGGTCGCTGACGCTGTCCGGGTCCGGTCCGAGGACGTGCGCCTCGGGCTCAGGCGGCAGGTCGAGGCCGTTGCGTTCGATGTACTCATCGGCCTCACGCAGCAGCGACAGGTAGTTCTCGTCGCCGCGGGCGATGTTCCGCTGCAGGTCGTCACCGATGTGCAGGACGCCGTCGGCATAGGAGTTCGCTCGGCCGAGCAGGGTGATGCCGGAGTTCGCGAGGTCGCGGAAGTCGACGGTGTGCCCGCCCTGCGCTCCGCTGACGGCGATCGTGACATGCTCGGCTCCGGCCGGCGGTGTGGCCATGTCCCATTTGCCCAGCACGCCGAGCCACCAGCAGAAATCGCGGCTGCGGTAGGCGCGCGGCGGACGGTCATGGGGACCGACGGCGAGGTGGACCGGTCGGCCCGACCGCTGGATCTCGGCGGCGATCTGCACGCCGGACGACCCGGCGCCGACGACGAGGACGCCGCCGTCGTCGAGCTGTTCGGGGTTCTTGTAGTCGTTCGAGTGGAACTGCGTCAGTCCCGCCTCGGCGGGGACGATCTCAGGGATCCGCGGGGTCTGGAACGGGCCCGTGGCGGCGACGACGTAGTCGGCGTCGATGACTCCGGAGTCGGTGGTCACGCGGAATCCGCGGGAGCCCGCGTTCTCCGTCACCGAGGTGGCGCTGACCCCGGTGCGCACCGGCAGGCCCTTGGCCTCGACGAGGGTCTGGAAGTAGTCGGCGACCTGTCCCTTCGTGGCGAAGCCGTCGGGATCGGTGTCCGCGAACTCCTGTGTGGGAAAGCGATCGTGCCAGGCGGGTCCGTTGGCGACGAGGGAGTCCCACCGGCGGGAGCGCCAGGCCTCGGCGACGCGGTCGCGTTCGAGGACGATATGGGCCACTCCCCGCTCGCTGAGATGCTCGCTCATCGCGATACCGGCCTGGCCGCCGCCGATGACGACGACCTCGGTGGTTTCTGCGGCTGTGTTCGACATGGACACCCTTCCGTCGGTGCCGCGCTGCGGCGGCATGTGCTTCGTTGCTGGCGGGCACAACTTCGATGTTGCCCTGACGCCTTCCAGCAAACCGCAGGTGGAAGCGGCAATGCCAATAGTTCTTCACGGTCCACTGCATCTTATGAATAGATGCAGTACTCGTTTGTCGATCACTTAGGGGTATCTAACGGACATGCTCTCAGCCTGACTCGGGGGCCACCTCGGCGAGGATCTCGCGGACGACGTCAGACACGGCAGCGGCCTTCGCCGTCCGGCCGGATCGAGCCAGGGTGGACACGGCCACGTGCAGGGTGGGGACGGGATCAGAGATCTCGAGGATCGTCGTCCGCTCCCCCGTGTAGGTCTGCCGGATGCGCGGTCGCTGGTTGAGGATGGAGAACCCGAGGCCCATGGCGACCATCGAGCGCACGGTCTCGTAGCTCGAGCTCCGGTAACGCACATGCGGGGTGATGCCGGCCAGGCGCAGCATGTTGAGGAAGTACTCGCGGCTGTCGGGCAGGTCGAGGACGACGAAATCATCCTCGGCGAGCTCGCTCAGCGAGACCTTCTTCCGACGCGCCAGACGATGGTCGGTGCCGACGATGACGTGCGGCCGGGCCTCGCCGACGATCTCGGCGCGGATGCCGTCGGATTCGGTGAGGTCGTAGTTGAGCGCGAGTTCGACCCGACCGCTGCGCAGGGCGTCGATGCTCTCCTCATGGTCTCCCTCGACGACCTCGACGGTCAGGTCGGGGTGACGCTCGCCCAATCGCTGGAGCAGCTGCGGCAGCAGAAACGGTGCGATCGTCTGGAAGCAGGCGATGACGATGGTTCCGCGCACCTCACGCTGGCCGGCCTGGATCGAGTCGACGGCGTCGTTGATCCGCCCGAAGATCTCTCGGGTCTCATGGAGCAGGCTCTCACCGGCCGAGGTCAGCACGAGGCCCTTCGAGTGCTGACGCACGAACAGCGGAGCACCGAGGGCCTTCTCCAGCTGGTTGATCGCCGTCGACACAGCCGACTGGGCGATGTGCAGCTCCTGGCTGGCCTCGGTCATATTGAGCGTCTTCGCGCATTCGGCGAAGTAGGACAGCTGGGTGAGCGTGATCGCGAATCTCTGCACCATTGCGGCTCCCTGCGATGAAGAATCTGTTTTGTAGATGCTCTGACTAAATTATAACTATTTCACAGATGAATGGAATGTCTCGAGAATGGGTGGCAGACAACGACCGCTTGACTCGACGAGGAGACGCCGCCATGGCAGAGCCGACGCACACACGACTGAGAATGTTCAACACCAAGGACACCTATCCGGAGCAGAATCTCGACAACGATCTCTGCCAGGCTGTGGTCGCAGGCGGTGTCGTCTACCTGCGCGGACAGATCGGTCAGGACCTCGAGACCCGGGAGTCGGTGGGCATCGGCGATGTCACCGCGCAGGCGGAGAAGGCGATGGCGAATATCGCGATGCTCCTCGAGGAGGCCGGCAGCAGGCTCGCCGACATCGTCAAGGTCACCGTCTACATCATCGACCCCCGCTACCGTGAGGACGTCTACCGGACCATGGGCAAGTGGCTGAAGGGCGTCTTCCCTGTCTCGACGGGCATCGTCGTCCAGGCCCTGGCGCGCCCCGAATGGCTCGTCGAGATCGACGCCACCGCCGTCATCAGCGACACCGCCGAGGCGGGACGGACCGAGGTGGCCCAGTGACCTTCTCGCTCCTCCTCCACGATCCCGAGACCGGGGAGTTCGGCTCCGCGATCTCCTCGTCCTCACCGGCCGTCGCCGCCCGCTGTATCAGCCTGGCCGACGGCATCGGCGGGGTGAACTCCCAGAACATCACCGACCCTCGCCTCGGTCCGGCGATCATCGATGAGATGGCTTCGGGCAAGAATGCGCAGGCGGCTCTCGACGCCGTCGTCGCCGCTGCCGATCCGACCGCGATCGACTTTCGGCAGCTGCTCGTCATCGACGCGGCCGGCAACACCGCCGCACACTCGGGCGCGCAGGCCCTCGGCATCTTCGGTGCCCGCACCGAGACCAACGCCGTGGCCGGAGGCAATATGCTCGCCGACCTGACAGTTCTCGACGCCTTCGTCGAGACCGCACTGTCGGCCAACGGACGACTCGAGGAGCGCCTCTTCGCGGCCTTCGAAGCAGCCATGGCCGCCGGCGGGGAGGCCGGTCCCGTCCATTCGGCGGGCCTGTCCGTGGTCAACGGCTCCGGCTGGCGGGTCACGGATCTGCGCGTCGACTGGGCCGATGAGGATCCCATCGGGCAGCTGGGCCGCCTCCTCGACATCTGGATGCCGCAGCGCGACGACTACATCACCCGCGGCCTGAACCCGGCTGCCTCACCGTCCTACGGCGTGCCCGGGGACGATCGATGACCAGCGAACTCAAGCACCGCATCGCCGCCCGGGTCGCCGAGACGGCACCGCGGCTCATCGCACTGTCGAATTCTCTCCACGACGATCCGGAGCTCGGTTGGCAGGAGTTCCGCTCCTCGGCCGCCGTCGCTGAGGTATTGGCCGAGCACGGCTTCACCGTCGAGCAACCGTACCTCGGACTCGACACCGCGTTTCGCGCCACGTTCGGATCGGGTGAGCTCACCATCGGCTTCCTTGCCGAATACGATGCTCTGCCCGGTCTCGGCCACGCCTGCGGCCACAACCTCATCGCCGCGATGAGCGTCGGCGGGGCGATCGGCCTCGCCGAGGCGGCCGCGGATCTCGGCATCACCGTCGAGGTCATCGGCACCCCGGCCGAAGAGGGCGGTGGGGGCAAGATCGAACTGCTCGACCGCGGCGCCTTCACGGAACTCGACTTCGCTCTCATGGCCCATCCCGCTCCCGTCGACGTCGCCGAGGCCGAGCCCTTCGCCGTCACCCACTGGCATGTGGAGTACACGGGCCGGGCCGCACACGCGGCGGCCTACCCGGAACGTGGCATCAATGCCAACGACGCCTTCCTCATCGCGCAGGTGGCGCTGGGTCTGCTGCGTCAGCAGCTGCCGAAGACCGCTCGGGTGCACGGTGTGATGACGAACGGGGGCGAGGCCCCCAATGCCATTCCGGAAAAGACCGAAGGCCGCTGGTACGTCCGTGCCGAAACGACTGAAGAGCTACTCACACTCGAGCAGAAGGTCATCAACTGCTTCGAGGCCGGAGCCTTGGCTACCGGTGCAGAGCTTTCGATCACGCCGGAGAGCAAGCGGTATGCCGAGATGCGCACCGATGAGTCCGCGCTCGACTACTACCGTTCGAACGCCGTGGCGCTGGGGAGGGACTTCGATGTCGATCCGATCGCCGCGACGATGAACCGGGCATCGACCGACATGGGCAATGTCTCTCAGATCGTCGATGCCATTCACCCCTACATCGGCGTCGGCGGAGAGGCGAGCAACCATCAGGCCGCCTTTGCCGAATCGTGCATCGGTCCGCAGGCCGAACGCACTCTCATCGACGGGGCCACCGCACTGGCTTGGACCGCGGTCGACCTGCGCACTCAACGAACCTGAACGACGACTGTTTCGGCGCGGAACCGCCGCGCCGGCACGACCACGATTCCAAAGGAGGAATTGGCATGTCGGGTGACACTCCGAACGCCGAAGGACTGGCGTACAAGAAGGGACTGCAGAAAAGCGTGGTCGCCGGATCCATCGGCGTCCTGGTCCACTGGTTCGACTGGGCGGTCTATGCGTATATGGCCACCACCATCGCCGCGATCTTCTTCCCAGAGGAGGACAGCACCGCGGGGCTCCTCGCCACCTTCGCGGTCTTCGCCGTCTCGTTCCTCGTCCGGCCGATCGGCGCGATCATCTTCGGCCGCCTCGGCGACAAATTCGGACGCAAGCACACGCTGTCCCTGGTCATCCTCGCCATGGCGTTGTCGACACTCGTGCTCGGCGTACTCCCGACCTACTCGACCATCGGAGTGATCGCTCCGATCCTGCTCATCCTCACCCGGATCGTCCAGGGCCTCGCGGCCGGCGGAGAATTCGGCAGCGCTGCGGCCTTCCTCGGCGAATTCTCACCCCGGAAACGCCGTGGCTTCGGCTGCAGTTGGCTGGAATTCGGGTCCCTCCTCGGGTTCCTGCTGGCGAGCTTCGTCGTCTTCCTCCTCAACCAGGCGCTGACCCCGGACCAGGTCCTTGCCTGGGGCTGGCGGATTCCTTTCCTCATCACGGTTCCCCTGGGACTGATCGGCCTCTACATTCGACGCAAGATCGAGGACACCCCTGAGTTCGAGGCTCTGCAGAAGATGGAGACGGTCTCGGAGACACCGTTGCGCGAGGTCTTCAAGCGCAATCCCAAGCAGTTCCTGCAGACGTGCGGAATGGAGACGTTCATGAACGTCACCTTCTACGTCGTTCTGGTCTACCTGCTCACCTACCAAGAGACGGCGGTCGGCATCGATCCCGGTCGCGCCGCGCTGCTCTCTACACTGGCCTCTGCGTTGGGACTCGTCATCGTCCCCTTGGCCGGGATCGCATCAGATCGATTCGGCCGCAAACCCGTGCTCATGACCGCGGCGATCGCTCTCACGGTCCTCTCCGTTCCGCTGTTCATCCTCATGGGTGCCGACTACCCATGGGCATCATTCGTCTCGACGTTCGGCCTTGCCTTCATCCTGGCGATCATCCTCGGCACGCACGCTGCCACCGTGGTCGAGCTCTTCCCGACTCGGACCAGGCAGACCGGCCTGTCGATCGCGTACGCGCTGACGGCGGCGCTCTTCGCCGGCACCGCGCCCTACATTCTCACGTGGCTCATCGACGCCACCGGCAGCACTCTCAGCCCCGGATGGTTCCTCGCTGCGGTCGGCATCATCGGCATCGTCACCGTCGCCTCTCTGCCGGAGACCCGCGGCATCGACCTGCTCATGGCCGACGACCTCGAGGACGTTTCAGCGCAGACAGCACCACCGACCACGGCAGCTGACTGAGCCGCGTCGCCGGACTCCAGTCCGTTCAACGACCACTGACCATCCGCATCCGACACTCTTCGAAGGAGAGCTCCAATGACCGCTACTCTGACGGATACCACCACTCGACCGAGCACACTCGCTGACTGGCGTGCTGCCGCAGCCGCACTGACCATCGACGGCCGGCCCTTTATCGACGGGCACCGGGTCGACGCCCGTTCAGGCCAGACTCATGCGAAGACCAATCCCGCCACCGGTGAGGTGATTTCTCAGTTACACCTCGCTGACGGCAGCGACGTCGACGCTGCGGTGGCGAGCGCTCGCGCCGCATTCGACGCCGGCGATTGGTCGCGTGCTTCAGTTACTCATCGGCGTGAAGTCCTGTTGCGTCTTGCCGACCTCATCGAGGCACGCTCGGATGAGTTCGCGCTGTTGGACACTCTCGACATGGGCAAGCCGATTGGCGAGTCGTCAACGATCGATGCTCCGGGCGCGGCCGCTCTCTTTCGTTTCTACGGGGAGGCGATCGAGAAGCTCAGTGATGAGATCCCGGTGACTCCGACCGGTTCCACGGCTCTGGTCACGCGCGAGCCCTTGGGCGTCATCGGGGTCATCGTGCCGTGGAACTACCCTCTCGAAATCGCGACGTGGAAGATCGCGCCGGCGTTAGCTGCTGGCAATGCCCTCGTCGTCAAGCCGCCGGTCGAGGCTTCGCACTCGATCCTGCTCCTCGCCGAACTCGCCGTCGAGGCCGGCGTTCCTGCTGGCATCCTCCACGTCGTCCCGGGCCGCGGCTCGGTCGTCGGTGAGGCGCTTGGTCGTCATATGGATGTTGACATGCTCGGCTTCACCGGGTCCACCCAGGTGGCCAAACAGCTTCAGGTCTATGCCGGCGAATCGAATATGAAACGTTTGGCGCTCGAGGCCGGCGGAAAGAGCGCGAACTTCATCTTCGCCGATACTGAGGACCTCGGTGCGGCGGCGGAGAAGGCGGCGTTCGGGATCTTCTACAACCAGGGAGAGGTCTGCTCGGCTACCTCGCGGATCTTCGTCGAACGCGACGTCTACGAGGAGTTCCTCGACCTTTTCGCGGCCGCTGCCGATTCGTACCAGCCTGGTGATCCGCTCGATCCTGCCACGGCCATCGGGTCGCTCGTATCCGAGAAGCACGCCGACGAGGTGTGGGACTGCATCGAGCAGGCTCGTGCCGACGGGACGATCGTCAAGGGTGGCAACCGACCGGAGATCAATGGAATGAAGACGTTCGTCGATCCGACCATCGTCACCGACCTGCCGGCCGATCATCGCCTGCACGAGCACGAGGTGTTCGGGCCGGTCGCACTCGTCACTCCCTTCGACAGTGAAGAGGAAGCGATCGCGAAGGCGAATGAGACTCCCTACGGTCTTGCCGCGGCGCTGTGGACCGGAAGCATGTCACGTGCTCACCGAGTGTCCTCCCGGCTGACCGCGGGCACGGTCTCGGTCAACACCGTCGACGCCCTCGGCTTCACGACACCGTTCGGCGGGTTCAAACAGTCTGGGTTCGGCCGCGACCTGTCCGTTCACGCTCTTGAGAACTACACGGATCTCAAGACGACCTGGCTGCAGTGGGAGTGAGGTCACCTCTACTGGTAGACGCACTCACCACCCATGGAACGCCGGTCATGTCCAATCTTCCCTCGAACGGTCCCGGCCTTGCTGTCGCCAACAATTTGCCTCTCTCAAACCTCTATTGCACGTAACCTGCTACAGCTCGGCGCTGTTTGTCGCGTTTTGACCGCACAGCGCGATAGATGGACCACGCCACAGTTGCCAGGCTCACTACTGCGAACAGGATGAAGATCGGGCGTTCGAAGTAGAAGGTCGATGACATGGTGAAAGACTGGCGCATCGATTGCTGTAGCGACGGCCCTAGGATGAAGCCCATGACCAGTGGTGCAATCGGCAATTGAGCCCGATCAAAGAGCAACGCTAGGAAACCAAAAAGTGCGCAAACTCCGACGTCGAACATACTGTTGCGCTCGAGAAGAGCTCCAACAAGGCAGCAGACGATGACAATCGGAGCCATTATTGAAAAGGGCACCTTAGCGATCTTCGCCCAGAGCCCGACCAACGGCAGATTGAGAATAAGAAGGATCACGTTAGCGATAAGGAAGCTCGCGATGATGCCCGCCGTGAAGTCAGCCTTCTCAGTGAAAAGCGTGGGGCCCGGAACCAATCCGTAAACGAGAAGTGCCGCGAGAATGAGTGCCATCGATGGACCGGTGGGGATTCCCAGGCTGAACAAGGGAACGAATCCGCCCATGGCGGCACCGTTGTTCGCGGCTTCCGGACCTGCGATTCCCTCGATTGCTCCTCGCCCGAATTTCGAGGTCCCCCTGCGTTGGGCGCGATTGCGTTCCCAACTGTAATTAAGGAACGAGGTCACAGAAGGCAACATTCCCGGGATGAGGCCGAGGAAGAAGCCTTGCGCAGTTCCACGCACGGTTGGACCCACGCTTGCTCTACGCTCGTCGCGACTGGGAAGGAGACTTCCCACAGGTGCTACAGATGGAACCGGGTTCTTCTGGATCAGAGTTTTCAGAATCTCGCCAATGCCGAACAGTCCAATCATGACCGGAACAACGTTAAGCCCCTGAGCCAGGGTCCATGAGCCAAATGTCAATACCTGTGCCCCGGAGATTGCGTCGTAGCCGATCAAAGACAGCATGATTCCGAGTACAGCCATTCCTAGCCCCTTAGCAATCGAGCCAGAAACCAGCCCGGAGATTGCTGTGAGGCTGAAGAGCAGGAGACCAAACTGTTCCGGCGGCCCGAATGCCAAAGCGAAATGTGCGATGGTAGGGCCGATGATCATAACTCCGATGGTGCCCACGATCCCAGCAAAAAACGAGGATACTGCAGCAGTTGCCAAAGCCGCGCCGGCTCGACCTCGTTTCGTCATTGGATAGCCCTCCAGCGCGGAGGGAAGTGAAGAGACTTCTCCGGGGATATTGAGTAGGATCGCCGTCGTTGAGCCTCCATACATTCCGCCATAGTAGACAGCAGCGAGCATGAGGATCCCGGACACCGGGTCCAAGTATGTTGTCAATGGGAAGAGCACTGCAATAGCCGTCACTGGGCCGAGGCCAGGCAGCACTCCGAAGAACGTTCCTGCGAAGCATCCGAGGAACGCGACCAGAAGGTGCTCTGGTGTGAGGATTGTGGCGAATCCGCTGATGACGGTGTGTAAATCCATGCGATAGTTCCTCTCGAATGGGTCAGATCAGGTACCAGAGGGCACCGGTTGGCAGGATGACTCCGACAAGCTTGAAGAGAATGGCGAGCCCGGCTCCGACAGATATGGATGTGATGAGTGTCGTCCACCATGAGGTTCGACTCATCCAGCGCATAAATAGAAGGCAGAAGATTGCGGTCGCAGCTCCGAACCCAATCCACGGAATTGCTACCATCCAACCGACGAGTAACACCGCACTGAGCAACAGCAGGCGAGCAATTATCCGAGGAGAGTGCAGTGGGAGCTCGACTTGGAAGTGGTCTTCGACCTCACGGCCCGCAGCTTCCTCTTCGGCGATGATTGTTGTGGCAAGTTCTGACATCACTGATACGCGCCCACCGCGGAGATCTTCACGGAACCCAAGTCCGACCAGACCGAGGAGGATAATTCCGATGATTCCAATAAACCATCCGGCAGCAGCTTTCTCCCCAATGCCTCCAGCAGCACTGACGATCACCCCGCCATTGCCGACTGCAACAAGGGCAAAGAGCGCGATCAGAAGGTGGCCCCACCCGTCAGGTGACCGTAACAGTGAGCCCGTACGAGCTAATAACGTAGACATCACTCAACCGCTTCTTTCAGGTCCGCGAATGTCTTAGCTTCGTCATTTACCTGCTTTGTCAGCTCCTCACCAGTGTGCACTTCGACGGTCATCCCGATCTTCTCGAAGGACTCATTCAACTCGCCATTGTCGGCAAGCGTGTTCAGAGACTCACTGAGTTTATTGACGACTCCATCGGGCAAATCCGCAGGCCCGGAGAGCCCAACCCAGAAGGTGAGATTGAGTGAGTCGTATCCTTCATCAGCGGTCAGTGGTATTTCGGGAAAGTTTGGGTCCTCTGTCGTAATGGCCAGCGGTACGAGATCTCCGGAACTGTACAGAGAAGCGATTGCACTCGATCCGCCTACCGCCAGGTCGACGTCGCCGGCCGCTGCAGCTTGCATAGCATCTCCGGAACCGTCGAATGGCACCTTCACTACTTTCGAAGCATCGACATCGATAGCATCGAGAAACTGAAGGGTCGCATAGTCACTGGTTGTGGTACCACCAAGCCATGCGATATGGAAACCAGATGGGTTGTCCTGCGCTTTCTGCTCGAGTTCATCGAGGGAAGTGATGCCACTCTTCTTACCAACCGCGTAGGCGTGTGCGCCGGTTGCGACATCAGCGATGAATGTGCGGTCGTCCCAGGTGAACGGCAAGTCAGGCAACAGTGATTGGATAGACGATGAGCCTGCTCCATCGGCAAGCAGAGTGTAGCCATCCCTGGAGGAATTGAGCACTTTCCCTACAGCGGTGACTTGCTGCGCCCCAGTTTCATTGGTGGAATTAATCGGTTGCTTGAGATCACCGGAGAGAGCATCGGCCATCGCGCGCGCGCCGATGTCAGTGGCTCCACCTGATCCAAAGGGAAGAACAAGGTCGATGGCGTGAGTTGGAAAGTTGGCGTCGTCTCCGCCTCCGCCTCCTTTAAGGTCGCCAGCGCATCCGCCGAGTGAAAGGGCAACAATGAGTGCGGCAGCAAGAGTGAGCTTCTTTTTCATGATCCTGCACTTCTTTCTTCCGTAGCAGTGGTGGGCATATGTTCTGTCGAGTTTTTGCTGGAGGATGTTGCAGTGGCACGGGCTTGCTCGGTCTTGATGCGGTTGAGATTTCCAGATTCATCGACGATGACGCCGTAGATAGAAGCCGCTGCCTCCCGAGAGACTCTTCCATCAGCGATATCGATAAGGACCTTTTCAACGGGGCGTTGCAAGGGTGATCCGAAGCCGCCGGCTCCGGGACTCTGAATTCGCATGACGTCACCTTGAGCCAGCGCCACGCCGCTTACTCGTCCACCCGGGAGTACTTGCTCCTCAGTAGTGCCGGGGCGGACGGTGAAACGGCCGGCAGTTCCGTTGTGACCGCCTGCCATTCCTGTTGGAGGGAGGGACTGACGGTCGGCATGGGCGGAAAATTCCGCACCGTCGCCCAGGATTCGGATGTCTCGGCGGAGCGCAAGGCCCCCTCTATGCGCTCCCGCGCCACCGGAATCGGTAACGAGCTCGTAGGCGTCGACCATCAACGGGTACTCGCTTTCGAGGGATTCGATGGGCAGGTTCGATGAGTTAGTGATATGCACTTGAACTGCGTCGAGGCCATCCGCTTCCGGACGCGCGCCGGCGCCGCCGGCCACTACCTCTGGATAGACGTAGAAATCGCGACCGAGACCCGAGAAATTGACGTAGGTAATCGTCGAGTGGCTCCCGGCAGGGATCCTGTCAGGAAGAGCTTGGGCGAGAGCGGCGAACACGGCATCGACAACTCGCTGGCAGGTATCTGTCCTCGCTGCGACCGGGGCAGGCGGACGGGGGTTGAGAATGGTGCCTTCGGGGGCGTGAATCTTCACTGCGTCAAAGAATCCCCCGTTGGCAGGTATCCCTGGATCTAGTGCCGCCTTGAGCGCGTAGAACACTGTCGCTTCGAGAGCACTGCGAACGACGTTGACTGCGACGACTGCTTCCCGGCCGGTGCCAGTGAAATCGACGGATATATGTTCGCCGTCGATCGTCACAGAGGCAACGATTGGGATCCTGCCATCGCCTGGGCGGTCCTCGTCGAGCCAGTCCGTGGCCGTGTACACGCCATCTGGGACTTCGGCGACGGCGAGGGCCAGACGCTTCTCTGCGTAGTCGAGCAGAGAGGCACTTGCCGAAGCAACGACGCCAGTACCGTATTTGGCATGGAGTTCGAGGAGGCGCTGTGCACCGACGGCAGCTGCTGACTGCTGAGCAAGGAGGTCTCCGTAACGCTCCTCAGGCAACCGCGAGTTGAGGAGCACGAATGAGAGAACGTCGTTGATGACTTCGCCCTGGCTGACGACTTTTACCAATGGAATTCGCAAGCCCTCCATGAAAAGGCTGGTCGAGTCTCCAGAGTTACTTCCCGGCACATGTCCTCCGACGTCAGAGTGGTGTGCAATGTTGGCACTCCATCCAACGATCTCGTCTTCGACAAAGACTGGAGCCACCATTGTGATGTCGGGAAGGTGAGTGCCTCCGCCGTCGTAGGGGTCGTTCGTGATGAAGACGTCACCAGACTCGATGCGGATGTTTTCATATCCCGGAAGACGTCCGCTCAGGCGCCCTACCGCACCGGCCATCGAACCCATGTGGATGGGGATGTGTTCAGCTTGTGCGATGAGCCGACCGTTTGCGTCAAACAGCGCAGTCGAGCAGTCCGCTCTCTCTTTGATGTTCGTCGAGTAGCTTGCTCGTCTGAGAACGGTGCCTGCTTCTTCGGCAACGGAGAGAAGTGCGTTCCCAATGACTTGGACGGTGATCGGGTCGACTTGATCGGCACTGTTGGTGGTGTGATGTTTTGTCAGGGTGTCGTGATCGAGGCTCATTTTCCCACCTCCACGATGAGTGTTCCGTATGAGTCGACGAGTGCGTGGGATCCTGGTGGCAACAATGTAGTTGAGTCTTCCTGTTCGATGACGGCTGGGCCGTCGATGTGGTCTCCGGAACGTAGAAGTTCACGACGGTGGATTGTGGATGGGAGCTTTCCCTCTGGGAAGCGCACGTCGCGTGTAGCGATGATGGAGTCCCGGTCGGCGATCGTTCTGGTTGGTAGCGTTGTGGGTTCCAAAGGCTCGACGGGCTGAGACGCAATGACGGTGATGTTCACGACGCGCACTCCGGAACCTGCATGGGCGAACCCGTATGTTTTTCGGTGGATCTCGTGGAAGCGGTCGATGATGGACGGAATATCCGTATCCGTCAGTACCCCATCGCCGATGTCGACAGGGAGCTCGAAGTTTTGCCGCTGATAGCGCATATCAAGGACGAAGCGAGTTGATCGTTCCGCGGAGGGGACTCCTTCGCGAATGAACCATTCCTCTGCCGAAGTGCGAAGCCCAGCGATAACATCTTGCAATGGGGCAGCACTGTCCCCGAGATCGAGCAGACTCGACTGCCGGATCTCTGTGCGGACTTCGCTGACAAGCAGGCCGAGTGCGCACAACGTGCCGGGGTTGGGAGGGACAATCACAGTTCTCATGCCCACCTCTCGCGCGACTTCCACAGCGTGCAGTGGCCCAGCACCGCCATACGCAACGAGAGCAAGATCCCTAGGATCATCGCCGTTATCGACGCTGACTCCGCGTACCGCACGAGCCATGTGGGAGTTAGCTACGCGAATGACACCGAGGGCTGCTTCTTCAACGTCGATCGCGAGTGCTGTCCCGATCTCTTCCACGACACGTTCGGCCGCTTCAATATCGAGATGCAGTCCTTCTCCGATGACCTGGTCAGGGTCTTGTCGACTCAGCACGATATTCGCGTCGGTCACCGTCGCACGAGTTCCTCCATGACCATATGCCGCAGGTCCAGGACGAGCACCAGCACTGCGTGGCCCGACCTGCAGCGCACCCGCACCGTCGACCTGCGCAATCGAACCGCCGCCAGCGCCAACCGTGTGAACGTTGGCGCTTGGAGTACGGACAATGTATCCGTCAACGCTTCGTTCGGCAGTCACGAGGGCCTCACCGTCTCTGACGAGACAGACATCGGTGCTGGTTCCACCCATATCGAAAGTGACGAGCTCGGTGAAACCAGATCTCTCAGAGACCCAAGCAGCACCCAGCACCCCAGCGCTCGGCCCAGACAACAAGGTACTCACTGGACGGCGTACGATTGAGTCCGGAGAGACAATGCCACCGTTTGACTGGATGATCTTAGGCGGCACGGGAACCCCGAGTTCATTAGTGCGCTTCTCAAGCATCGAAACGTACCGGTCCATGCGAGGCCCGATAAACGCGTTGATGACTGTGGTCGAGAGTCGTTCGTACTCGCGGAACTCTGGTGCGACTTCGCTCGACCTAGTCACATAGCGATCGGGGAAGCGTTCAGCAATCGCTTCCGCGACCTCTATTTCGTGCGCGGGGTCACGGTAGCTGTGGAGGAAACAGACGGCTACTGCTGTGACGTCGATCTGGGCGAGTTTCTCCAGCAAAGTCGCGAGGTCGTCGGACTGAACGGGACGTAATTCTGTGCCATCCCCGAGCAGCCGTTCATCGATCTCAAAGACCCTGCTGCGCGGAACAAGGACGCGAGGCTTCTCAGCGAACAAGTCGTACAGGCTCGGTCTCTTCTGTCGTGCGATCTCTAAGACATCACGAAATCCACGGGTGACGACAAGAGCGGTGGGTGAACCATTCAGCTCGAGCAGAGTGTTCGTCGCAACTGTCGTTCCATGGCCGAGGTAGTCCACCTCGCCTGCCTGGCCACCGCTGCGTTCGAGGACGCCCGAGACTCCCTGGGCCAGCGCCACGGACTGGTCGTCGAGTGTGCTCGGAATTTTACCGATGTGAAATACACCCTGGTCATCCACGGCTGTGATGTCCGTGAACGTGCCGCCGATATCGACGCCTACTCGCATTCTTCTACTTCCTCTTCTCGCATTTCTGCGATTGTGTCTCTTCTGGTGATAACAGGTAATCGTGTGGAGCGGTTCTTACTGAGGCGAGTCGACCGGTGCCGAAGTCATGGTCCTCGGACAGCTTCGACTGCCGGTGTCCCTGGACTTCGGATCACGCCGTCAAGACTCAAGCTCGGTACTTCGCCTTGGATGAGCTCGACGAGGTGTTCTGCCAGTGCAGGCGCCAGTTTGAACGCTTGTCCAGAGCCGCCTGCCAAGAGCCAACGGTTCTTGGTATTTGCGACTCGGCCAAGCAGTATCCGGTAGTCCGGTGTGTAGCTCTCCACATAGGCGGCGGAGGCCGTTCTCCTGCCTAACCCGGTCAGCGTCCTCTTGAGGCCATCGACGAGCTCGTCGAAATCGGAGGGAAGGTTGATTTCGCGCATCTCCGGCTGCGGCACCACTTGCTTCGGAGAATGGAGGTTGACCTTGATTCCGTTCGCATCAACCTGAGGAAAGAACGAGTAGCGCACGTTGCCCGTTCGCCGCAGGCCGACCGGAAACTGTGTGGGCCCGTATTCGAAATCGTTCGGTGTCGAAAACCAATGGAGAATTGCGCGGCGAAGTTCAACGGCATTGGTGAACTCTGGAACAAAACGACCGGACCATGCGCCCGCGGTGACGACGATCTGGCGGGAACGGAGTTCTTCTCCGTTGCCCAAGGTGATCATGCTGCCTCGCGAGCTTTCCTTGATAGCAGCGACTGGAGAATGGAATCGCAGGGTTGCTCCGAGCGCTTCGGCATCTGCTCTGACTCGGGCGGTGATTGCTGGTGGAATGAGTAGGGAGCCAGCAGGATCGTAGAGCGCGATATCACCGGGCACCAGGTGATGCATCGGCCAGCGCGTTGACATGGCGGAGGCATCAAGTAGCTCGTGAGGCAGATTGCAGCTTTGTGCGGCAGTCACAGCCTTCGCTATTTCGGGGTCTGCAGCGTTCCCGATCATCAACGCGCCGGTCTCGAAACGTGTCTCCGGATAGCGGGAGCTGAGGCTGTTCCAGAAGGTCAGAGAGCGCTGCAGAGCCGGAACATAGTCGGTGCCGAACGTGTATGCCAACCGAAATATTCGAGTACGGCCACCGGTTGCTGAATGCTCGTGATCTCCAGACCCTGAATCCAGGCCGACGACGTCGAGGCCTTTTCGTGCAGCTGCAAGAGCGACATGGGTACCTAGAGCACCAAGACCGACTACTGCCAGGTCATGCATGGTTGTACCCCTTAGCTTATCGACGACATCGGCGACTCCAATATCGTTTATACTACATACCAATATAGCTGTGTAGTGTTTCCGTCATGTCTCGTGGATCCGCCGCTTTCTTTCCTTGAAGCATCCGGGCACGATTGAGCACAGCGGCGGCTAGCAGTAGACGCCAGATCAGGAGAAGGAGTGCTGTGGCTGAAGATGACACCAGCGACGAGACCTTGTTCGAACGCGCAACCCGAGTGGGGCCGCGCTTACGCGGCACACTGGCGGATATCGCATCGTATTTCGCTCGCCACCCGGATCAGGTGGCCACATCGAGTGCGAAAGATATCGCGAAGGTGATCGGGACGAGCGATGCCAGCGTGATCCGCGCTGCACGTGCTCTCGGATATCGCGGGATGAAGGAAGTCCGGAAGGCGGCGATGTCGCTCGTGGCCAGCAGAGCCGACCCGGGAGCTGTCATTCATCGGCGGATGCACTCGACCACTGCCGGCAGCCACCTTCGCACAGTTATCGACGACACCGCTGTCGCAGTTGAACAGTTTCGTGAAACGATTAGTGATACCGAGTGGAACGCAATCGTCCAGTCTGTCGCAGATTCCGACCATGTCGCCTGTTACGGCCTGTCGCCAACTGGCTTCATCGCGGACTATCTGGCTTTCTTCCTTTCCAGAGTCGGACTATCTGCCGATTCGTCGCGCGCATCCGGCGTACTTCTTGCGGATGAACTCGTCCAGTTAGCTCCCGGAACTGTGCTCATCGTGTTTGCGCCAATTCGGGAATTCGACGAAATCACGGTCGCTTGCCAGCATGCCCGAAAGCTCGGCCTCACCGTGATACTCATTACGGAGGCCATCGGAATGCCGATCCGGGAGACGGCCGATCATGTAATTACGACCTCTCCGACATCACTGTCTTCAGCAAGCGACGCATCAATTCCGCTACTCGTCTCCCAAGCCCTCGTCAACGCAGTAGCAGCCCAGAATCCCGAACGCGCTCTCGAGCGCATGGAGGGACTTAACCAGCTCAGGACGGCTATCTCGGGCCAAGACATTCTGCTGACCGCCGAGAAGGTCGGCCTCACTCACCCCGGCTCCAAATCAGCACCATCCAACACGACTAGCAACAAAGACTCGGAAGGCATTTCTCACTCATGACAAGTCAGTTAGAGCAGTCGGTAATTGTCATCGGCGCCGGAATTATCGGAGTCAGCCTCGCAGATGCGCTCGTCAAGCGCGGGCAGACGGTAGAGCTGCTGGACTTCGACGAGCCTGCAAGTGGCACTTCAGCGGTGAGCTATGGGTGGATCAACAGTCACAGAAAACATCCTCTTGCTTACCACCGACTGAATGTCGAAGGTCTGCGCAGATGGCAGGAAATCGCTCAAGACGACCCCCAATCGGTAACATTCGCTGGCCATGTGGAATTTGCAGACGATGAAGAACACCGACAGACCCTGACCGAGCGGGTCGAACGTCTCATCTCGCTTGGCTACCCCGCCGCGTGGATAGATTCAACCGAGGCAGAGGAACTGACAGGGCTTCAAGTACCAGCCTCTGCCATTGCGGCGGTCTTCGAGGCAGAGGGTCACGCCTTCCCAGTCACAAGAACGCGCACGCTCTTGGACGGCCTGGTTAAGAACGAGCGATTCTCGATGCATAAGTGCCGCGCCACTAGCGTTCGGGAAACTTCGGACGGCGTCACTGTAGTGACGGGCCAAGGTAACATTAACGGGCGAGTAGCGGTAGTGGCCGCTGGCAATGGAAGTGAGCACCTAGTTGAGTCTGCAGGTGGAAGACTTCCGCTGGTACCAGCAGTTGTCAATGGCTCAGCGTACGGCTACCTTGCTCGTGTCGAAGCCCCCGGACACCCTGTTCAAGGGCTCGTCACGACCGATAGATTGAATCTCCGACCAGAAAATGACGAGCGCCTATTGGTGCAAGCCCTTGATCTCGATTCGTCCGCGGATCAACATCAAGAACCCGGCAAAACAGTGGTCGAAGAGTTTTCCGCCCGCGTCTCGAAACTTTTCCCCGATCTTGAAACACAGGTTGTAGACATACGCGTCGGCCATCGCGTGATTCCGGCAGATGGCCTACCCGCTGTCGGTCGAATCCGTCCCAACTCAGCCATTTTTGCTGCGGTCGCACACAGCGGAATAGTCCTCTCTCCATTGCTAGCCGAAATCCTGTCTGAGGAAATTCTGGGCGGAGAACCGAATAGCCTACTCAAACTTTTCCAGCCATCCCGATTCCTTGACAATGCACAGCGGGAATCAGTTGCCGCTCCAAGACGCCCCGGCGAACAGTAGAATCCTGAATCAGACTATTTGCTATTTGACTTAAGGTATATTCATGCTTTCGCGTATTACGCTATACGGCCACCCGCGCGCTTTTATTGATTTTCGGAGATAACAAGTATACCGAAACAGTTTTCTCAACAAAAGATCGCGCCACGCACTCCACCCGCGAATATAGTATAGCCGTTTGCCCCATTTTATTGATTGACGAAGCAATGCCAGAGGGCGCCTAACAGCACGAACATCACGGTGAGCCAAGCCCGGGCACTACCGCTTACGCACACCTGCCAACTAACAACGAAGACAATCGCTCATCCGAGTGATCTCCGGGCCGTCGAAGAATACAAGCGGCGGCACCCCGTCAGCGCCTCGGCGTTGGCGACGATCAGTTCGTAGATCGCCTCCGTGTCGAGCGGAGTTCCTCCCATGAAATGCAGGGCGTAAGCGTCCTCCAACGCCACAAGGTTCTTTGCCGCAGTCTCCTCCGACACAGCCATTGCAAAGTCCGCAGTTTCAACCCCCTCACTGAGGATCGAGTGATAGAGCGAGACCTCGAGTCGAAAGAGTTCCGCCATGAGTTCAGCATGGAACCCGTCTCTATAGGCGTGCGTATGGAGTTCGCCCAGAACCTGGAAATCGATGTCCTCTCGTGAGACTGGGATCCCACTGTGGATCATGTTCGTCAGTTTCACCCGCGGGTCGTCGCCTTCGCACGACTGCTGCTGTCGACTCCAATAGAAGCGAGAGACCGCGTCCTGGTGCACCTCGCGCACGAGCTCGCTGAGGTCAGGGTAGTAATACGCCACCGACCCCGCGCCCAGCTCGGAATACGCGGCGACATCGATCGCGCGGAGACCGGTGATGCCGCGCGCAGCAATCGCCTCCTTCGCCGCCTGCACCATCTGTGCGCGGCGATTCGTCTGATTCTTCGGTCGGGCCATAACCCCATTATCTCCAGAAGTGATCTAGGCAAGCGCCGATCGGTATGGCCGTGCCCCTGTTGCCGACCGGTGTTTCGTGCAATTCTTTACGGTGTAACTCAAAGAACTCCATCGGACGCCCACTCACAAGGAGGTGGATGGTGTCTTCCCTCGAACGCACGACCGCATACGCGGACGAACAGAAGCAGCATCTGAAGAAATCGCTCGGCCGATTCGACATCGTGCTCATCGTCATGTCGGCGGTATTGAGCATCGAAGTCCTCGCCGAGACCGCGGGATTCGGAGCGGAGACCTTCACCTGGACACTCGTCCTCGCGATCTTCTTCCTCGTGCCCTACGCGCTCGTCTTCGCCGAGACCGGCAGCACCTTCGTCGGTGAGGGCGGAGCCTATATCTGGGTCCGCCAGGCCTTCGGGCGGCCCGCAGGTGCGATCGCCTCGATACTCAGTTGGGTCACTCAGCCAGTGTGGGTCGGCGGTTCGATGGCGTTCCTCGCCACCGGCACCTGGAACCAGTTCATCAGCCCGCTCGAGGCCGGATCGATCGGCGACTGGATCTTCAAGATCGTCTTCATCTGGATCACGGTGATCGCGGCGATTCTGTCGTTGGCGAAGGCGAAGTGGCTGCCCACGCTCGGCGGCGTGCTCAAGGTCATCTTCATCGCGTTCTTCCTCTTCACCACGATCATCTACGCCGCCCAGCACGGAGTTCAGCCCCTCCACCTCTCGGACTTCAGTCCCAGCCTCGGCGGCTTCCTCGGGCTTGTGCCGCTCCTGCTCTTCTCCTACCTAGGGTTCGAGGCCTCGAACAGCGCGTCGGACGAAATGAAGAACCCGAAGAAGGACATCCCCGTCGCCATCGCACGTTCCGGTTTCATCTCCGCGCTCTGCTATCTCCTGCCGGTCCTCGCCATGCTGCTCGTGTTGCCGACCGAGACGATCACCGGCATCGGCGGGCTCCTCGACGCCGTGCAGACGGTGTTCACCGTCTACGGCCCCGCTGCCGAGGTCATGGTCGTGCTCGCGGCGCTGATGTTCGTCATCATCCTCGCCTCTCAAGGCGCGGCGTGGATGATCATGAGCGATCGGATGCAGGCACTGACCGCGGCCGACGGCGCCTTCTTCGGAGGCTTCTTCGGCAAGATCTCGCGCACCCTCGGCACCCCGGTCAACGTCAACCTCCTCTCCGGGACCGTCGCCACGGTGTTCCTCATCGCGGCCATGCAGCTCAGCGGTGACGCCGGTGCACTGTTCGGGGTCGTCCTCTCGATCTCCATCTCGACGTTCCTGCTCAGCTACTTGCTCATCATTCCCGCGGCCATCAAGTTGCGCTGGAAGCATCCCGGCATCGAACGCCCCTTCCGGGTGCCCGTCGGCAATGTCGGGCTCACCATCCTCGGCGGCATCGCCTTCCTCTGGATCCTGCTCGGATCCTGGGTCGCGATCTTCCCCGGCACGCTCGATCGGCTCTTCGGACAGGAGTACAACTTCCTCGACGAATGGGGCGTCGATCAGGGACCGTTCACGGCCCTCACTCTCGGCACCCTCGGCGCCCTCGCCGCACTGGCTCTCATCGGATACGTCCGCGGACACCGGGTCCGCGTCTTCCGCCCTACCCCGACCGATCCTCAGGATCTGCTCGACGACCTCGACCCCGCTCTCGACAGCAAACTCGATACACAGAAAGGCATGTGAAGACTCATGACTGCACCGACAACGACTGCCGTCGGCACTTCGACTGCACATCCCCTCGACCGCCTGACCGGTGAGGAGATCGAGCTCAACCGGGCCATCATCGTCGATGCCGGCCACGTGAGCGAACAGACGCTGTTCGCGCTCGTCAGCCTCGTCGAACCGGATAAGCGCGAGGTCATCGCAGGTGCCACCGACCTCGACCGTCGCGTGCGCTCGCTCATCATCGAGCGCAGCACCGGGGAGCAGACGGAGCTCCTCGTCTCGCTGACTGAGCGCAAGGTGCTGTTCGCCCGTGTGCTCGATGTCGCGGCCGAGGGTCAGGCTCCGATCACGATGACCGAGTACGAAGAGGCCGAGCAGATGATCCGCAACGACGCGACGTGGCGGGCGGCCGTCGCAGCTCGCGGCATCACCGATGTCGAGACCGTACGCATCTGCGCGCTCTCAGCCGGATGCTTCGACATTCCCGGAGAGGCGGGCCGCCGCCTCGTGCGCGGTTCGTCCTTCATTCAGTCGGACCCGCAGGACAATGCGTGGGCGCATCCGCTCGAGGGGCTCGTGGCCTATCTCGACCTCAACACCGGTGAGGTCGTCGAGGTCGTCGATACCGACATCGTGCCCGTGCCCCAGGAGCGCTTCGACTATCACCTCGATTCCTGGCTTCCCGAGCCGCGGACGACGCAGAAGCCGATCGAGATCACCCAGTCCGAGGGCGCGAGCTTCACCCTCGACGGCGATGTCCTCGAATGGGAGAAGTGGCAGGTCCGACTCGGCTTCGATCCGGTCGAAGGGCTTGTGCTCCATCAGATCAGCTTCGATGACGAGGGCGAGCGCCGCCCCATCGTCTACCGCGCCTCGGTGGCGGAGATGGTCGTTCCCTACGGCGATCCCAGCCCGGTGCGCTTCTGGCAGAACTACTTCGACGCCGGCGAGTATTCGATGGGCAAGAACACGAATTCGCTCGAACTCGGCTGCGACTGCCTCGGCGAGATCCACTACTCGGACGCGGTGCTCGCCGATGATCAGGGGCATGCGCACACGATCACGAACGCCATCTGCATCCACGAAGAGGATGCAGGCATTCTGTTCAAGCACACCGACGAATTCACCGGCGCCGTCGATGTGCGCCGCAATCGCCGCCTCGTCATCTCCTTCTTCATCACCGTCGGTAACTACGACTACGGCTTCTACTGGTACCTCTACCTCGACGGCACGATCGAGCTCGAGTGCAAGGCCACAGGCATCGTCTACACGGCCGCGTACGGTGACGAGGCTCAGCGGCAGCGCTGGTCGTCTCCCCTCGGCGACGAGGGACTGGGCATGCCCTTCCACCAGCACATGTTCTGCGCCCGCCTCGACATGCAGGTCGACGGCATCGACAACGCTGTTGACGAGCAGGAAGCTGTCCGCGTGCCCTTCGGTGAGGACAACCCCTACGGCAACGCGTTCACTCGCAAGCTGACCCGGCTCACTGCCGAGGGCGGACGGACAGCCGACGGTGAGGCCGGGCGGGTCTGGCACATCGTCAATCCGGAGAAGAACAACCGGCACGGGTTCCCCGTGGGCTATGAGCTGCGCGTGCCCGATGAGCCGACGATGATGGCGGCCGAGGGTTCGTCGATTTCGAAGCGGGCCGGTTTCGGGTCGAAGCACATGTGGCTGACCCACTTCGATGCGGACGAGCGGTTCCCCTCGGGCACCTATCCGAATCAGAACCCGGGTGCCGGTACCATTACGCAGTGGGTCGAGCAGCAGCGCCCGGTCGACGGCGACGACATCGTCGTGTGGGCGTCGTTCGCGATGACGCACTTCCCCCGTCCCGAGGACTGGCCGATCATGCCGGTCGACCGCCTCGGCTTCACAATGAAGCCCTATGGCTTCTTCGACCGGAATCCCGCGCTCGATGTGCCGCGCCCGAAGTCGGGCCACTGCGGCACCGAGGCGGGCCACTCCTGTGAGTGCGACTGACGGGCCTGAACGATGAGCAGCCTCGCCTCTTTCCTCATGGTCGCTTCGGGGATCCTGTGCCTGACCGGGACCGTCGCGTCGAAGAGTCGGCCGACCATCGTCGCCGCAGCGGTGATGGTCTTCGCCATGGTCGATTTGGCCTACACCGACCACGTCCCGGCAGTCGTCTGGTCGGGGGCGCTGCTCCTCGCCGGGATCTGCTTGGCAGTGTTCCTGCGATCGTCGTCCAGGGTTCCCTCGCCGAGGCGGTCCCCCGCTCTCGTCGCGAGTGGCCCGGGGGGCGAGCCGGAGTCGGAGGCCGACCGCGGGCTTCGGTCATCGGCTGTGCCTGAACGGAGCGGTTCCGGGGCGTCGCACCCGGGACCGACTGCTGCGATCCTCTCCGCCATCACCTATCCGGTCATGGCGTGGCAGGTCCTCAACCATGGGGCACACATGAGCGGTTCGACGCATGCCGGCGGTCACGGTCATCATGCCGGCGACATGTCGCTCATCAGTACCTTCCTGACGGTGGCTGTCGTCGTCCTCGCCATGCTCTTGGTGATCTGCGCCGTCCATGACATCGTCCGCAGGCGCCCGCTAGTTTCTCTAGACTGTTGGGGGATGGCAGCAATGATCGTGGTGATGCAGTTCCTGCACTGACCGGATTCGTCACTGACCGGCGAAATAGTAGTCCGAATGCGCCGCGCAGCGGGGGTTGAATGCGGACCCGCAGGTCGGGCAGTCGTCGGTTGCGTTGTAGGCAGTGATCGTCAGTTCGCTCCAGCAGTTCCCACAGATGATCGCCGGCTCGTCCCATCGATCGCGCGGCCACTGTTGAGCGGGATGATCCGCAGTCTCGGAGTGGCACAAATGGCAGGGGTAGTAGCGGCCGCAGCAGGCGAAGCGGATGGCGATGATGTCGAGTTCGGTCGCGTAGTGGACGCACCTGGTGTGCTCATCGACGGTCTTGCCGAAGACCTCAGGTGACCGCGTCATCGTTGCCTCGCCTTCTCGATCGAGCCTCACACGGGCGGCTCCCGGTTCGCCTCCAGATTAGCGCCCGACGCGACCGATCACCTGTCTCGCTCCAGTTTGATGAGCATCCCACTCTTACCTCTCTGCACGATCTCGCCGTTCTGGTTGAACAGGGTGAAGACCCGCGAAACTATCCCCTTGTCACCCGCCGACACAACGCGGCAGCCGACGATCTCCATTTCCATCGTCACGGTATCGCCGCAGCACAGAGGTCGCACGAACGCCCAGTCGCCGATGTCGGTCATCGCGATCGCCGAGGTGCCGAACCATCCGGCTCGATCCATCAGACCAGTGACGACCGCGATGCCCAGAGCACCATGGAGCAACCGCTCGCCGCCTTGCGCCTCCATGTGGGTCGCGTCCGCGTGCACTTGGTTCCAGTCACCCGAGAGCATCGAGAACATCGTCAGATCCGCCTCGGTCAGGGTACGGGACGATGAACGGTAGACCTGACCGACTTCCATATCCTCGTAGTACAGGCTGTGATCAGTCCGAACGACAGGGCGCTTCTGAATCGCCTCAGCATTCCCCGCAGTCATCATCTGCACCTCTTCCATTGCCATTCGCTGTTGAGTGCTGTCATACTACCACTGAAGAACGATCGTTCTTCCTTACTCAAAGGAGAGTGTGCAATGACTTCTACTCCCTCGACGCGGCCGGACAGCCCTGGATCATCACCGGCGCCGCCACACACCCACAACGATGGGAAGATGACCAAGCTCGCAAGCGCTTCGGTACTTGCCACTGCTCTTGAGTGGTTCGACTTCCTGATCTACTCGACGGCATCTGCGCTGGTCTTCGGGCATCTGTTCTTCCCCTCCCTCGAAGGAGCTTTAGGCACGATCGCTTCGTTCGGCACGCTTGCTGTCGGGTTCATCGCGCGCCCGCTCGGCGGCATCGTCGCGGGCATCCTCGGCGATCGATTCGGACGCAAGGGGCCACTGGTGGCTTCGATGGTCATCATGGGCGTGTCGACAACTGCCATCGGGCTGCTGCCCGGATACGACACCATCGGCATCTGGGCACCGATTCTGCTGATCACGGCCCGGTTGGTTCAGGGACTGGGCGTCGGCGCCCAGTGGGGCGGTGCGGCATTGTTGCTGACTGAGCACTCTCCGGTCGCCCGGCGAGGTTTCTACGGTTCGCTCGTCCAGCTGGGGGCGGTTGCCGGCATCATCATCGGAAATGCCTTCTTCCTCGGCATCCTCCTCTTCGTCGATGAGACTGCGTTCGCGGCGTGGGGTTGGCGAGTACCGTTCCTGTCCGGGATTCTCCTTGTCGCCGTCGGAGTGTTCGTTCAGCTCCGCATCGAAGAAACCCCGGTGTTCAAGTCGATGCAGGCGAAAGCAGCAGCGAAGAGCACGGCCTCGAACATGCCGAAGGTCCCCATCCTCCAGGCGATCCGCATCTACTGGAAGGAGATCCTGCAGGCGGCCGGTGCTTTCTTCGTCGTCAACGGCACATTCTACATCCTCATCTCCGGAATGCTGTCATACGGCACCGCGAATGTCGGTCTGTCACAGACGACCATGATCCTCGTGGTCTGCATCGCCGTCGCCACGCAGATCGTGACGATTCCGTTCTTCGGCGCCAGGTCCGACCGCCGGGGGCGACGCAGAATCTTCCTCACCGGAACCGTGCTGATGGGAGTATGGGCGTTCCCGTTCTTCTGGCTCGTCGACACCGGAAATCCAGTGCTCGTGACGCTGGCTCTCATCGTCGCCCTGACTTTCCACTCGATGATGTACGGCCCGCAGGCAGCCTTGTTTGCCGAGATGTCCCCCGCAGATGTCCGCTACTTCGGGGCGTCATTGGGCTATCAGATCGCCAGTGTGCTTGCCGGCGGACTCGCTCCGATGATCATGCTCTCGCTCATCGAGGCGACCGGGACTTCGGCCAGCGTGGCCGGCTACATCATCGCCATGGCCGTGATCACGTTCATCTCGGTGTTCACGATCAAAGAGAGATTTCAAGCGGACCTGCACGAGACCTCGGCAGACGTCGAGCAGCGCACCGAACGCGAACAGGCGTCGCATGCGTCCTCGTAATGTACGGCTTCGATCACCCTCGAGGAGGACGTTCTGTGGCGCGAATCAGCCCGAACACCAGATCCACCTGAAGGTCGGCGAGCGTTTCGGCCGACAGCTCACCGGCGGGCCGGTACCACGTCGACATCGAATTGCAGATCGTCACGACTCCGCGCATAGCCGAGCCCACGTTGCGGACATCGCATGCTCCTTCAGCAAGGCCTGCGGAGATCAGATCACGGAATACCTTCTCTGTTCGGTCGCGCTGTCTGACCACTTCAGCGCGGTTGTCTCCGTGAAGATAGCGAATCTCAGTGATGCCGATCAGAGACGCTCGAGGACGTTCGAGGATGAAGTCGACATAGGCCCTGACGGCCGCTTCGATCTTGGACAGAGTACCTTCGCAGTCGGAAGCGGCCGCGGCTTCGAGGCGGTCTGCCAGGGTTCGCGAAGTCTCCTCGAGTACGAACTCGAGAATGGCGGATTTCGAACCGAAATAGTTGTAGAGGTTCGACAGCGAGGTACCGGCGACTCTGGCGATCTCGCGTGTACTGGCCCCGTGGAATCCCATTTCGGAGAAGACTTCCAGCGCTGCATCGACCACGGTCTCACGGTCGATGAATCGTGGTGCGGCTCGTCTCCGTCCGCTGCCCGGCTTGTCCTCCATGGACAACAATCTTTGCATATACAGCCTCGAAAGGAATGCTCATGATCAACGGACTGGCACCCGGAAGGACCTTTGCAATCGACCGTGGAAACGTTGATGCTTCGCTCCTCCTGGCCGCACACTCCATTGCGCAGGACGTCGAGGCACAGATCGGTGGGCCGGCCCGTCTGGTCTCCGCATCGGTCGAGCCGCAGACCGCTTCAGCGGCTTTGCATCCTGACTCTGACCGCACCGTCATCACAGCAGTCGATTTCCCCGGCGCAGCTTCGGCCCGTGTCGAGGTCACTTCTCATGACGCCGAAATACCCGGCGCGGAATCAACAGTGCGACTGGTATTCGACGTCGATATTGCCGTTCTCGACGAGCAGCTGGAGTCCGCAGCTCTGCACTGCCCAGGGAATCGACAATGGAACTCCGCTCTCGAAACCCGATTGAAGAACGATGCGGAGTTCAGCCGACTCATCGAGAACTACGACGGGACCATCGGCCTGCAGGTCGGGTCGAGGCCGGTGCATATTCGTTGCTATCGGGGCACTGTCCTCGAAGTCGCTTCACGTTCACTCCTGGGTTCGGATTTCACCGTGACAATACCGGGTGATGTCTTCATCTGGTTGATGACGACCCCGAGAAACGCCTTCATGGAAGCAGCCATGCGTGGAACCCTGAAGACCGACGGATCCGGATACGAATACCTCCGCATGACGAGCGCGCTGGTCAGAGTCATCGACCTGTGTCGCGTTCAGGCGGCGGCTTCCGGCTGGATCGGTACACCGACATCTGACGCTCACCACGAATCGATTGGAGTCTCCTGAAATGACCGACCTCGACAAAGGCGCTTCTGACTCGGTTCGCCACACGTTCCGCGCCCATCAGCTTCTCATCGATGGTCGTTCGGCATTTGTCGAAGATTGGGGTGATCTTTCGTCAACTCCCTTGCTGGCTCTGCATACCGCTGGCCAGAGCGGAGTTCAGTACCGAGACGTCGCACCTCGACTCGCGGAGGTCGGCTATCGAGTCATCGTTCCAGATCTCCCCGGGCACGGGAGGTCAGAACCCTGCGCCGGGGACCCGGTGACTGATCTCGGCGACTACGCCCAGTTCGCGCTGTCGGTCATCGACCTGCTGGGCATCGAAAAGTTCTCTGTCGTCGGCTGTTCTATCGGTGGCAAGATCACTATCGATCTCGTCACACGAGCCGGGAGCCGAATCTACGCGGCCGTAGCTATGGCGGCAGGCGCCGGTTCAGGTCGCGTTTCGGTTCGGTCGCTGAAGCGCGAGCTCGTCGACATCGCGGCACCGTCGCGAACCGAACGCACCTACTGGGGAACCGATGCGGTCGTCGGCAAGTCTGTCAGCGCCGACCGCCGTAACATGATTGCGCGAATGCATTGCCGAGAGGATCCGATCGTGTCGAATTCGGACCTCATCGGTTGGGGCAATCACGACGTCAGAGGACTGCTCTCAGACATCAGTTGCCCGGTCAGGCTTGTCGTTGGTTCAGACGATCTGTGGATCGACTCCGACGAAGTCCGCCGGGATGCCTCGTCCATCCCTCGAGGACACTTCGAACTCATCGACGGCATCGGGCACTATCCGATGGAGGAGATGCCCGACTTCGCGGACTTCGTCGATACGTGGTTGCGCAGCGATCAATCCGCCGGTGCCGATAAGGAGGCTCAAATCGCATGAACACCACCCCCGATACACTCTATGGCCACCTCAAGTCCTGGGTTGCCGCCGATCCACAGCGCACAGCACTCGTCGACCCTGAGCCGGACAGGTCTGCGACGACTCCGATCGACGGCGGACACCGTCGGGTCACAGTCACGGACCTTCTCGCTCGCGCGGACGAATTCGCCAGGCTTCTGTCCAATCATCAAGTCGGCCCAGGCGACTGCATCGGCGTGTGGATTCCCAGCTGGTCCGATGCCTATGCATGGCAGTTCGCGGCTTCGGCGTGCGGCGCCCATGTCATCGGAGTGAATACCCGGTACAACGTTGCCGAGGTCAGCCATGTCCTTGCCAAAGCACGGCCACGGGTCTTGGTCATGGCGCATGGATTCGGACGAGTGAAATTCTTGGACACTGCGGTTGCCGCAGTCGCTGAAGCACGGCGCTCAGTTCAGGAAGACGGGACTGAGACATTCACACCGCCTGTCAGCTTCGTGTGGGCCGTGCCTGGTGCGCAGACCGATCCCACGCCCGCAGACTACGATCTCGGCTCGGGTTCGATGGTGGTGCCGAGGGCCCCACGACTGGCCACAGCAGCAAGCACAGGCGATCTGCAGACGGCCGCGGGATCAGACGATCGACTTGCGGTGGCCTTTACGACTTCGGGTTCGACCGGCATGCCGAAGCTTGCCGCCCATCGCGAGTCTGCTGTGATCTCACATGCTGTGAATGCGGCGAGCGCAGTCGGGCTGAGTCCGGGAGATCTCATGGTCGAACCGCTGCCCTATTCCGGAGTGTTCGGGTACTGCGGCGGCATGGCAGCACTGTTCGCGGGGGCCGCGGTTCTCCTTCATCCGGTCTTCGACGAAACCGAGCTCCTCCGTGCATGGGAGCATTTCGGAGGAACACATTTCGTCGGTGCCGATGACATGCTCTCTCGCGTACGACGCGCGTGCGGCGAATCGGGAATCCGATTGGATTCGTGGAAATGGGCGGGTGTTGCTGACTTCCAAGGCATGTCAGCCGAGATCGCGCAGTGGGCATCTGCAGAATTCGGCACACGTACGGTCGGAGTATACGGTTCGTCTGAAGTCTTCGCCCTTGCTACCCTGTGGCCGACCGACACATCGGATGATCTGCGCTATTCGGGCGGCGGACAGCTCGTTGATCCGTCCTACGAATACCGGATCGCGGACCCCGCTACAGATGAGCCGATGTCAGATGGAGACGACGGAGAGATCCAGTTGTCGGGAACCAACGTCGTCAACAGCTATCTGGGCGATTCCGGCGAGGGCGCGAAGAACTTCACTGCCGACGGGTGGTTCCGAACAGGAGACCTCGGCCGGGCGAAGGGACCACACTCATTCGAGTACATCTGCCGCATGGGCGATGTCATTCGGCTCCGCGGTTTCCTTGTCGACCCGGCGGAGATCGAGACCCACATCATCACGCATGAGGACGTGGAATTGGTGAAGGTCGTCGGCCGGACCAATGATCTCGGCGAACCCGAAGTTGTCGCCTTCGTGCAGGGCGTCCACGATCGCGTTCCTGACGAGGAGCAGATCATCGCGCACTGTTGTGAGAGATTGGCTCGCTACAAGGTGCCGGCAGAAGTCCGCGTCATCGATGCTATGCCGGTAACCGCAGGAACGAATGGGTCGAAGATCAAGGCCGCGGTACTGCGTGATTGGGCTGCTCAACCGCGGGTGCAGAGCGCGCTAGGGTGAGCATGTCAGATCTCAGCCGAGAGGATCCATCGCATGAACTCGTCCGACAAGTACGTCAATCCCTTCGCCGAGGTGGCTCTGAGCAACATCACCCGCGAATATCCGTACGCGGCCCATCATCTCGTCCCGAGCCTGGCCGATGTCGTGCCTGCGGTGGAGAAGCACCCGGCATTCGCGAATTCCTTCGACTGGCATTCCAGCGTGCACATGCATTATCTGCTGGCGTCGCTCCTCGACACCGAGGAGGGCCGGACGGCGAGTTGGCGCGACCAAGCTCTTGAGGTCCTGACCGCGCATCTGAGCGAGGAGAATATGCTCGCCGAGGCGGCCTTCCTCCGTGACAGTCCCTCGTGGGAGCGGCCGTATGGCTGGGCTTGGGCGGTTGAACTCAACCGCGTACTCAATTCCAGTGGAACAACGGAGCTCCAGGATCTGGGAAAGAACACCCAGGTGCTCACCGAGACAGTCTTCGACCCCGTGACTGCATGGCTGCCGAAGGTCTCCGAGCCGGTCAGGCACGGGGTTCATTCCAACACTGCGTTCGGGCTGCGTCGGATCCTCATCGGCGCACGAGCGGCCGATCGGCGCGATACGATCGACGCCATCGCCGCTGCGGCTCGGCGGTTCTTCGCCGAGGATGCCGCATGGAACTTCACGCAGGAACGCAGCGGCCACGACTTCCTCTCCCCCGGCCTGTGCGAAGCCGATCTCATGGCCGAGGTCCTCACCGAGGACGAGTTCGCGTCATGGCTGCCCGGATTCTTGTCGGAACTGGATCCGGAGTCACCAGCGCTCACCCCCGTCAAGGTTCTCGACCCGACCGACGGACAGCAGAGCCATCTTTACGGACTGGGGCTGTCGGTAGCAGCCTCGGTGATGCGGTTGGGGCCGAAGCTCGAAGCCATCGCGGAGAAGAGGGAAGACGCCAACCTCATGGCTCAAGCCAAAGGCATGCTCACTCGGGTCGATGCACTTATGGCTCCGGGCCTGGAAGCCGCCGTCTCGGACGAGTACGTTTCGTCTCACTGGATCGCGACCTTCGCGTGGGAGGCGGTGAACACTCAGCGTGGTAACAGCAGTCACCACGCTCGAACACGGTAAACCGAAATCAAGCCTGACCAGTTCTGCTTCTCCACGCGCGTTCGATCCTCGTCGCAGCCGAGGCTGGGTCCTCATGTTCCCATACACGAATCACCAGCCAGCCTTCGTCACCAAGCACCCCGTCAACCCTTTCGTCTCTGTCACGGTTGCTTGAAATCTTCGACGACCAGTAGTTGGTATTGGTTTTGGGCATAATGAAGTGTTCAGGACACCCATGCCAGAAGCACCCATCGACGAACACCGCGATCTTGGCTCTCGAAAAGACGACGTCAGCACGAGTGCGCACTCCTTTGAACGGAACTGCGTCGACGCGGAAGCGCAATCCACGGGAATGCAGCGTCGAGCGCAACGCCAGCTCGGGCTTTGTATCGCGTCTTCTATTGGCTTGCATCGTACGCCGCGCGTGGTCAGATGAGGCCCAAGACTCTTCCATGCACTCAGTCTCTCAGTCTGTCCCATTCACAGACGTCTGCAGACGGCGACTAACTATTTGAGCGTTTCGACCACCTGCCGGTGAAGTGCATCGATGACGTCTCGCAGATAGTCCTCGTCGTGGTCGGGAATCTGCACGAGTCCTGATGTCTGCTGAAGCCGCCTCATGAAGATGCGAGAATAATCACGACGCTCTGATCCAGAATATCCAGATCCGACAATCGCGTTGGCGACTGCGCGAGCAAGTCGGGGCCGGTTGGTGATCAGTCGTTCTATGGTTACCCCAAAGTCATCCTCGGTGAGCTTTCCTGCCTCGACAATTTCAGGTCCGAAGATGAGCCATCTCTTCCAGATTCGTTGGAAGACATGACGCCGATCTCCACCGGTGATTCGTTTCTGAAGCGCGTGTCCTCTTGCGGTCGACAGGCTTCCCATCGCCAAGCGTCTGGCTGCGAGATCCGGCATCAGGATCAGCGTCAGGAAGTCCCATACGTACGGATCGCCGAACTCGCCTATCGAATGTTCGCCTGCTCGGTACAGAACCCTGCCGATCGCAATATCGAAAGAGGCGGTCATCGACAAGGCGGAACTCGCAGAAGATTCATCAACAGCGTCAATGCATGACTGGCGCAAACCTCTCAACGCCGATTCGCTTATTCGAGAACCTCCGGTCGGAGGAAAAGCTCGCGGGCCATTAAGTCCGGCGTCAAAAGAGCTGTCGCTGAACTTCGGCCAGGATTCGAGTTTCTGCACGAATTCGCTCCTCATGCGATGTGCCTCATTCGGGTCGATTCTCGGGAATAGCATGTTGCCCACCATCGTCAGTCCTTCAACATTCTCGTGCCGGCGGCGACATCATACTCAAGCTTCTCCGGTGCGAGCCGATATGACTTCACCGCGGCGGACAGCGGAAGCCGCAGATACTGTTCCGAGGCCCTCTGTGCTGCCGCTGCCACAGAGTCCGGATATTCTGCGGCCACCTCTTCAGGAAGCTTCTGCGGTTCATTTCCCGAGGACAGGCGGGCGGCAGTTGCGATCAAAACTCGGACTATCGCAGCATCGAGCTCATGAGCCACGTGCGGATCGGGGTTTCCGCTGATCAGCTTGCGTACAGGAGCAAAGTCCTCGTTCAGCTCGAGTCTTATAGAGTGAGCGAAGGGAGCCTCCAACTCGTCGGCAGACACCAGCAACCGCCAGGGGGCTTCGGGCATCCCCTGCTTGTCGAACGAATAACTCGAAGTCGGGAAACCGTCCAGCTCCGTGTCGAGCGGCAACCTGAGAGTCGGCCCTTCTGCGACGATTCGTCGTCGCAACAACGGCTCTGACTCATCATCACCGATGACCTGCGCTCTGACTGTGAGCACCTGGGACACAAGACTGCCTTCAACAGTCACCTCTGCCTCTGCGGTCATTGAGGACTGTCCGAGTTGGAGCTGGACGTCTTTGCCACTCGAGAATGCCGTGCTCGGACAAGCCACGCTCAATGCGAGCTTCGGATTTCGGACCCCTACGCTGCTCAGCTGATGGGTATTCGCTCGAACAGTGGTCCCGAGTGTTAGCACCGAGTTGGAGTCCCAATCCTCCGAAATCGCCGAGATCGTCGTTTGACTGCCGTTGAGTTGAATAGTCCAGTCACCCCAGTCGAGGTCACCCGCCGTCAACCGGGGAAAGGGATACAGTCGCTGTCTGCTCATACTTCCGCCTCTGCCTGGATTGATATCTCAAGTGCGGCTGGGGTTCGAGTGTCCAGTCTGAGTTGCACCTCTGTATCTGATTGGGCAACACAGTCAGTCCCCACGGACAGGACTTTGCCTTCGGACTTCCAACTGATCGTCACTTCATCGTCACCAAGAGCAAGCAGCCCGTCCGACGTGATTGCATAGGTATCCACGGAGAGGGCAACAGATTGTCCTCGGGCGCCAGTGGGGCGGACATCAACGATCTGTCCGCGGCCATTGGGCAATGGGGTCGAATTGGTGACAACTGCTTCGATTCGTCGTCCCTTAGCCGATCGTCCCGATTGCCGAGCTCGCCTGCGAGGTGAATCTCGATTTTCCTCTTCAGCAGGCGGAAGTCCCAGTGGAACGAAACTCCGCAATCCCAATGCCACCTTTCTGACTGACTGCTCCTGCACGGTCGTCTGGACCTTGTTCTCGCTCAGGAACTTCTTCGTCTTCGTTCGAATCTGATCGAGTGCTCGTTGCACCACATAGCGTGAAGCCTCAGTCTCTGCCGCATCTGGTGTCCACCGGTCGTGAGTCGGTGGCTCTGAAGCTGCGAAGTGACGATCACATTCAGGCGTCGGCTTGAATACTCCGTGCCATTGCAAGACCCCGCCGTCAGGCTCCACCACGGGGTCGTAATTGACCACGAGCTCAGCCTCGGACCGCATCATGCAGAGGACGTCGTGCGGCGCGGCCCTTTCGACACCGGCCGCGAGCGGTGCACTTTCAATGAGAAAAAGATGACCTACCGTGTTATCTTTCCGACCGCCGAATAGCTCTTCCTTCTTGGAAAGCAATGCCCCTCTGGGACGCAAGGTTATCGGGAAGCACTGCGACCTTACAGTGCCGACAGGCAGCGGAACAGAGTAGTCGTATTCCAGCTGACCCTGAACCTGCCGAATGGAGTTGAGACTCGAGGCAAAGTGTCCGTACTCAGCCAGAGTGGAGTCGACGACCTGCCTCTCCACACGATTCTCGTACAACTTGACGATCATCGGCCGTGAGTCCTCACCGTTCGGAACCACTTTGGGCCAGGCGCTATGTGCTACGGCATCCGAAACTTGCTGAATCAGCGCCTCTGAATGCTCATCGGTGCGAACGGGCACTCGCGCGTCGAGGTCCTCATCGACGTCGACAGTGATGACTGGGTCGAGTATGAGAATCGAAGTCCCTGTTTCGGGGTCACCTTCATCAGTATCTCCGAAATGAGTTCGGAAGATCTCTTCGCCCAAAGCCGCTGCTGCGTCCCCGCGAAGCGGGACGATGTCGTCGTCGTCAGGATCGCCCCACCAGTGAGCACCCGTGAATCGCGCATTGCCCTCTTCGTACTCGTTGTGCAGCGAGCACGCGATAAGCCGATGTTCGACTTCGTCGTCATGGGTGTGGCACCTTGACCAGTAGACGACACTATGAGCATTCGAGACCTCAAAGCTCGCTGTCTTTCCGAACCCGAAAGTACCGCCGGATCGCCCCGACGACTTGGTCGAGCCTATGTCGAATACAAAAGAATTGAAGTTGTTCTTCTCCCCATCTTGGGCAACTTCGGATGCCCGGAAGGGCCCATTCAGACCGACACTTCCTCTGTCGAAGATTTCGATCGCGTGGACATCTGGAGATTCCAGACATTCAGACAGGTCAGAGAGGGAATCCGGGAGTGCGGTGAAGACATGTTCGCGAAGAATCTGCTTGACCCTATGATCCATCCGATAGACTCGCACGCCATACGCTGGTGTCCAACCTTCATCACGAGCGTCCCACGAATTCTGCAACGTCTCCCTGACGAGTAGCTCCAGCCTCGAAAGAGCACTGGTCGGCCGCAGAAGTTTGCCGCGACCGCCGCTTGTCTGGTCTCCGGCACCCCTCGGCTTCGAATACCTCTTGAGCGATGAAAGCGTCATATAGAAGAACTCCCCTCTGCGGCCAACCTTGCGCAGTCGAACTTAGACGAAGACTCGCCGAGCGACCCGAGGCTCAGCGAATAGGAAAGCGAAGATACTGCATCTGCCACAGAGTCAGTCAGCATCGACCGATTCAGCGCTGGCGTTTGTCGGTCGATCTCCCAAAATCGCCACGAAATCAGACTGAAGGTGTGCTCTCCCGAACCCGGCATACCTTCGACATACCCTGCATCACGCAGCTTCTCGGTCAGCACGGCGTGATCGACGCCAAGTCCTCTGAGCCTCTCTGCCGCCTCATATATTGAATCGGCACCATGACGCTGGACCTCGGCCACTGCCAGAGTCAACGTGCCGGTCGTCGGAGGTTCCAGCTGTCGCAGCCCATGGATCGTGACAGCCGATCTATTTTGGAAGGCGGAGGTCTTCACCTCGACTCTCGCGGATTCACCGGTGAAGTCGTGAATGTCCTGAGCTGTCCTCTGCCAGCATGCGATCGCCGAGGGCCCGACGCTGTCAGTCAGACTTTCGAGAAAGCGAAGTTCACCGTAGATGCCTGCGGCGGCGGACTCGGAGAGCTCCGTCATTGCGACATGGAGGAGACGGCGCCAATCCGATGCAGCTGCATTCACCAGCTCGATGACGTCAGAATCACCTTCGAGCGAGTTGCGCACGTCATCGATGAAGACGAAGAAGACCTCGTCCAATCGCGGTTCATGACAGACGACTTTCAACGCTCGCGACATGGTGCCGGTCGTTTCATCATTGACGTCAACACTCTGAATACTGATCACCTTGCTGACGGAGAAGCTGACCTCTCGCTCACTGTCGGTCTCGAAATAGGCAACTGCGAACTTACCTTCCTGATATCCGAGCCACGTTCGTCGTCTGCCAGTTGAATCTGCGACCAAGACCGATGCTTCACCAACCACCAATTGAGACCCGTCGCGCTGCGCCGCGTGGAAGATCTCCTTGGTCGAACTCATGCGTCTCCTCTGTAATCTCGTTCAGTGTCGACAGCAAACGGCTCATCAATGTCTTCAGCGTCATCGAAGATCGGACGTACCGCAATCTTGCTTCCTTTGGATTCCAGGCGGTTCTCAGAGTCGAAAGGAGCCACAACTGCCATACCGACAATCGGAGGGAGTCCCGGTTCGACAAGTGCCGGGTCGATAATTTCAAGAGCCGAGTTCATCGGCATGCGGCCCGCTGAGTTCGACGCTGAGAATCGACTGATTGGGTATAGAACCAGCAGCCCCCGTCCATTTCCACCATCTCTGTGCTTTCGCCAGTTATATTGAGCATCGTTATTCATCTGCGCAAGCGTCTTGCCTTCCGGCAGGTTTCCCTGAAGGCGCAGATCGAGAATGACGTCCTTGGCAGACATCAGCGCTCTGATATTTATCGTTTCCGATTCTCGGAGATCGTCCGGACCCTTCTCAATCGGCGCGCGCCGGATCGAACCGACCTTGGTGCCCGCCACTTCGAGCCCGTCGTTGCCTTTTCCTTCACTTGGAACGACGACGTTCCAACGCTTATCTGACAGCTTCTCGCTCGACCATTTGATTGCGTCAGAGAATACGTCCTGATTGTTCTCGTGGACTTTGAACTCTCGGAAGAACTCTTCGAGCTCTTCAAGGGGAACGTCTTCGAACAAAGTGGGAGTTGCTTCCGACCGGAATGGCTGGAGACGTCGCAGAAGACTCTCCGTCGATCGGACGTTATCCAGCGCTGGAGCGCTTTCGGAGAAGTCGAACTGTGTCGTCTGGAGCCTGTAGCCTTCGAAATCGACTTCAGCTTGCAGAGCGTGCTTTTGCTTAGCCGAACTAGTCACCTGCAATCGTCCAGGATGCAAGCGCACTCGCACTCCGATATCCGCTGGAGTCATCCCCGCTTGAGTCATCCGGGCGATTTCGCTCCTCAAATCGGCCTCGACACTTGCCAGGAAGCGGTAGTCCTCATCGAGGCGCGGGCTCACCCAAATGCGTTGGAGATCTTCATAGCCTCCGCGATAGCCGAACCAACGGCCCATCTGAAGCAACGTGTCGTACGTATTGGAAGTCCGCGTGAAGTAGGAGACGAAGAGGCCCTCCAACGTCAGACCCCGGGACAAGGTACTTCCGCCGATGACAATGACCGTCTGCGGTTCGTGCGAGTAGGAAAGCCGTTCGCTGTCTTCTTCCCGGCCGTTGTCGACGACCGTACGAAGGTAACGCAGAACGTTTGGAATCTCATCGCTGACTCGAGGCCAGGTCGGTGCCGCGCCATCACCGTCATAGAGAGACGCGGCTCGATTGATCTCGTCTTCAAAGACCTCCTTGAACCTCGCTACATCACCATTCAGCGAGGCCTTGCGAAGGGGATCGAGATATTGTTCGACAGCATCACGAGTGGCGAAATGAGGATCGGTCCGAGGAGTTGTATGGATCAGCATCGTCGAATGCTTCTTCTGCTGCCCCCTAATTCGCCGGACTGCACATGCAACAATGAACCAGCGAATCGCCTCTCCAAGGGAATTTGTGACCGTTGGCTGAAAGCCCTCAGCATTCTTACCGCTGGGCACAAGCTCACGGACTTCGTCCTTGGCGATCGGCCGAATCACATCAGGGAGCTCCGAGACCCGTTCTTCATCTGCGACATCTTGAAGCCCGAAGATCCTCTCTGCACCGAAATAGTTGGCAGGTGTCGGCATGACATGGATGAAATCTCGAGGATACAACTCTGGCAGCGACCCTTCGGGGACATTCGGATCCATAAATACATTGGCAAACGGTGTTGCGGTGTATCCGACGTACGTTCCGTTCCGAACTTCAGACCATATCTGCCGCATCAGTAAATTGATGGCTGTCGGTTCGTCACCGATCTTCGCCGAGGCATCGGGAGTCGCCTGATCCGATTCGTCGTCGATGACGAGAAAAGGAGTGTCGCGCTTGGTTGCAGTGTCCAGACTCTGGAGGAATTCCAACACTTTCCTGAGACGGTGGCTGTTCTTCTTCACCACCGCGAGGATTCGACGATGGTTGACAACGATGGAGCTCGCGTTTCCCGAGTGCGCATCACCGAAGTCACCTTCAGAGTCAGTGAGCCGGTACCACGCCTGAGGATCATCCAACACTCCGAGGTCTGTGTCGAGCCTCACCTGCGTCTGTCGGCGCAGATTGTTGTGCACGCCCGACAGTACAAGCACGAATTTATAACCGCTGTCCAGGGCTTTCGCAATGACTGCCGAATAGTTCGCCGTCTTTCCAGACTGGACATTTCCGATCACGAGCCCGAGCCTGTTGTCATCATCGACCCGGGGTTCAGCCAGTGAAGCGACTATCTCCTCGGTTGATCGGTCGATCGAGTCAAGTGCTCCGGACAGTCCACCATTCGCCATCCGTTCACGAAGAGCGCTCCACACTCCGTCCGCAGCCACACCGGAGTACCATCCCAGTTCTCGAAGGTCCTTCTTTCTTGCCGTGCCGACTTCAGTCAGCTTTGTCCGTGTCAGAACCTCTTGTTCATGCACACGTTCCAGTTCATCAAGAGCATCGTCGATGCCGGGAAGAGCTTCCAACGACTGCTTAGTCTTCCTCCTCGCACCTTCTCGGGACATGTTCTGGAGAAAACTGTTGAAGATGATTTCAACTGGCGAAGGCTCTTGGTTCATTGATGCTCCTATGGAACGGCGAAACTCGAAATCCAATCGACTGCAGTCAGCAGTTCAGGGCTGTCGAATGTAGTGAATCAATATTTTCTCCAACGGTATCGTGAACCACGGACATCGTTGTTAAGAGTCAAACTTGTGTCACAGTCGCAGGCTCGGCGGCTCGTTTAAGCGCAGGCAAGCGCGACATCCCGTCACATTGGACAACGACGGGAAACTAAGTATTGCCTAGCACCAACCCGAGAAATTTTGTGTCTCACCAATCCACGAAGCCGATCACCCCCCTCCGCGTGGGTCCGGCCCTGCCGCCGATCCTCACCAGTTTGTTCGAGGTGATTTCATCTCGTGCGGAAAGCTGAAGAGCGAGAGACCATCGGTCTAAGCAGCGGGAGCACATGTGCCGACTCAGTAGGAATCTGCAGAGCACGCCTTATATGGATCATCTCTGCCCGGATCGGCCGAAAATTCAGGTCGTTCAAAGCTCAACGCACTGGCAGTGCGAGTTGCCGAAAGAGCCCCGTAAAGATTGCGTCGTTGGATTCAGACGTCGGCTTTCGGAAGTCGTCTGACATCATCCAACGTCAACTCACTGTTCGACTTGAAGAGCTCTGCCATGCGGTCGGCATCGATCTTACCGTCCTGAGCTAGCCGTATCATCTCAGTCCAAGCCAGCATTCCGATCACAGAGCCGGGGCTGTCGACGCGATCAGCCAAGCCGCGAACACGATGTTTCGCGCCTTTCGAAATGGATCCCGCTATGAATACCCAGAAACTCAGCGGAGCGCCCGGCACTGCCCGATATGTTTCTACGTACTCACGCATCGCTCTCTCGTGCTCTGAAGGAAGCGAGTATTCGCCACTATAGGCCTTGGTGTCGACGATCCCTCTCCAAGCGTCTCGCTTGGTCACTACGACGTCCGGCTCACGGCCCGATTGCCCTACGCACTCCGCTTCCAAGTTGAAGATGCGTCTGAAGATCTCGGCAGTCGCCCTTTCGAAATATCTCGGAGCTGATTTGTCATCGGAGAACACAAGCGATTGATAGTTGCTCAGAAACGAGTCGAGTGTCCTGTCCGTGCCAAGCACCTTCTTCGCTGCAACTTCGACTTCGGAATATTCGTAGCCCGTCTCCGCGACTAGTCGCGAAATGATGTCGGACGTCGCGCCATCGACCAACAGCTCGGTAGCCGACCAGCGTGTGAGAACTGTCGTCACTCGACGCGCGACGAATTCCGACTGTGTCACGGTTCTGGTTTGCGCGAGATTGCGAGTGTCTTTCGTCTTTCCCGGCGGCAATCCATACGACCGTTGAAATCTGTCGGCGTCGAACTCATGTCGGATCGGCCGGTAAGTGCCGTATAGGTCGAGAATGCTTTGAGCTTCATCTGCCGCATCCGATGGAATGAAGATGGATCTCTTAGCGCGCTCAATGACACCAACCATCTCCAGCCAGTTGAACGCTGTATTCGCTACATCCGAGAACTTCTTCTGCAACGAATTGTAGGTGTCTCCATTTTTCCCGTACTTCTCGACATAGATCTCTTCGTCAATGTCGTTCTCCCGATAGTCCTGAATCAGTTCTGCGATTCGATCGGCGTCTTTGGGCGAGTCGCCTGTGCCCTCCACGATCACGACGAGTGCAACCTCGTCCTGGGTGACATAGCCTCCGAGCCTCGGGTGGAGCAACAACCTCAGAAGCAGGACGAACGGTCGCAACCTGAACCGATCGGAGATGTCGACGTGCCTGGACACAGAGTAAGTCGACGGGTATTGGAACCGCATCACCTGATGTTTGAGAATTTCGGTCGGACGTGTTCCTTCTGCGAGCGCAAGCCCAGCCAAGGTCAGTTCGAGCCTGCCAGTCTCGGCCGAGTCGAACGCCAAACCCAGGCTCCTCACCAACGTCGCGTGGGTGCGTCCCCCGGAACCACTGTTATCCCTCCGCTGACCACGGCGTTTGATTCCCTCGCGTTCAAGCACGTCTTCGAAAGCGATATGTCGTTCACGATTGCCAGACCATTCAGTGTGGCCCGCGGCCTCGTGGAGCGCGGCAACCGTCAGGGGTAAACGGTAGAGCTTTCGCTGCGGCCTGGTGAACATCCAGTAGTTCTTAGACGCCATTGCCTCGTACTTCCCGTGCCTGCTTCAGTCACACTTGCGGCATGTATTTCTTCAATGAAGGTTCGACATGAGGATAGTCGACACCGGCGAAACTATTCAGAATAGCCTCGAAGATCACCTTCGCCCCTTTCGGCGGCACCGCCATGCCGATCTGTTTGCGAACCGATTCCTTGTTCCCTTTGAATACGAAGGTGTCAGGGAAAGTCTGGAGGCGCGCACGTTCGCGATTGGTCAGTGCCCGAGGCTCTGACCAATGGTAGATGTGAGTGCCGCCCCCACCAGATCCAGTCACCGTGTACGAGGGCTTGTCAGAACTCAACCGGCGATAGATTGATGAAAGTTTGGTCCGAGTGTTGATCCTGAGGTGTTCGGGCATGTCGGCGACCCAAGCGTTGCCTCCGGCAGGTATATGATTCAGTCGATCTATCACTCGCTGCGACTGTCGTGTCGGCTCTTGATTGGCGGCCCACGCGGGGATACCGGAGAGTGCGGTGCCCGCAGTCACATCTGATTGAGCGAACACATCCGGGCTGGGAACCTTGTATTCGACGTCCAGGTCCTTTCGGATTCCCACTACGATCATTCGGTGCCGTGATTGGGGGACTCCGTACTCTTCGAACTTGTAGTAGTGCGGATAGATCCGATAGCCGACATCAACCATGTCAGCGAAAATCTTTCGAAGTGTGGATCCACCGTCCGCGCGAATTCCACCAACGTTCTCCGCTAGAAACCAGTCTGGCTGGAAACGTTCTAGAGCTTTGATTCCATAGGTGTACAGAGGGCCGAATTCTCCGTCAAACCCTTTCCGCTCTCCGACGAGGCTGAAATCATTGCATGGGAAACCAAACGAGAGGCCGTCGATGTCACCTAACTTCGCTAACTCTTCATAGTCCAGCTTGCGGATGTCAGCGTGCACTACCGATTCTGCGTCTTCATCACCGACGATATTAGTCGCATAGGTTCGGCAGGTGTCTTCATCGTAATCCGTGGCCCATTGATGGACGATTTCACCGTGCTGATTCGAAGCGAGACGCGCGCCGACACCCAGCCCGCCCGGCCCTGAGAACAGTTCGCCCATTCTGAAAGTCTTCAATGAGGCGTCTTGCGGACGAGTCGTCCTGTCCTCTTCCATCTGCACCGTCATCTCGAACGCCCTTCTCCCTGACCTTGACCATGTCGTCGCTCTGCACCGAAAGGTGCACTGAACACTCTTTCCGTGCACCTGGTACCGCACGCGGCAACACAGGACCATCTTAGCTTTGACCTGCCGTGTGCGCAGCTCAGCTTCCTGTACCTGATGAGCATATGTCTCGGTCCTGACACGGACTGATAGTTCGGCCCCATCCTAAACACCTGCCTATCTCTTCGAGGCGTTTGGAGTACGCAGCCTCTTGCCCAGGCGCAACATGATCAGGTCCTCACAATGGCCGATGAGGTTCTCATAGCACAGCCACTCACGGGCAGGCAGATACTCGATCAGAATTCCGGCCTCAGCAATGAAGTCGGTCGCAGTCCATGCTCAAGTTTGCTGGGATGCTCTCACGGTCTCGGCCGATCTACCTGCGCCCCGATACTCGCTGTCGTCCTTCCGAAGTGCTACTTGAGAGCCTGAATGAGAATCGATGCGCTTGCGAACCCAACCGGACGGGCCGCCTCGCCGATGTCTGTGCCCTCCGCGACGACACCGCCGTGTACTCGCACAAGCGGGCGATGCCGGGAAATCTCCACACTGCCGAGCGTAGAGACGATTACAGTTGAGACCTGAGGGCGCACCGACCGGAGAGACGCCCGGCGTGCCCAAGGAGGTCGAAATCACCATCGTCGACACTCCGAATGCCCGCGCCAATGAGCTGCCATCCGCGGAGCTCAACATCGCAACCGTACTGATGCTCACCGAGGAACTCGCGTCCCCCACCCTTGAACAGTTTCAGGACGATTTCATCACCGGCGGATGCCCCTACAGTCACGCCGAACGATCATCGACCGTCGATGGCGGCCCGCCCATCACCCTCGTCGAACAAGACCCCGGCAGCACACTGACCGCAACGCAAAGGAGCACCACATGACGGCCCGAATCGATCCACAGCTCTTCGACCCCACACGCTGGGAAGGTCTCCTCGCCGATATCGCCCGCCGGCACGAAGTGCCCGGCATCGTCGCCGGTGTCGTGCACGTCGATCCCGTCTCCGATGCAGAGCAGCGGTTCGTCGCAGCCACCGGGATCTCGAACCTCCGCACCGGGGTCGCCACCGATCGGACCACACTGTGCCAGATCGGTTCGATCACCAAACTCCTCACCGCGACGATGATCATGCAGCTCGTCGACGAAGGGAAGCTGGACCTGACCACCCCGGTCTCGGAGATCCTTCCCGACCTCAGCTTCGCCGAACTCGACCCCGCCGAGCTCACCGTCAAGAAGTATGTTGCCACTTTGTCAGAGGCGAAATCCCTGTTCAGCCCGGGCACCGGGTTCTCCTACTGCAACTCCGGCCTCGTCATCGCCGGCCGCATCATCGAGGTCCTCGACGGGGTGACCTGGGATCAGGCCCTGCATTCCCGCATCTGCCTACGCCTGGGCAACGAGCACATGTTCACCCTGGCCGAAGACATCCTGTCCCATCGACACCAGCACGGTCACGTCGCGATTCCCGGCACCGACACCTGGATGCCTGCACCGGTCTCCCAGATCACTCGCTCCATGGGACCTGCGGGACTGGTGACCTGCAGCGCGGACGATCTGCTCGGCTTCGGTGCCGCCGTCCTGCGCTCAGGACGAACCAGCACAGGCGTGCCGATCCTCAGCGAAGAATCCCTGCGTCTCATGTCCGAACCACGGCACACCCTCATTGATGAGGCGACATCCACCGCACCTCAATGGGGGCTGGGCTGGATGCTCGACGAGTGGGAGGGCCAGAAGCTGCAGTGGCACGGGGGCACCACCATCGGCAACAACGCATGGTTCCAGGTCCTGCCGGCGTCCGGTCTGACCTTCGTCGTCTTCTGCAACGGCGGCATCGCCTCGCATGCCGCCGCCGAGATCTACGGTGCCTTCGCTCGCACCTTCGCCGGAATCGACGCCCCTCCGGCGACCCGGCCCCGATCGGACCGTCCCGCGGTCACAATTCCCGAGAGCCGCCTCGGCGATTATGCCGATGCGAGCACTGCACTCACGGTGGAACGGACCGATGACGGCACCTATCGAGCGCACATCAGCACCTCCCTCGGTGAGGGCGACGAGGCGCCGGTGCAGACGATGGATCTGCTTCCGTCCGAGTCCGACACCTTCGTCCTCGGCCGCCCCGATGCCCGCAGCGCCTGGATGCCGCTGGCATTCGCCGAGGTGGACGGTCGGGAGGTCGCGTATGTGGGCATCCGCTGCCTGCCGCGTGCCGAGGCCGGACCGGACTCGACGGACACGGATGAGAAACCGGCTGACGCCCCCGCTTCGAAGAGCTGAGCATCAGACCGACGCTCTTCTTCACAGGTGGACGGTGATCCGGCCAGTGGGATCGCTGAGATCGGCGATGCCCTCATCCGGGACGGTCGCGTCACCGAGGTGGGGCCAGCCCTGCGGCATCCGCTCCCGGTTCCGACGCCTCGCTCAGCCCGCGCCTCCGCCCTCGATACGCCCCCGGCGTCATCCCGAAGTGCTTCTTGAAAGCCGGGACGAAACTCGACGCGCCAGCGAATCCGACCGATCGGGCCACTTCGTCTAGGGCCATTCCGGAATCCAACAGTTCGAGTGCCGCGGTCAGTCGCGCAACCGCCGTCCACTGCTGGAAGGTCAGCCCGGTCTCGGCCAGGAAGATCCGGCGGAGCGTCCGTCCAGACACCCCACGCGCCCTCGCCCACTCCGATAGAGACTCTCGCCGCCCCGGCTCGGAGGCCACACGGTCGGCCACGGCGCGAGCCACGGGATGGGTGGGGTAGCGCAGGGACGGCACGGCAGCCTCGGCGTTTCCGAGAGCATCGAGCAGGACCGCCCTGGCGCGCAGTCCGGCCTCGACTCCGTTGTCCTCGACCAGGTGCTTGAGCAGCCCCCGGACAAGATCGTCCACGTCGACTCTGCGAGGAGCAGCGAAATCCGCCCGGTCGATCCCCACCCGCAGATAGGCGCAGTACATGGTCCCCGGCCCCAGTGCGGCGATGTCATGCACTGTCCCCGCGGGGATCCACATCGCCTGGGTCGGAGGAATCACGGAGAACTCCTGATCGGCGAAGACCCCCAGCAGCGCTCCGTCGAGCCAGGTGAGCTGATGAATGTCCGGCTCGACATGAACCCCGAAGCTCCCCTCGCGGTGAACGGTGTACCTGACGAGCCGCAGCCCCTCTCGAGTGCCGGTGCGGTAGTGCCGGGAGACGAATTGGAAATCACGATCCTCGACGAGGCGGTCGAATGACCACGAGGATTCATCGAGCATCGTGGCTCCTTTCATCGCCGTTGTCCGCTTTACGCAATCCTGTCCGTTCTCAGCAATTCACTGCCGGTTCCTAAGGATAGGCTAAATTACGCTTCGCTGAATGCGACTTCGTCTGATGCCATTTCTGACCCTGAGAGATCCCATGCGCCCTGTTTCCCTCCTCCGACCGCTCCGCACCAAGCCCGCGGCCGCCGTTGCCTCCCTCGTCCTCCTCTTCGCACTCGCCGGCTGCGGCGGCTCCTCGGAGACAGCGGAATCCGCGTCGACGCAGTCCGCCGGGACGACCGAATACCCACTGACGCTCGAGACCCCCTACGGCTCGACCACACTCGAGAAAGCACCGGAATGCGTCGTGGCCATCGGCGACCTCGATGATGCGCTCTCGCTCGGCGTCATCCCCGTCGGGTCGTTCAAACCCGCCGGCGACGCCGATGAACTCTATGACTACGAGCAGGAGGCCCTCGAGGAGGCGAAGTCGACGAGCCCCGTCAAGAAGATCGACAAGCTCTTCGACCCCTACGCCGACCTCGACTTCGAAGCAATCGCCGCGCTCGACCCCGATGTCATCCTCGCCGCGAGCTACTGGGACCTCGAGAAGAGCTATGACACACTCACCGAGATCGCTCCCGTCGTCGCCCTCCCCAAAGGAACAGACTCGACATGGGAGAATCGCCACGAGGTCGTCGCCCAGGCTCTCGACCGCGAGCAGCAGGGCAAGGACAACATCGCCGCCGTCGAGGATGCCTTCACCAAGGCGCGGAAGGGCAATCCCGAATTCGCCGACCTCACCCTCAACTACGCGGTCGTCTACCCCACCCAGGTGACCTACATGTCGGTTCCTGACACCGAGGCCTCGTGGTTCTTCACCCAGCTCGGGTTCCAGCCCGGCCCCGAGCACGGGAAGTTCGGCAAGGAGTATCCGAAGGACGTCGTCAGCGAGGAGCAGACCTCCCTGCTCGACGCCGATATCGTCGTCATCGGATACCACTCCCTCCTCGAAGACGGCCAACGCGAGAAGTTCGAGAAATCCTCGCTCTTCCAATCACTGCCGGCGGTGAAGAACGGCACCTACATCCCGCTGCCCAAGGGCCACGACTCCTCGATCCCGCAGCCGGGAGTGCTCAGCTCCCTCGATGACCTGGACGCGGTCCTGCCCCTCCTCGAGGAGACGGCCCCGAAGGCCTCGTGACCTCGGCGCTTCCGCACCGTCGGCATCGGAGCCGGTGAATGCACACGATCGTGCATTCACCGGGCTCGTCGACGATGTCGGTGACCTTCACCGTCGATGAACCCGATCCCCTCACCGCGGTGATCCTCGACATCGATTTCCTCCTCCACCCCTCGTGGCCCGACCTCGATCACCTCGTCCTGCGCCCGGCAGGCGAGGCGATCTCCCCGCGATCGCTCACGGTCGAGCTCCCCTCGGATCTCGAGATCACCTACCGCTTTCTCCGCCGCCCTCTCCCCGACCGAGCGGCACACACCCCCGCACCAACGCTCGACGACCTCCGCGCGCTCTGCGCCACCGGTCGCCCCGACCCGGATGTGCTCGACCGCATCGTCAACCCTTTCGGTTCCGAGGTCACCTCGTCGGTGCTCACAGGTCCCGATGCCGCCGACGGTCATCCCGCATGGAATCAGCGTGGGCAGTCGTCCCCGGTCACCGTGAGCAGACTCCGCACGACCAGCGGCCGAAGCGTGACCCTCGTCCACGCCTCCCCCGAGCGCATCACCGACCGCATCACCGACCTCGTCGTCGTGCTCGACGGCGACGTCTGGGTCGACAGCCTCGAGCTTCCCTCCGCGGTCCGACGGTGGAAGCGGCCAACCACGGCGTTCGCCCTCGTCTCGACGCCTGACCGCGAGAACCTCGCCGATCGTCGCTTCATGTCCGCATCGATCACCGAGGATGTCCTGCCCACCGTGGGCGGCCACCTCGGCGTCGGGCCGGGTTCGGAGGTGACGGTCGTCGGGCACAGCTACGGCGGCCTTGCAGCGGCCGGGCTCGCGTGCGATCAGCCTGATCTCTTCAGCAGCGCGATCATCGGATCAGGGTCGTTCTGGTACCGCGACAGTCACGATGCCCGCGACGACGCCGGACCGGGAGATCTCACCTCATGGCTGCGCACGGCTCCGTCCACCATGCTGAGCGGCTCGAGGTTCCTCCTGCACGTGGGCCGCGAGGAAGGCGGGATGATCAAGCAGTCACGGATGTTCGCCGAGGCGGCAGAGTCCTCCGGCGCCGAGGTTGAACTCAGTCTCTATCCGGGAGGCCATGATTACGCGTGGTACCGGCATGCGCTCTTCGATGCGCTGGACGAGCTGAAGCGATCAACCGGGTGAACGCTCGACTACCATCAGTTCCGCCGACCAGCGTTCATCGCCCACTCCCTGCCGGTCACCCGCGCGAGGAGAATCGATCGAGCGCCTGCCGATGATCACGACTGAAGGAGATCATCGCCTGCGACCGGATCTCGATCTCCATGTGCTGCTCGAGGCTGCCGCCGCCGAAGCTCGCATTGAGCAGCTCCTTTGTCTGCCGCAGCGATTCGGGCGAGAGCTCAGACATCTGGTCGGCGAGCTCGAGCGCTCGCTCCACGGGATCCTCGGCAATCTCGTTCGCCAGCCCCCACCGCTCAGCAGTGTCGGCGTCGATGACCTTCGCAAGGTTGAACGCCTCGGCCGCCCGACCGATTCCGATGATCTTCGGCAGGAACCACGACAGCCCCATGTCCCCGGGAGTCATCCCGATCCGAGCGAAGACAGGATTGAACTTCGCATCGGGTGCCACCACCCGCAGGTCAGCGGCAGCGGCGAAGGCGAAGCCGACGCCCACCGCATGACCGCGTACGGCAGCGATGATCGGCTGCTGGATCTCACGCATGCGCGTGACCGTCTTCCACGTCCTGCGCATCTCCCCCAGCCGCTCGGTCGGGGTCTGATGCGGATCCACCGCGACGCGCATGTCCTTTCCGCTGCAGAAGCTTCGCCCGGCACCGGTGAGAACGACGACCGAACACGAGTCGTCCTCACCGACCTCCTCGAGACGACCTCTCAGCGCCATGAACATCTCCGTGTTCATCGCATTGAGGGTGCTCGGATCGTTGAGCGTGATAAGAGCAACCGGCCCCCTCTGTTCGAGGAGAACCCGGTCATCGGTCGAAGCGGACTCACTCATGCCGACCTCATCCCTTCTCGGCTCCGACGATCGCGACGAAGGAGACGCATTCCCCCGGCCCTCCGCCGAGGTTCTGCGTCAGCCCGTACTTCTTTCCCCGCTGAGCGATCCGCCGTTCCTCGGGCGCTTCCCCGCGCAGCTGCAGCCAGCACTCGAACAGCATCCGCAGCCCCGAGGCGCCGATCGGATGCCCGAAGCTCTTGAGCCCGCCGTCCGGGTTGATCGGCAGTTCGCCGTCGAGGGCGTACTTGTCCTCCAGTGCGTCCGACCAGGCCTGCCCCCGCTTCGAGAACCCGAGGTCCTCCATGAGCAGCAGCTCGGTCGGGGTGAAGCAGTCGTGAACCTCGCACATCATGAGGTCCTCGAGCGGTTCCTCGATCCCGGCCTGGGCATAGGCATCGGTCGCCGACTGCACGACCTCTTCGAACGAGGTGTAGTCGAACTCCGGATCCGTCGTCCCAGTCCCCGGCCCCGCTGCGAAGGCGAGCGCCTTGACGAAGAGCGGATTGTCCGAATACTCATAGGCGTCCTCGGCGCGGACGATGATCGCAGCCGCACCGCCGTCGCTGACGCCGGCGCAGTCGAAGACCCCCAGCTCACCAGCCACGCGAGGACTGTTGCGGATCTTCTCCTCCGGAACCTCGGCGCGGAACTGGGCGCGCGGATTCCTCGCCCCGTTGTAGTGGTTCTTCCACGCCGTGCGGGTCATCGCGGACTTGAAGTCATCGCGCGAGACCCCGTACTTGTTCGCATAGGCCGGCGCGAGCATCGAGAACCTCGCCGGCGCAGTCAGGGTCCCCAGCGTGCCGGCATTCGGCGGCTCCTCCCGGTGCAGACCCGAATAGCCGGAATCCTTGAGCTTCTCAACCCCGACGGCCATCGCCACATCGTAGGCGCCCGACGCCACCGCATAGCAGGCGTTGCGGAAGGCCTCGGACCCGGAGGCGCAGAAGTTCTCCACCCGGGTCACCGGCTTGTAGTCGAGCTTGAGCGCAGCCGAGAGCGTCATCCCGGAGAACCCCGAGGTCAGCGTCCCCAACCAGTAGGCGTCCACGTCGTCCTTCGTCACCCCCGCCGAGGCGAACGCCGCCTCGACGGCGTCGACGGCGAGATCCGCAGTCGACCGGTCCCACCGTTCGCCGAAGTCCGTGCAGCCCATCCCGACGATGGCGACCTGATCCTTGATTCCATGCGACGACATCGTCGACCCTCACTTCCCGTCCCGGCCGATGGGCGCGGGAGTCTCATCCGCCCCGAGCAGAGGGCGGGCCTTCCAGAAATAGTTGCTGATGCCTGCCGCCTCGCTCATCACCCGGAATGTCATGATCACGCGCTGACCGATGGCCACCTGGTCCGGGTCGGCGTCGGTGAGCTGACATTGGAACCGACCTCCGCCGTCGAAGTCGATGACCACGCCGATGACCGGAGGGGCGGGGCTGAAGGCGAGATGGTCGATGGTGAACGTCGCGATCGTGCCGGGCACGTCGGCCATGGCCACCTGCTCCATCGCATCGACGGCACCGCAGCGCAGACATACCCGCTGCGGCGGCAGGTTCCTCGTCCCGCAGGAGGTGCAGACATCCGCCCGGAACCCGAACTTCCAGCTCAGCTCCCGGTGGGAAGGAGGTGCCGTCGCCCGGGAGGGTGCCGGTCGCCTGGGCCCGAGCTTCTCCAACAGTCCCTTCCAATTGAGGAAGTCGGTATAGCGCAGCCCGTCGTTGCCGGCGGCCACCTGTGCACGCACGTTCACGGCCTGACCGGCGCCCCCGGTGTCTGTGACCCTGAGAATGAGCGTCTCCGCACCATCGGCGAGCAGAGTCAGCGCAATGACATCCCCGCCCTGCGCACTCTCGATCGCGTCGATGAGCGCGACCCCGGCATGGGCGACGCCGAGGCGGCCGATCCTCGAGGTGAGGTCCTCGGCCGCCACTCCGGCCGCGCCGACGGCTCTGACGACCGAGCGAACGGCTCGCGCCGAGAGCCCGGTGCACACATGAGCGCTGATCTGCCCGGCTTCGAGCCCGGCCTGGGCCAGTGCCGCCGCGGCCGATTCGACACCGAGACGGTGGTAGATGTCCTGGCCGAAGCGTTCCTCCCAGGTGCTGGCGAAGGCCTCACCCGGGGCCTTCCAGCGGTCGAGGAACTCCTCGGTCACGCTCGCCCGGGCCAGGAGTTCGACGGCAGGGGCCCCGCCGTCCTCAGTGCCGACGACGAAGGCCGCGGCACCGTCGCCGAGGCCCACCTCGTCGGATGAACCGGCCGGACCGACGCCGACGTCGGAGAGCACGACGAGGTTGTCCCCGGGCAGGCGCATGGCATTGATCAGTGCGGCCAGACCGCTGCGCTCTGCCCCTCCGACGTCCATCGCCGAGGTCGTCGCCGGCAGTCCGAGAGCGGCATGGACGGCAGTGGCGTTCGTCTTCGCCCCGTAAGTCGGGGAGCCAGTGGCGAGAGTGAGCGAGGCGATCCGCGACCGATCCGTTTCAGCCAGGGCCGCGCGAGCGGCTTCGAGGGCCATCGTCGTCGTGTCTTCGTCAAAGCCGGCAACGCACCGCGCGTTCTTCTTCGGTCCCGCTCCCAGGGCGTCGCTGACGGTCTCACCCGTCAGGCGCCAATAGGGGATGTGAGTTCCGAAGGCAGTGATTCCGCTGGGCAACTGCAGACTCCTTCATCCGAGTTCAACGATTTCAAAAATATATGATCGTTAACTCTATGGCAAGAGTCGACAGCATTCATCTCACTTCAATCGTCCCCGAAGAGAACGTATTTGGAAATGACAGTTAACATCTGCGCGAGATTGTCGATGGCGACCAGCCGCCGGTTGCGGACGACGTTGTTGAGCACCGAGAGCATCGCCCCGACACGCACTCGGGCCGAGGAGAGGCTGAGACCCTCGACGGCGTCGACGAGCAGATGGGCCATCTCGTCGAGGTTCGTTCGCCGACTCTGCCGCGCGGCCACGGCCTCCTCCCGCGGCAGGGACGTAGCCAGGTAGAGATTGAGACCGAACAGCTCCCAGCTTTCGGCGAAGAGTGCCCCGGCCCGCTGTGCGATGTCGTCCAGGGCCTCCCGCGGTGTCGAAGAGCGGGCGATGGCCACGGCGATGGCCGCGCGCATCTGTTCGGCGCTGCGTTCGACGGCAGTGGACAGGATGCTGTCCTTGCTGTCGAAGTGCCGATGGATGGCCGAGGCGCTGACACCGACCTCGGCGCCGATGTCCTTGAGAGTGACCGCGGTGAACCCCCGATCGGCGAAGAGCCCGATGGCCGCGGCGAACACCTCCTCGCGTCGATTGTGATGGTGGAGCACGCGCGCCCCGACATCGGCATGGCGCGCGCCGGGGGCGGGCACGGGCAGGGAGAGCAGCGACTTCGACGCTGCCAGTGCCATGGCCGACCGCGCCGAGCGGCTCGCCTTGTCTGTCAGCGAGGCGTGGATGAGGATGCCCTCCATGGCGACCAAGCGGAAGCGGGCGTCATCGCGTCCGAGCTCTAGACCGTGCGCGGCCAGCAGCTCCTTCCAGCCCGCCTTGATCGGCCGCCTGGCCCGCAGAAGCTTCTCGGCATAGTCGCCTTCGAGCATGTGCCGCTGATTGGAGTAGGCATAGTATTCGTTCGGCCGGTCGATGGCGGAGCGGACGACGCCCTGGAGGATCGGCGCCTCGATGCCCTCGGCGATCGCCTCGTCCCACCGCTGCATGAGGGCGTCGAGGTAGGACTCGATGACTTGATCGAGGAGGTCCTGCTTGCCGTCGAAGTGCCGATAGATCGCCGGCCCCGAGACCCCCGCGGCCCGCCCGATGTCGTCGATGCCGACCTCGGAGTAGCCGCGGCGCCGGAACAGGATGGCCGACTGTTCGAGGATCCCCGCGCGCCTCTCCGCCGCCTTCGACGGACCTCTTCCTGCCTCGCCGACCACTTTGACCCCCTCGACTCCCTGCTCCGTGTCACATCACTTTATCGTGTTAACGCCTATTGACATTCTGAATCAAGTGTAACTAGCCTGAAAATCATCAGCCAGCGGTGCTCTGCCGGACATTGACCGTCAACACCACAATTGAGTCCAGAGCACCGGATAACGGATGTTTTGATTTCAAAGGAGAATGTCAATGGGTGATCTCACGGGCCGCACGGCCATCGTCACGGGAGCCGGACGCGGACTGGGGCGGGCGCATGCGCTGCGTTTCGCCGAACTCGGAGCCGGTGTCGTCGTCAATGACGTGGGTGAGGGGAAGGACTCGCCGGCACAGTCCGTCGTCGAGGAGATCACGGCCTCGGGAGGCAGAGCCGTCGCCCACAGCGGCAGCGCCTCGTCCTGGGACTCGGGGAAGGCGATGGTCGATCTGGCCGTCTCCGAATTCGGCGGCCTCGACATCCTCATCAACAATGCCGGCATCCTCCGCGACCGCACCCTGGCCAATATGTCCGAAGAGGAGTTCGATGCCGTCATCGACGTCCACCTCAAGGGTCACTTCGTGCCGCTGCGCCATGCCGCCGAATACTGGAAGAACCGGTCGAAGGCCGGTGAGACCGTCAACGCCGCTGTCGTCAACACCTCATCGGCCTCGGGACTCTTCGGCAACCCGGGCCAGACGAACTATGCCTCGGCGAAGGCCGGGATCGCGGCCATGACGCTCGTCGCCGCCCGTGAGCTCGAACGCTACGGGGTGCGCGTGAACTGCATCGCCCCGGCCGCCCGGACTCGCCTGACCCTGCAGACGCCGGGGATGGGTGAGCGCCTCGAAGCGCAGTCGAAGGCGGCGGGCTTCGACCTCTGGGCACCGGAGAACGTCACCCCGCTGGTGGCCTGGCTGTCTCAGGCGGACTGCACCGTCTCGGGTCAAGTGTTCAAGGTCAGCGGCGGCCACATCGGTCTGCAGCAGGGGTGGACGGAGACCGAGGTGCTCGACAAAGAGGGTGCGGCCTGGACGGAGGACGAACTCGATGAGAAGCTCACCTTCGCCCCGAACCGACCTGCCGACGCGACGACGACGATGTGAGCCGCTGATGACCGATTCCTCCGTCCGTCCGGACTTCCACACACTCAAGGGCCGCACTCTGCCGCTGCTGCGGGTGAGCGCCGAGCGCGGTCAGCTGCAGTTCTTCGTCTCGGTGCTCGGGCTGAGCGATCCCGTCTACACCGACGTCGAAGCGGCACGGGCCGCAGGCCACCCCGATCTGCTCATCCCTCCGACCTTCTTCTTCTCCCTCGAACTCAAACGCTCAATGCCCCACGCCGTGCTCCACGAGTACGGCTTCGACACCCGCCGGTTCCTCCACGGGGAGCAGTCCTTCGACTACCACCGACTCGCCTACGCCGGTGAGACCCTCGATTTCGCCGCCGAATACTCCGACTGCTACGAGAAGAAGGGCGGAGCACTGAAGTTCATCGAACGCACCACCCGGGTCAGCCGAGCCGACGAACCGGTCGCCGTGCTGCGCAACCTCCTCGTCGTCCGTGAGATGGAGGCCGTGGGATGACCATCACCGACAGCCGCCTCGGCGCCCTGGAGATCGGTCAGACCCTGCCGAGCCTCGAGCTGCCCGCGATCTCGCGGACCACCCTGGCCCTGTTCGCCGGAGCCTCGGGCGACCACAATCCGATCCACATCGATCTCGACAATGCCCGCTCGGCCGGACTTGACGACGTCTTCGCTCAGGGCATGCTCTCGATGGGCTATCTGGGCCGCTACCTCACCGAATGCTTCGGCCAGGAGCGCCTGCACACCTGGAGCGTGCGCTTCACCTCGATCACCCCTGTCCACGCGGTCCCCACCTGCACCGGCACGGTCACCGCCGTCGACGAGGCGGCCGGCACCGCCGATGTCGACCTCGCCGTCACCCTGGCCGACGGCACCGTCACCGTCACCGGCCAGGCCACCGTCGCCTGTCGTCCGCCCTCGACCGAGACCCACCCCGAGGAGGCCTCATGATCACGATCGACCGCACCCATCCGAGTTGGATGACAGGCGATGTCGCCGAACTCTTCGACCTCTCCGCGGACTTCTTCGAGAAGGAGGCCGTGCCGCAGTTCGAGAAGTGGCGCCGACAGCATCGGGTGGACAGGGAGTTCTGGCGGCAAGCCGGCGAGGTGGGCCTGCTCTGCCCCTCCATCCCCGCCGAATACGGCGGCGGGGGCGGATCATTCCTCCACTTCGCCGCCGTCGCCGAGGCGGTCGCCCGCTCCGGCGATCGGTCGTGGAGCCACACCGTCCACAGCGGGATCGTCGCCCACTACATCCTCGACTACGGCACGGAGGAGCAGCGCCGTCGCTGGCTTCCCCCGATGGGCTGCGGGGAGAGGGTCGGGGCCATCGCCATGACCGAACCGGGCGCCGGGTCCGACCTCAAGGCGATCTCGACGACCGCGGTGCGCGAGGGCGAGAACTTCATCATCAACGGTTCGAAGACGTTCATCTCGAATGGGCAGAACGCCGACATCATCATCGTCGCGGCGAAGACCGACCCGGAGGCCGGGGCCAAGGGCGTCTCCCTCATCGTCGTCGAGACCGACGGGGCCGAAGGCTTCCAGCGCGGTCGGGTCCTCGACAAGATCGGGCAGAAGGGCGCCGACACCTCTGAGCTGTTCTTCGACGATGTCGTCGTCCCCGCCGAGAACCTCCTCGGCGAACTCGACTCCGGCTTCTTCATGATGATGAGCCAGCTGAGGCAGGAACGGCTCATCATCGGCATCACTGCCGTCTCCGCCGCCGAGGCGGCGGTCCGGGTGACCACCGACTACGTCAATGAGCGGCAGGCCTTCGGCGCCCCGCTCATCAAGCTCCAGAACACCCGGTTCGAACTCGCCGAATGCGCCACCCTGGCCCGGGTGGGCCGGGTCTTCCTCGACGACTGCATCACCCGGCACATGCGTGATGACTTCGGCGCCGACGAGGCGGCCATGTGCAAATGGTGGCTGACCGACGTCCAGTGCCGGATCGCCGATCGATGCCTGCAGCTCTTCGGCGGATACGGCTACGTGCTCGACTTCCCGATCGCCCACCTGTTCGCCGATGCCCGGGTGCAGAAGATCTACGGCGGAGCCAACGAGGTGCAGAAGGAGCTCATCGCGCGCACTCTCGACCGCACCCCGCGGGAGCCGAGGAGGGCCTGATGTTCTTCACCCAGACCCTGCACCGACAGCTGCGGCAGCGCCCCGAGGAGCTGGCGACGATCGATGGGACGAGCCGCCACACCTGGCGGGAGTTCGTCGACCGGGTGGCCCGCATCGCCGCCGGGCTGCACGCCCGCGGGGTGTCCCGCGGCGACCGGGTCGGCATTCTCTCGCACAATTCGAACCGGGTGATCGAGCATGCCTTCGCCTGCCCCTGGGCCGGTGCCGTGGTGTGCCCGGTGAACTTCCGGTGGTCACTTGAGGAGATGGCCGCACAGATCGACGAGGCCGAGATCGGCGTCCTCTTCGTCGGCGCCGAGCACCTCGACATGGCTCGCGAGCTCCTCACGGACTGCCCGAGCCTGCGCCTCGTCGTCCGCCTCGACCCGGACGCGGCCGGCGCTCCGGTCCGTCCGGAGACCGGAGTCGAACACATCGAGGACTGGGTGCGCGACTTCGACCCGGTCCCCGATGTCGAACTGCCTCCCGATGAGCTCGCGATCCTCATGTACACCGGCGGCACCACGGGCCGACCGAAGGGCGTCATGCTCAGCGCCCGCAACGTGCTCACCTCAGGAGTCGGCGTGCACGTGGGAGTCGGCATCGACAACTCCCCGCAGCGACACCTCACTGTCTCCCCGCTGTTCCATCTCGCGGCACTGACGAACATCTATGCGCAGGCGCTGCTCGGCTCCACCCTCGTCCAAGCCCCCGGATTCGAGGTCTCCGAGTTCGCCGACCTCATCGACGAGCATCAGATCACGAGCATCAACGTCGTGCCGACGATGATCGCGAAACTCCTCGACCACCTCGAGGATCACGACTGCGACCTCGGTTCGCTCATCATCATCGGATACGGCGCCGAGGCGATCGCCCCGCTCCTCCTCGAACGACTCCGTGACAGACTCCCGCAGGTCCACATCTGCCAACGCTACGGAATGACCGAGACCGGCCCGTCCTCGACGATCCTCACCCCCGCGGATCATCGCGGTGACGTCCGCCTCCTCGAATCGGTCGGCCGGGCCTGCGTCCATGCCGACGTCCGCGTCGTCGATGCCGCCGATGAGGATGTGCCGCTCGGGCAGGTGGGTGAGATCATCGTCCGCGGCGACCACGTCATGCTCGGCTATTGGCGGCGCCCGGAGGAGACCGCCGAGGCGCTGCGGGGCGGGTGGATGCACACCGGGGACGCCGGCCGCCTCGACGAACACGGCTGCCTGTTCCTCGCCGACCGGATCAAGGACATGATCATCACCGGCGGGGAGAACGTCTACAGCGCCGAGGTGGAGAAGATCCTCATCCGTCACCCTGCCGTCTCCCGGGTCGCCGTCATCGGCGTCCCCGACGCCGACTGGGGCGAGCGCGTCCACGCCGTCGTCGTCGCCGTTCCGGGGGAGGACGTCGAGCTCGAGGAGCTGCGGGAGTTCGCCGCCGAGCGCATCGCCCGCTACAAGCTGCCGAAGTCCCTCCAGCTCATCGACGCTCTCCCCCTGTCCCCGGCAGGAAAGGTGCTCAAACGAGCCCTGCGCGAGGACACCGCTGACAGTGTGCGGACCCCATGACTTCCCTGACTCTGCGCTCGCGGCCGCTGCCCGAGGGGGCGCGGCAGACACGCTCGCGCATCCGCCGGTTCCTCCGTGAGACGCCCTTCACCCCCGAGGTCGACTGCTGGGGCTGCTCCTTCGACGCCGAGTTCTCCGCCGCCCTCGGGTCCGCCGGCTTCCTCGGCATGACCTGGCCCAAGGCCCACGGCGGCCACGAGCTCTCAGCCTTCGACCGGCTCGTCGTCAATGAGGAGCTGCTGGCCGCGGGCGCACCCGTGGCCGCGCACTGGTTCGCCGACCGGCAGGTCGGGCCCTCCCTGCTGCACCACGGCACCGAGGCGCAGAGGCGGAGGTTCCTGCCCGCCATGGCCGCGGGCACCTGCTTCGCTGCGATCGGGCTGAGCGAACCCGAGGCCGGGTCCGATCTCGCCTCCGTGCGCACCCGCGCACGCCGGGTCTCCGGCGGCTGGTCCCTGTCCGGGCAGAAGGTGTGGACGAGTTGGGCTCACCGGTCCCATCTCATCGTCGTCCTCGCCCGCACCTCACCGCAGGAGGAGCACCGGCATGCGGGGCTGAGCCAGTTCATCGTCGAACTCCCCGATCCGGCCGTGACGATCCGCCCCCTGCGGCAGATGAGCGGCGGCGCCCACATCAACGAGGTGTTCCTCGATGAGGTGTTCGTCCCCGAGACCCGGGTGCTCGGTCGCATCGGCTCCGGCTGGGAGCAGATCACCGGTGAGCTCGCCTTCGAACGCAGCGGCCCCGAACGGTTCCTCTCACCCATGCCGCTGCTGTCCTGTCTCGCCGAGGCGGCCACCGCCGATCCGAGATCGTCTGGCAACCCCGCTGACCCGAGCGGGGAGGACGATCGGGAGGTCAGAGACCTCGTGGCCGCGTCGACGGCGCGGCTGCGTCTGCTGCGGCAGGCCTCGGTGTCGGTCGCCGGCCGCCTCGACGAAGGGGAGGCTCCCGAGGTCGAGGCGGCCGTGGTCAAGGACCTCGGCACCAGCTTCGAACAGGAATTCGTCGCCCGAGCCCTCGCCGCGACGGGGGACCTCCCCTCGCCCGATGCCTCGGACGACCTGTCCCGCCACCTCGGCGATGCGGCGCTGCGGGCGCCGAGCTTCACTCTGCGCGGCGGAGCGAACGACATCCTCCGCGGAATCGTGGCGAAAGGGGTGGGGCTGAGATGACGACCACCGACACCAGCGAACTCCTCGACGAGGTGCGGGAACTGTGCGAGCAGATCCTCGCCGCCCACACCGAGGATGCCGACCCGACGGCTCTCATCCGCGACCTCCGCGACGCCGGTCTCCTCGACCCGCAGCTGCTCGACGACGAAACCACCACCGGCGGTGCCCGACCGGCGCCGAACGACCGCGGACCTGCAGCCGGCGGTGACGCCCTGTTCGGGGCCGGTTCCCCCGCAACCGCGGTGATCGCGACCCTGGCCGCGGCGAACGCCGAGGTGCCCATCGTCGAGCATCTGTGGAACGCCGCACACCTCCTCCATGCCTCTGAGCTCGACCTCTCCCGGCTGAGCACCGATGCCGGCCCGACCTCGGACGGCCGCGGTGCCGTGGACACCGGCCTGCTCACGGCCGCGGCAGGAACAGATCTGCAGGTCAGCCGCCTCGGCGAGGATCTCAGCCTCACCGGCAGCATCGACCGAGTCTCCGGCGCCGAGGCCGTCGGCGGACTCCTCGTCCTCCTCCCCGGCGGCACCGTGGCCTTCATCCCCCGCCGTGATCTCACGGTCACCGGGACCCGACGTCTGGGGTCGATGTGCTGGTCGCGCATCGACCTCGATGAGGTGCGGGTGCCCGCCGGTGCCCATGCGGCGACGCAGCTGAGCGTGGAGGACTTCCGTCACCGCAGCGCCGCCGGTCGGCTGCTTGCCATCCGCGCAGCCGCCGAACGCGCCACCACCCTGACGACCGCCCACCTGTCCTCCCGCGTCCAGTTCGGGCGCGAGCTGCGCAAGTTCCAAGCCGCGCAGAATCGGCTGAGCGCCTGCATCGGAGAGCACCTCATGCTCTCCCTCGGCGCCGAACTGGCACTGACCGGACGCCGCTCCGACATCGCGGCCGCCCGCATCGATGCCCGCCGCTCGGTCTCGGTCATCCGGGACCACACCCACCAGCTGCACGGGGCGATGGGGATCACCGCCGACTATCCGCTCGGTCGGCTGACCACGAACATGATCGCCTGGCTCGCCGACACCGGATCCGACCGGTGGTGGACGGACCGATTGAACGAGACCATCGACGACCGCGGAACCTGGGCGACGATCACAGGGGAAGAGGACGAGACATGAGCACGGACATCACCTACCGAGTCGATGGGGCAGCGGCGATCATCACGCTCTCCCGCCCGCACCGGCACAATGCCTTCACCTTCGAGATGATCGAAGCCTGGCCCGAGCTGCTGCGCCGGGCACAGGCCGATGACCAGGTCTCCGCGATCGTCCTCACCGGCGACGGCGGGACCTTCTGCTCCGGTGTGGATCTGCGCTCCCTGGCCGAGGTCGACCCGACCCCGCTGGCGTACAAGGAGATGCTCACCGAGCGCATCCACCACGTCGCTCTCACCCTCGAGCGCATCGACAAACCCGTCATCGCCGCGATGGAGGGCAAGGCGGTCGGCGCGGGACTCGATATGGCGCTCATGTGCGATATGCGCATCGCCGCCCGCACCGCCGAATTCACCGAAGGCTACGTCTCGATCGGTCTCGTCCCCGGCGACGGCGGCGGCTACTTCCTGCCCCGCCTCGTCGGTCCGGCCACAGCCATGGAGCTGCTGCTCACCGGGGATCCCATCAATGCCGAAAAGGCCCTGAGGATCGGCATGGTCAACCATCTCACCGAGGAGGGCCGCGCCCTGGAGCGGGCACTGGCCCTCGTCGACCGCATCGCCCGCCACCCGCAGAAGGCGGTCCGTCTCATCAAACGCACCGTGCGGGAGTCCCTGCACTCCGACCTGCCCACCGCGCTCGACCTCGTGTCCTCGCACTTCGGACTCGTCGCCTGCTCCGAGGAGACGCAGGCGATCATCGGACAGGGGCGCCGATGACCATCCCGCGCCGGCCCCTGTCCGAACTGCCCCTGTCCGACCTGCGCATCGTCGAACTCGCCGGCATCGGGCCGGGCCCCCACGCGGCGATGCTGCTCGCCGACCACGGGGCACAGATCATCCGCATCGAACGGGCGACGTCCGCGACCGCTACCCAGCCGGGTGAGACCGCTGCCCAGCCGGCCTGGGACGTGTCGATCCGCGGTCGCCGCGTCGTCCGCGCCGATCTCAAGGACGCGGACGACCTGGCGCGGGTGCGCTCGCTCATCGGAGGCGCGGATGTCCTCATCGAGGGCTTCCGGCCCGGCGTGACCGAACGACTCGGCCTGGGTCCCGAGGAGATGCTGAGTCTGAACCCTCGCCTCATCTACGGGCGGATGACCGGATGGGGTCAGGACGGTCCCGAAGCACACGCGGCCGGCCACGACCTCAACTACATTGCCCGAACCGGGCTGCTCCACCTCATCGGCAATGACGGCGAGCGGGGTCCCGTCCCACCGCTCAACCTCGTCGGAGACTTCGGCGGCGGGTCGATGTTCCTCGTCCTCGGCATCCTCCTGGCCCTGCACGAACGTGAACGCACCGGGCACGGGCAAGTCGTCGATGCGGCCATCGTCGACGGTGCCGCCGCCCTGGGGGCGAGCATCTGGGGCAAGATCGGCACGGGCGGATTCAGGGATGAGCGGGGCGCGAACTTCCTCGACGGCAGCGCCCCCTACTACCGCTGCTATGCCTGCCGGGACGGCCTCTACCTGTCCGTGGCCGCCATCGAACGTCGTTTCTTCGACATCGTCACCGACACCCTCGGCCTCGAACCGTGGCCGGAGACGGTCAGGCTCGACCCGGCGCAGTGGCCGCAGATCGCCGAGGTGCTCTCCGAGGCATTCGCCGGTCGCACCCGTGCCGAGTGGTTGGAGGTCTTCGCCGGAACCGATGCCTGCATCGCCCCTGTGCGGACGATGACCGAAGCGCCGGCCGACGAGCAGATGGCCGCCCGCGACGTCTACGTCGACATCGACGGAACCGTGCAGCCGCGGCCCGCGCCGCGACTGTCGAACCACGGTCCTCTCGCCCCGCCGCGGATGCCGACCGAGGTCGAGGACCTCGAGGCCGTCATCCGCGACTGGGACCTCTGACACAGACGTCCTGGAGCTTCCTCAGCCGTCCTTGAGGATCCTCAGCCGTCGTTGAGCTTCGACACCTTCGCGCTGGCGAATTCTTCGGGCCAGACCACGTCCTGAGTCCCTTCCTCGTGCCATTCGGTGAAGATCGCCGTGACATCGGTGAGGAACCGGTCCCTGCCGAATTTGATCCCATCGGCCTTCGGCAGATAGAGGTGCTCCGACCCGGCAGGGATGTCGACCTCCGGGAAGGCCTGCAGGATCTTCTCCTGGTCCTCTGACCCGGCCTTCTCCAGCAGGTCCTTGACCACCCAGGCGGCCTGGGCGCCGATGACGAAGTTCTGCCCGATCGGCACGCCGAGTTCGGCGGCCTTCGCTTCCTTGAGGAACTGCCCGAGATGGGCTTGGTCCGCATCGGGGCTGAAGCTCGTCATCGCGAACATGTTCTGCGTGAGCACCTTCTGCGCGGTCTTGTCCCCCAACGCCTCCCACACCGAATAGTCGGAGAAGCCCGCGGTGCCGCCGGCGAAGAGCAGCTGAGACCCGGTCGCCGCTCGCGCCTGGTGCAGGGTGATGCCGTCCTGAGTCGTGACCAGACCGAGGGAGACATCCGGTTTGATTCCATTGAGCTTCGTGACCTGCGGCTTGAAGTCCGTTCCGCCGGTCGGCAGCGGTACTCGGGCAACCGGTTCGACTCCGATCTCCGGCAGCCGCTTCTTCAGTTCGATGTCGACCTGCTGTCCCGCTTCGTAGTCGGAGCCGACCATGGCTGCGGTCTTGATGTTCGCGCCCTCATGCTTGTTGAGATAGTCGACATAGTCGACCATCGTCTGCGCATAGCCGCGACCGTACGGCAGTCCCATGGTATAGAGGTTCTCGCTGTCCGTGCCTCCGGCGAAGAGGGACAGCACGGGCACCTTCGTCTCGTCGGCGACCGGCGCGACGGCCGACATCTCCTTCGTCAGCAGGGTGCCGACGATGAGCGAAGCGCCCTTGAGCCCGATGAGCCGTCGGGTCTCGGTGGCCGCGGTCGTCGGGTCGGAGGCGGTGTCCGAGGTCTCGGTCTTGATCTTCGCCCCGCCGAGGCTCTCGATCCCACCCTCCTCGTTGATCTTGTCGATGATGAATTCGAAGCCTTTGTGCGACTCCTCACCGTAGGCGGAGTTGTCTCCGCTCAGCGATTCGACGAGGCCGACGGTCACGGTGGCGTCACCGTCGTCGGCAGCCACACAGCCGCTCGTCAGGAGCAGGGTGCTCACGGCGACGAGCGCCGCCACAAGTCGGGTTCTCATCAGGATGTGCCTTTCGTCGTCGAATCGCTGGCGGGGGCGCCTTCGGGTCCGCTGCCGCGGTCGATCCGGAAGCGGCCGCCGGTCAGTCCGGTGTCCGTCAGCGGTGGGAAGGCCGATGGACGTCTGCCGAAGATCGTCGAGAGCAGTCCGGCCAGTCCGCCCGGGGCATAGAGCACGATGAGGATGATAGCGAGGCCGAAGATCACCAGGTGCAGCCCGGAGACGTCGCCGAACTCTCCGCGCAGTATCTCACCGAGCGGGTAGAGCAGCCCGGCGCCGAGGATGGGACCGCGGACGGTGCCCAGACCGCCGACGACGGCGTAGAGGATGATCGTGATCGACAGAATCGGCGAGGCGAACTGATCGGGGTCGATGAACACCACATAACTGGCGAAGATCGTGGCGATCACCGAGGTGAGCACGGCGCTGACGACGAGCGCGATCGTCTTCGTCCAGAACAGGCTGACGCCGATCGCCGCCGCAGCGGATTCGTCGTCGCGCGACGCCCGCATCCGGAACCCGAGCTTCGAATGGAGGAGCAGCCAGGAGATGACGACCACGATGATCGTGACGATGAGGGCCAGCCACAGCTTCTGTCCGGGACTCGACAGGGAGGCCATGGCCCCGTCCTTGACCTTGAGGACGATGCCCGACCCGGCCCCGAGCACATCGGTGGAGGTGACGAACAGCAGCCCCGCCTCGGCGAGGGCGAGGGTGACGATCGCGAATGCCAGGTGCGGTAAGGAGGAGCGGAACATCAGGCAGGCGATGATAAAGGCGAGGATCGCGGCCATCACCGCCCCGACGATGAGCGCGACCCAGATGTTCCAGCCGTTCTGCGTCACCAGCGCCCCGACGACCGTGCCGCCGCAGCCGACGAAGAGGCTGTTGCCCAGCGAGAACTGCCCGGCCATCCCGCCGACGATGTTCCATGCCGAGGTGAGGGCGATGAAGATCAGCGTCATGGTGATGACGCTCGTGAAGTACGTGCCGGCCCACAGCGGGGAGCAGCCGACGATGATGATCGCGAGGACTCCGATTCCGGTCCAGACGGTGTTCGGGTTCATCGTGCCGCCTCCTTCTTGGCGAAGAGCCCTTGGGGTCGCAGCAGGATCACCACGATGACGATGATGTAGGGGAGCATGAACCCGTAGGAGCCCGGCAGGTAAATCGCGCCGAGGCTCTCAGCCAGGCCGAGCAGCAGCGCTCCGGCGAAGGCGCCGAGGAGGTTGCCGGGCCCGCCGACGAAGAACGCGAGGACGGCGATGACGGTGAAGCTCAGCCCCTGAGAGGGATGGATGGCGGTTCCGGGCAGGAGCAGGATGCCAGCGACCGCCGCGAGGGCCACGCCGAGTCCGAAGGTGAGGACCCGGGTGCGGCCGATGTTGACGCCGACCAGCTGTGCGCCTCGGTCGTTCTGCAGCACCGCGCGGATGCTGCGGCCGTAGGCAGTGCGCTGGAGGACGAAGAAGAGGATCGCGCTGGCCAGGAGCGCCACGATGAAGGCGATGCCGTCGGTGGCGAGCAGGTGCACGGGCCCGATCGACCAGGAGCTGCCGTCGATGCCGGTGTGCACGCGGTAGAACTGGGCACCCAGGGTGATGAGCACGAGACCCTCGACGAGGAACACCAGGCCCAGGGTCGCCTGAATCGCGGTGAGGATCGGGCGTCCGGCCAGACGGCGGAAGATGAGCAGGTAGAGGATCACGCCGATGCCGAACATCACGGGGATGACGATGATCGTGGACACATAGGGGTCGAGTCCGAGGTGTTCCTTTGCGAGGTAGGCAAAGTACATCGAGAGCACGACGAGGTGGCCGTGAGCGAAGTTGAGCACGCCGGTGACGCTGTGGACCACGGCCAGGCCGAGCGTCATGAGCGCATAGACCGCGCCGATGACGAGGCCCTGGGTGATGGCGTCGATGAGTATCGTCATGATGGTCCGTCACATCCCCAGATAGGCTTTGCGGGCATTGTCGTCTCCGGCGATCTCCTCGGCGGTGCCGCGGACGACGATCTCTCCGCGTTCGAGCACGTAGGCGTACCGGGCGTGCTGGAGGGAGACGTGGAGGTTCTGTTCGACGAGGAGGATCGAGACTCCCGAGTCGTTGAGCTGGGAGAGGGTCTCGAAGATCGACTCGACGGCCATCGGCGCCAGGCCGAGTGAGGGTTCGTCGAGCATGAGCAGGGTGGGTCGACTCATCATGCCGCGGCCGATGGCCACCATCTGCTGTTCGCCGCCGGACAGGGAGCCCGCCCGCTGCTGGGATCGGTCCCGCAGGTTCGGGAACAGGTCGAAGACATCGTCGAGGAGGCTGCGGTCGTAGCCGGGACTGCGCCGGTCCCCGTTGCCGCCCATGATGATGTTCTCGAAGACGGTCATCTCCGGGAACAGCTGGCGGCCTTCGGGGATCTGGACGAGTCCGCGACGCACTCGCTCGTTCGGGCGCAGGCGGGAGATGTCCTCCCCGCAGAACTCGATCGTCCCGGCCCGGGCGCGGATGAGACCGGAGAGGGTGTTGATCATCGTCGACTTGCCGGAGTTGTTCGAGCCGAGGAGGCAGGAGAAGTCCTTCTCGCTGAGGTCGAAGGAGACGCCGTTGATGATGTCCTGCCGGCCGTAGCCGGAGGCGAGATCGGCAACCGAGAGCAGCATCAGGCGGTACCTCCCAGGTACGAGCGCTGCACGTCAGGGTCGACCGCGATCTGCTGCGGGGTGCCCGTGGCGATGCAGCGGCCGAAGTCGAGGACGGCGATGTGCTCGCACAGGGACATGACGATCGGCATCACGTGTTCGACGAGGAGGAAGGTCAGACCCTGGTCGCGCAGGGTGCGGATGGCGGCGATGGGGGTCTCCGCCTCAGCCCGGTTGAGCCCGCCCATGATCTCGTCGAGGAGGATCATCGTGGGTTCGAGGGCGACGCACTTGCTCAGTTCGACCATCTGCCGGTCGGGCAGGGACAGCTCGGATGCGTAGCTGCGGGCCTTCGCGGTGAGCTCGATGTCGGTGAGGATCTTCTCGACCTTGCCCTTCGCCGTCTTCCGGTCGTTCTTGAGCATGGAGGCGGTGAGGACGATCTCCTCGACGGTCATCGAGGGGAACATCTTCGCCGTCTGGAAGCTGCGGACGAGTCCGCGGGAGGCCAGCCGGTGCGGGGCGGTGCGGGTGATGTCGTCGCCGGCGAAGACGACTCGTCCGCGATCGGGGCGGGTGAAGCCGGTGATGATGTCGAACATCGTCGTCTTCCCGGCGCCGTTGGGGCCGATGAGGGCGGCGATCTCGCCGCGGCTGACGCTGAAGGTGACGTCGTCGAGGGCCTTGAGGCCGCTGTAGCTCTTGGCGATGTGTTCGATCTCGAGCAGGGGCTCGCCGCGCTCCACCGTCGTCGTTGCTGCGTCCTCAGTCATGGCTCATCTCTCTGATCGGTCCGGCTCCGTCGCCGGACGGCTGAGTGCCCGATGGGCGGGTCTGCCGGGTGGGCTCTGCGGTTTCGTTCGGTGCGGATGTCGGCGCTTCGGCCGCGATGATGAGGGCGTCGAGGGCGATCGCTTCATCGTCGCGCACGAGCACGGGGTTGAGGTCGATGCCGGCGAGCCGGTCGGCCTCGGCCACGGCGAAGCGGCTGAGCTCGCTGACGAGCGCGGCCAAGGCGGCCTTGGCGAGCTTCGGCCGGCCGCGAGCTCCGTCGAGGACGGCCCCGGCCGCGGTTTCGTCGATCATCATGGCGGCCTCGGCCTCGTCGATGGGGCACACCCGCAGCGCGGAGTCGCCGAGCAGTTCTGCAAAGATGCCGCCCAGGCCGACGCTGACGACCGGCCCGAAGGCCGGGTCCATGACGATGCCGCACATCACCTCCGCACCGCCGTCGAGGCGCTCGACGACCTTGATCGGGACGTGCTCGGCGCCGGTGGCCCGGCGGTGATTGTCGCGGATCTCGGCGAAAGCGGCGGCGAGGCTGCTCGGATCGACGATGTCGGTGCGCACGAGACCGGCATCGGACTTGTGCGCGATGAGCTCGGTGGCGGCTTTGAGCACGACCGGATAGCCCAGCGCCGAGGCGGCGGCTTCGGCTTCGTCGAGGGTGTCGACGATGCGGGAGGCGGGGAACGGCACGCCGGCCCGGCTGAGGATGGCCTCGCTCTCCTCTTCGCTCAGGGCACCGGTCTTCGCCGGAGGGAACAGTGCGGTGCCGGTCGGGGCCGCGGTCTGCACGGCAGGCTCGGCGGGAGCGGTGCCGATGCGGGACGGACCGGTCGGAGCCGCCTCGGCGGGCAGCGGTTCGGTCGCGATGCGAGCTCGTTCGCGGGCGAGCCTGCGGCAGCGTTCGACGGCGGTCACGGTCTTCGTCGGCGCGTGGATGAACGGGATCTCGGCCGCCCGGAGGATGCGGGCGGCGGCGCTGTCGAGGACGGCCTCGGACATGCCGACGGCGATGATCGGCTTGGTCGTCTCCGCGGCGATGATGACGAGCTTCTCGGCCATCACCTCGTTGATCGCTCCCAGGTGATAAGGGAAGGGCATGATCGCGGCGTCGATGCGCTCGTCGTCGAGGAACAGGCGCATCGCCTCTTCGACGAGTTCGGGGCTGCTGAAGATGCCGGTGGTGAGGTCGACGGGGTTGCCGACGGCGGCGAGTGCCGGGAGGATCCGGGCCATGGCCTGCACCGTCTCCTCGGTCGGGCGTTCGAGGCTCAGTCCCTGCTGCCCGCATATGTCGGCCAGCAGGGCCGCGGATCCGCCGGAGAGGCTGCACACTCCGATGTTCTCCAGCGACGTGACCCCGTATCGTTCGATGATCCGAGCGACATCGATGAGTTCGTCGAGGTCGTCGACGCGGATGACGCCGCACTGCCCCAGGGCGGCGTCGACGGCACGGTCGGATCCGGCCACGGCGGCCGTGTGGGTGGCCGCCGCGCGCCGACCCTCATCGGAGCGTCCGATCTTGAGCAGGGCGACGACCTTGCCGGCGGCGCGGGCCCGGCGGGCGGCCTCCATGAAGCGGCGGCCGTCACGGAAGCTCTCCATGATGAGGACGATGATGTCCGTGTGTTCGTCGTCGGCGAGCCAGCCGAGGAAGTCCGCGGCCTGCAGGTCGGCCTCGTTGCCGGGCGAGAACCAATAGTTGAGCTTCGGGGTTCCGTGCGTCTCCATCGAGTCGATGACCGCTCTCCCCATCGCCCCGCCTTGGGTGATGACGGCGACGCGGCCCGGATTCCAGGCCTCCTGGTTGAGGCGCGGGGAGAAGGAGATCGGCAGGCCATCGATGAAGTTGAGCAGGCCTGGGCAGTTCGGGCCGTAGATGCGCATCCCAGACGTTCGAGCGATCCTGGTGATCTCGTCCTGCATCCGGGTGCCGGCTTCGCCGAATTCGGAGAACCCGGAGGACATGATGATCGCGAACTTCACCCCGTGCGCGGCGCTGTCGGCCACCGCCGCGACCACGGCCTCCGCCGGGACCATGATGACGACGAGGTCGACGGTCTCGGGCAGGTCCCCGACAGTGGGAAAACATGGTCGATCGTTCACGCGAGTGTACTTCGGGTTGACCGGGTGGATGCTCCCGGTGAAGCCCGAGGCCTCGAGCAGGGGAATGATGCGTCCCGGCCCTTTCCCCCGGTCCTCCGAGGCACCGACGACTCCGACGGAACGGGGGCGGACAAGCAGTTCGAGATCAGCAAACATGGAGCAGCTGGTTCCTTTCGGTCCGGCGTGCCTCTTCGCAACGCGGATGCGATGCCGCGGGAGCGGCTCACTGCTCTTTCACGCTAGTGTTTGATCAATCCAAAAGTCAATAGGCGTTAATCAGATTGTGAGACTCTTGGCCATGCGCACCAATGGGAGCCACCACCGCTGCCGCGAATGCCTGATCTTCCAGGGTCACTTCATGGCGGTGCGCTGCCTGCCGGGCACACTGCCTTCTTCATTGAGAGTGTGACTATTCGTTATCCGGCGTGCGTCCCAGCACGTCCTTGAGCACGGCCTCGGTGTCCCCGCCCAGCTGCGGTGCAGCCACGGCATCCGCGACCGGTGACCCGGCGAAGCGCAGCGGCACGCGTGGGGCCAGCACCCGCCCCACACCGGGCTGGTCGATCTCGGTCAGCAGCGGATTCTCCAACGAACACCGGGGATCGGAGGTCACGAGCTCCTCGAACGTCTGGAAGCCGCCGACCAACACACCGGCCTCCTTGAGCGCGACTTCCGCCTCGGCGGCGGTGTGCTTTGCGAACCACGGCCGCACCACCGCATCGATGGCCTCCCGAGCCTCGAACCGGCCGCCCTCAGTCGTCAGATCCACCTCCAACAGGGGCCCGATCATCTCGAGTTTCTCGCTCAGCCCCGTCGCCTTGCCCAGGCCGCGCCAATGCTTGTTCGAGATCACCGCGACCATGATCTGCCGGTCGTCCGAGGTCGCGAACGACTGACCGTAGGCACCGTAGAGCCCATTGCCCAAGGGTCCACGCGTCTTCCCGGTCGCCTGGACCTCGGCGATGTAGCCGAGGTTGCCGACGGTCGCGAGCATGACATCCGACAGGGCCAGGGTGATCTCCTGCCCATTCCCCGATGCGCGCCGATCCAGCTCGGCGGCCATGATCCCGTTGGCGATATAGAGCCCGGCCGCGACATCCCAGGCCGGCAGCGCATTGTTCACCGGCTTCTCGTCATCACCGGTGATGATCGGGAAACCGCTGGCGGCATTGACCGTGTAGTCCACTGCCGGCGACCCGTCGTGCCACCCGCCCAGGCGCAGCATGACCAGATCCTCACGATGGGCGACGAGGTTCTCGTAGCTCAGCCACCCACGGGCGGGCAGATTCGTGATCAGCGTTCCCGCCTCGGCGATGAGATCGGTCGCGATCTTCTGACCCTCCTCAGACTTGAGGTCGAGAGTGACCGAGCGTTTCCCCTTGTTCAGGGACGCCCAGTAGATGCTCGTGCCGTCGTCGCTGATCGGCCACCGGTTCGCGTCGATGTTCCCGCCGATCGGGTCGATGCGGATGACGTCGGCCCCGAGCTGTGCCAGGGTCATCCCACCGAGGGGTGCAGCGATGAACGCAGAGATCTCGACGACTTTGAGGCCGGACAGGGGTGCGGGGCGAGGATCTGACATGGGTGCTCAACCAATCTGTCGATGATGAGGGACGTGAGTCGATGACAACGGTGCGGGCATGATCAGACCGTGGTCGTCACGGTCGCCGCGATCGCGGTCGTCCCATCCGGGGCAATCGCCTGAAGCTCATGCTTCCCGGGCTCGGTCGCCCGGCCGACGAGGTGGATCTGCTCGCCGGCGAATAGGGGTGACTTCGCTCTGAAGTCATATTCGGTCATCGTCGCCTCGGGGTGGATGGTGATGAACGCGTCCAACAGCAGGGTCGCTGTCAGCGGGCCGTGCGTGACCAGGCCCGGGTAGCCTTCGACCTTGGTGACGTAGGGGTGGTCGTAGTGGATGCGGTGGGAGTTGAACGTCAACGCCGAGTACCGGAACAGCATGACCTCGTCCGGTCGCACGGACTCGGACCATTCCCAACCGTCGGGGACCGGAGAGTCCGCCCGTGGCGGTTTCGCTGCCGACCCGGCTGGCGCCGAGGTGGCTTGACGGTAGACGATCGTGTGCCGATCCGTCGTCGCCAGGTGGCCATCGGCGGAGACGTCGTGGCGGAGGACGACGAAGCACAGGGGTCCGGTGCTGCCGGTCTTCTCCGTGATCGATTCGATCGTCGTCGTCCGCTCAATGTTCTGCCCGGGCAGGATCGGGGTGTGGAATTCCAGCTGGCTGCTCGCCCACATCCGCCTGGGCAGCGGCACGGGCGGCATGAACCCGCCGAGGGCCGCATGCCCGTCGACACCGAGTTCGCTCCTTGGCACATCGTCTTCGGAGAAGTGCAGCCAATGCCCGAGTGGGAACAGCGGTGCCTGCGCGTCGCCGTCGTGGCCGAGCAGGGTGGCCAGGCGTGCGGCCCGCTGGCCGTCGGCGGTCTCGGTCAGGGTCGCCGTCCGACCCACCCAGTCCTGCAGATCCAGAGATTCACTCATCGTCGTCATCATCCTTACGGTAGTGGTCATTGCCAGCCTGGTTGTTGGTCCCATTTGCTACCCGACGGCGGCCCAGCACCCTCGCGCCACGTTGTTGCGCCGCCGTCGGGTAGCAATTCAGCGGCCTAGGAGTTCGTCGGAGATGATGCGCATCTGGATCTCAGACGAGCCCTCGAAGATCTTCGTGAGGCGCGCATCCCGCCAGTAGCGTTCGACGGCGAAGTCCTTCGTGTACCCGGCACCACCGTGGATCTGCAGAGCCTCCGAGGTGACCTTCTCACTCATCTCTCCGGCCAGGTACTTCACCATCGCCGCTTCCTTGTCACAGCGGCGACCGGAGTCGATCTGCGTGCACACGTGATACATCAGCTGCCGGCACGCCTCGATCTGCGCGGCCATGTCCGCGACCTTGAACCGCAGATGTTGGAAGTCCGCGAGCGGGTGCCCGAACTGTTCCCGTTCCTTCAGGTACTTCACCGAGTCCTCGAGTGCCGCCTGGGCCAGACCGATCGACCGTGCCGCCGTATGCGCACGCCCCACCTCGAGACCGGAGACCGCCTGATAGAACCCACGGCCTTCTTCGCCGAGCAGAGAATCAGCCGGGAGGACGAAGTTGTCGAACGACAGTTCCCAGGTCTTCCACCCGTGGTAGCCGATCTTCTTCGCCGGTGCCCCGGAAATGCCTTCGGGGAAGGTGCCGCGTTCCTTCTCGACGAGGAACACCGAGATCCCCCGATGCCGCTTCTCCTCGACCGAGGTGCGGGCGAAGAGGATGATGTAATCGGCCTGATCGGCATACGTGCACCACATCTTCGTCCCGTTGATGACCCAATCACCGTCGGCATTGCGTTCGGCCTTGCACCGCAGGTTCGCGACATCGGACCCGGCCTCGGCCTCGGAGAGGGCGAACGCGCCGAGGTACTCACCGGCAGCGACCTTCGGCAGCAGACGAGCCTCCTGCTCGGGAGAGAACCCGCCGCCCATCCCGTTGCCGCGGGCGAGCAGGCCGGCCACCGACATCCAGGCACGGGAGAGTTCCTCGGCGACGACGCAGTACTCGAACACGCCGAGCCCCAGACCCCCGTACTCTTCGGGGATGAGAATGCCGAAGAACCCCATCTCCGCCATCTGCTTGACCATCGAGTCGGGGAACTGTCCCTCGACCGGATCGAGCTCATTGGCGATCGGCAGAACGACGTCGTGGGCGAATTCGCGGGCGAGCGCCTGGATCTCGAGGCGCTCCTCGGTCATCATGTGCGGAGTGTCCGGACGCGGACGGGGTTTGTGGGTCATTTCTTCTCCTCGAGTGGAGTTCGTGGTCGGCTGGGCCGAGGCGGGTTAGGCCGGCGAGTAAAGCCGGAGGCCGCTCAGGCCCTGTTCCGGCCGATGAGCTGCTTGGCGATGACGTTCATCTGGATCTCGTTCGTGCCCTCACCGACGATCATCAGCGGGGCGTCACGGTAATAGCGCTCGACGTCGTACTCGGTGGAATATCCGTAACCGCCATGGACACGGATGGCGTCGAGGGCCACCTCGGCGGCCATCTCCGAGGCGTAGAGCTTCGCCATTCCGGCCTCCATATCGACCCTCGCACCCGAGTCATAAGTGCGAGCGGCGTAGAGAACGAGCTGCCGAGCAGCCTCGAGCTTCGTGGCCATCATGGCGAGCTTGCTGCCCACCGACTGATGCTTCCAGATCGGCTTGCCCATCGACTCGCGTTCCTGCGAGTACTTCACCGCATCATCGAGGGCCGCCTGCGCGACGCCGAGCGACCGGGACGCGACCTGGATGCGACCGATCTCGAGTCCCTTCATCATCTGCTTGAACCCGACCCCCTCAGCCTCTCCGAGCAGCTGCGACTGCGGCTGCCTCAGACCGTCGAAGGACAGTTCGCAGGTCTCGACACCCTTGTAACCGAGCTTCGACAGATCCTGGGAGACCGTGAAACCCTCCCCCTTCTCCACGAGGATGATCGAGATGCCCTTATGCCGGGGCTCCGCCTCGGGGTCGGTCTTGCACAGCAGCGCGATGAGATCGGACTTCCGGGCGTTCGTGATCCACGTCTTCGACCCGTTGATGACGTAGTCCTCGCCGTCTTTCGTCGCAGTGGTGCGCATGGCTTGGAGGTCAGAACCGCCGCCGGGTTCGGTCAGCGCCATCGTCGCTCGCAGCTCACCGGTGGCCATCCGCGGCAGGTACTGATCCTTCTGCTCGTCAGTGCCGTATTCCTGGATGAGCTTCGCGACGACGGTGTGCCCGCCCATGGCACCGGCCAGAGACATCCACCCGCGCGCGAGCTCCTGAGTGATGAGCGCGTACGCCTCCGTCGAGACCTTGCCCATCCCCCACGGCTCGTCGATCGCGAGCCCATAGATGCCCATATCCTTCATCGCCTGGATCCACGCTTCGGGATATTCGTTCGCGTGCTCGACCTTGTTGACGGATGGTTTGACCTGTTCGTCGATGAATTCGGCGACCAGATCGATCATCATCTGCTCTTCATTGCTCACTGCCATGGTGAAATCCTCTGTTCCTTGGTGCGCTGTGTTCGTCTGTGTGCCATCGGTTCCTCGCCGAAGTGGCCCTGCCCGCCCGTCGCCCGATCAGTGGTCGATCGGCTCAGTCCAATCGGGTGCCGTCGCGGACCGTGCGAGTCCGGCCGAGGCCGAGCGTCGGCGGCCCGGTGCTGTCGAAGAAGTCATTGCCCTTGTCGTCGGTGATGATGAACGCTGGGAAGTCCTCGACCCGGATCCGCCACACGGCTTCCATCCCGAGCTCTTCCATATCGAGAACGTCCACCTCGGTGATGCAGTCCTGCGCCAACCGGGCTGCCGGTCCACCGATCGAACCGAGATAGAAGCCGCCGAACTCGGCGCACGAGTTCTTCACCTGCGCAGACCGGTTTCCCTTGCCGAGCATGATGAGCGACCCACCTGCCTCTTGGAACTGCCGCACATAGGTGTCCATCCGCGACGAGGTGGTCGGCCCGAAGGACCCCGAAGGCATCCCTTCGGGCGTCTTCGCCGGCCCAGCATAGTAGATGGGATGATCCTTGAAATACTCGGGAAGCTCCCCACCCGCGCCGAGGCGGTCCCGCAGCACCGCATGCACGATGTCGCGGGCGACGATGACCGTTCCCGACAGCGACACTCGGTCACCGACGGACAGTTCGGACAGCTGTGCCTGCAGACTCGGCATTGGTCGGTCGAGGTCGATGGCGGTGACATTGCCGGATTCGATCTCCTCGACCCGGCCCATCGCGGGCAGGAACTTCGCCGGATCGTGTTCGAGCTCCTCGATGAATACACCGTCGGCGTTGATCCGGGCGATGATCTGTCGGTCGGCCGAGCAGCTCACGGCGATTGCGATCGGCAGGGACCCGTTGTGCCGGGGCAGCCGGACCACCCGGACGTCGTGGCAGAAGTACTTGCCGCCGAACTGAGCACCGAATCCGAGGTTCTGCGTGAGCTCGAAGACGGTCTGCTCGAATTCCCGGTCCCGGAATCCGTGGCCAAACTCGGCGTCTCCGGTATCCGGCAGGCCATCGAGATAGTGGGCGCTGGCAAGCTTCGCGGTCTTGAGCGTGAATTCCGCCGACGGCCCGCCGATGACGACGGCCAGATGGTAGGGAGGGCAGGCCGCTGTGCCGAGGGTGGAGATCTTCTCGGCGAGGAAGTCGAGCATCGCCGACTCGTTGAGTACGACCTTCGTTTCCTGATAGAGGAAGGACTTATTCGCACTGCCTCCTCCCTTGGCCATGAACAGCAGCTCGTAGTCATCGGCCGGGCTCAGTGCCACCTCGATCTGGGCGGGCAGGTTGGTGCCGGTGTTGGATTCTTCGAACAGGCTCGTCGGTGCCAGTTGCGAGTACCGGAGGTTGAGCTCCTCATAGGCACGGCCGATTCCGCGGGACAGATACCTGGCATCGTCACCGTCGGTGAGCACGTTCGGGCCGCGCTTGCCCGAGACGATCGCCGTGCCCGTGTCCTGACACATCGGCAGGATCTCCCCGGCCGAGACTGCGGCATTCTGCAGCAGGTCGAGGGCGACGAAGACGTCGTTGTCGCTGGCTTCCGGATCGTCGATGATCGCGCGCAGGCCGGCCAGGTGGTCGGTGCGCAGGTAGTGCGAGATCTCCTTGAAGGCGACCTCGGCGAGGTCGGACAGAGTCTCCGGTGCCACCGTAAGGAACGCACGCGACACGCCTGCCACCTCGGCAGCCGTCGTGTCCACTCCCCCGATGTCTAGCCGGCGCATCCGCGGGCCTTCGCCTTCGGTGGGAAGCAGAGGTGAATAGGCGAAGTCGTCGGCCCCCGCCGAGGCGGCCCCGCCGTCGGTCGGTTGTGCGGGTTCGTCATTCATCGTCGTCAGATCACCCCGTTATTGCGCAGTTCGCCGATCGCCTCGGCATCCATTCCCAGCTCGCCGAGGATGGGCTCCGAGTTCTGTCCCACTGCCGGGATCGGGTCCATCCGTGGGCCTACCCCGGACATCTCGACCGGGGGCGCGAGCATGGAGATCGGACCTGCGGGCGTCTCGACCTCGTGCCAGCGGTGGCGTTCGGTCAGCTGCGGGTGGTCGGCGATCTCGCTCATATCGCGCTGCCTCGAGTGGGCGACTACTGCCTGTTCGAGCAGAGCGTCGCAGGCCTCACCGGTGAGCGCGGAAAAGGCTCGCTCGATGATCTCTTGGAGTTCGTGTCGGTGGGCGTAGCGGTGAGCGGCACGGTCGAAGCGTTCGTCGGTGACCATATCGGGACGGTCGAGAACCTGACTGGCGAAGCGTTTCCATTCGCGTTCGTTCTGGATCGCGAGCATGATCTGAGTGCCATCGCCGCAGGTGAAAGCACCGTAGGGGGCGATGGCGGCATGGGAGGTGCCGGCGCGAGTGGGGCGAGTGCCGCCATAGCGGGTGAAGTAGAGAGGGTAGCCCATCCATTCGACGAGGGAGTCGAAGAGGCTCGTCGACAAGGTGGCTCCTTCGCCCGTGCGCTCGCGGTTGTACAGAGCGGTGAGGATGCCGGAGTACGTGTACATTCCCGCGGCGATATCTGCCGTCGAAATTCCCGTCTTCGCGGGGAACTCCTCTGTTCCGGTCACGGAGACCAGTCCTGCCTCGGCCTGCACAAGCGCATCGTATGCCTTGGCGTCTTTGTACGGCCCGTCCGTTCCGTATCCGGAGATCGACGCATGGATCAGCCGAGGGTTGATCGAACGGAGCTCGTCGGCACCGAGGCCGAGTCTCTCTGCCGCGCCGGGAGCGAAGTTCTGGATGAACACATCCGCAGAGGCGATGAGATCGTGGAGGATTTTGAGCCCGTCGGGGCTCTTGAGGTCGAGCGCCAGGCTCTCCTTGTTTCGGTTGATCCATACGAAATGGCTCGAGAGCCCCTTGACCGTCGTGTCGTATCCGCGGGCGAAGTCGCCGACGCCTGGGCGTTCGATCTTGATTACCCGGGCTCCGAGATCGGCAAGCTGGCGTGAGGCGAAGGGGGCGGCGACTGCCTGTTCGCAGCTGATGACAGTGATGCCGGACAGCGGCAGGTTCGAGGCGGTCGCGTCGCCCTGGCCCTCGGGGCTCGGTACGGACGTCGGTGCAGCAGTGGCCATCGGCCCTCCACGACGAGGCATGAAACGTTGACATCCACATCATACATCTCTTCACAGATAATGCATTCTCTGGTCTCAGCTGATGCCTGAGCCTGTAGACTGGGACCACCGAGACATGAAACTGACACCCCAACAGAGGGTGACGTATGAACGAAAGGCATTGGGTGGATCAGGAGTCGGCATCGACCAAGCGGGACGTCATCGTCCTCGGCCTGCGCCGAAAGATCCTCTCTCGCGAGCTCGACCGCGGCGAACGGCTGCGACAGGATCAGGTCGCCGACTGGTTCAATGCCTCCATCACCCCAGTCCGCGAGGCTCTGCGGATCCTCGAAGCCGAGGGGCTCGTCACCTCCGAAGCGCACCGCGGCGTGCGGGTTGCCGGCGTCGACGTCGACCGCCTCAAGTCCCTCTTCGTCACCCGAAAGCTCACCGAGACCTTTGCCATCGCCCGCGCCACCACGCGGATCTCCCGACACGAGCTGCGCCAGGCTGAGCGCCTGCTCGAGGCGCTTGACAAGGCCAGCGCCGACGGTGATTCGCTGGGACGCAACACCCGCAACGAGGAGTTCCACTTCTTCTTCTACGACCGCTGCGGAATGCCCGCGCTGCGCGACGACATCGCTGCACGCTGGCGGGCGTTCCCGTGGGACCTCACCCTCGACAGCCCCGAGAGACTCGACCAGGTGCATGCCGAACATCAGTCGATCGTCGACGCTGTCCGCGACGTCGATCCGGACGCGGCAGCGCGCCACCTCGGCGATCACATCACGAACGGCTTCCTTCGCCTGGCCGAGTCGACGACCGGTCGGGCAGTCTCCGACCCCTTCGACTTCGACACGGACTGACTGCTCCGGCACGGACCGAGCACGTCGACGCGAACTGAAGGCGCCTCCCCTCCACGAGTTTCAGCTATTCGCGCCCAGGCAGTCGCCTGCAAACTCGTCAACGAACCCACCCGGGAACTCCTCAGCCGACAAATAATGCATTCTTTCTCCGATCATATTGGAAATCGGCGAAAAGTCCTCTAGGCTCGTGAACGGTCGATCGAGAACCTGACTCGGCACGAGCTTTCCACACAGCAATGACCGCTGTTCTCACGTGTGGGCTCGTCCGCACACTCCCGATCGGCATCGCCCCTGGCCAACCAGACTGGAGCTGACGATGACGTCAATGAGACGACCGAGGTGGAAGCCGCTCATCGCGGGCCTCTCGATAAGCCTCCTGCTGCTGAGCGGATGCAATCCCGCCCGCAGCGGAGACAAACAGAAATTCGAACTGCGCTTCGCCCATGTCACCTCGGTGGGCACACCGAAGGGACTGGCCGCCGACTTCTTCGCCGAACAGGTCGAGAAGAGGTCCGGCGGCCGCATCGAGGTCGAGGTGTTCCCGAACTCGGAGCTCTACGGCGATAAGGACGAGATGCAGGCCATCCAGTCCAACGCCGTCCAGGTCTTGGCCCCGGCGAGCGCGAAGTTCACGACGATCGCACCGAGCCTGCAGGTTCTCGATCTGCCGTTCATCTTCGACGACCCCGACGAGATCCCCGAGGTCGCCAGTCCCGATACCGAGATCGGGAAGGCCATCTACGCGAACCCCGATCTCGAGGAGAACGGGCTCAAGGTCCTCGGTCTGTGGGACTCGGGCATGAAGCAGATTCACTCGAACAACAAGACGCTGGCACCTGCGGATATGAAGGGCAAAAAGTACCGCATTCAGCCCTCGGACGTGCTGCGCACCCAGTTCGAGACTTGGGGTGGGATTCCGACTCCGCTCGCGTTCGCCGAGGTCTACAGCGGGCTGCAGCAGGGACTCATCGACGGAGGCGAGAACACCTACTCGAACATCCAGTCGCAGAACATGCACACCGTCCAGAAGTATGTGACGGAACTCGATCACGGGTATATCGGCTACATCCTCACGGTGAACAAGCGCTGGTACGACGAACTGCCGGACGACCTGCAGACCGCAGTCGACGAGGCCGCCGATGAGGCCAGCGAGTTCAACCGCAAGGAAGCTCAGAAGGTCAACGAAGAGTCGAAGAAGACCATCCAGGAATCCGGCGGCACGGAAATCGTCATCCCGAGCAAGGAGGAACGCCAAGCCTTCAAGGACATGGTCGTGCCGTCCGAATACGAGAAGTACCGCGACGTCATCGGTCCCGAGGTCGTCGACGAGCTCCTCGAACGCAACGAGAAGAGGGGCTGATGATGAAGACCATCGACAAGTACCTCAGTCGGCTCGAGAACGTCCTCGCCGGCGGCTGCCTCATCGCGGCCACCGCCTTGGCGGTCTTCGCCGTGCTTCTGCGCAATATCACCGGTGACGTCCTCTTCTGGTCCGAAGAGGCGGTCATCTACCTCATCATATTCTCGACGTTCTTCGGCGCGGTGGTCACCCTGCGCCACAACGAGCATGTGGCCGTCGACATCATGCCTGCTCTGCTCAAGGGCAAGGCGAAGAAGTTCTTCGTCGTCCTCGGCGGACTCGCCACTCTGGTCTACGCGGGCTTCATCGCCTACCTATCGTGGGCGCTCATCACCGAACCGTTCTCGCGGACGACGATCACCCCGGCGCTCAAGCTGCCGCTGTGGGTCGTCGAACTCTCGCTGGCCGTGGGCATGACGCTGTTCTTCATCCGCGCCGTCGAGATGACGATCCGCGCCCTGCGCACTCCAGCGACGGAACTCGACAAGGATGTCCTCGCCGAGGAGGCTGCCGCCGTCGGCATCGATGTTGAGGACCTCGCGATCGTCGATGACGGGGGCGACCGCCTCGGCGATGGTGAGACCGACGAGAAGGGAGGCGATCGCTGATGTTCGAAGCCACTGTCGTCCTCATCGTCGTCCTCATCGCCTTGCTCGTCACCTCGGCGCCGATCGCGGTCGCCTTGGGTCTGACCAGCCTCGTCTACTTCTATTACTTTACGCTCATCCCGATGACTCAGGTCTCGGAACGGCTGTTCAATGCGCTCAACTCGTTCCCGCTCATGGCGATCCCGTTCTTCATCCTTGCCGCGAACATCATGTCCCGCGGCGGGATCTCGAGACGGCTGACCGACTTCGGTGCGGCCATGGTCGGGCACCTGCGCGGCGGCATGGCGATCACCACGGTGCTCGCGTGCATGTTCTTCGCCGCAGTCTCCGGGTCCTCGCCAGCCACGGTTGTCGCGGTCGGTGCGCTGATGATCCCGGCCATGGTGAAGAACGGGTACCCGAAGGAATTCTCCACGGGACTCGTCGCCACCTCGGGGTCGTTGGGCATCCTCATTCCGCCGTCGATTCCGCTCATCGTCTTCGGCATCGCCACCGAGCAGAACATCGGCGACCTCTTCTTGGCCGGTATCCTGCCGGGCATCCTCGCCGGTGTGATGCTGTTGGGCATGGCGGTCTTCGCCGCCTGGAGGAAGGGCTACGGTCACGCCGGGGTCGGGTTCCGGATGTCGAACAAGGACAAGCTCAAGGCCTTCCGGGATGCGATCCTCGCACTCGCGCTGCCGTTCCTCGTCCTCGGCGGAATCTACTCCGGATGGTTCACCCCCACCGAGGCTGCTGCCGTGGCCGTCGCCTATTCGCTGGTCGTGTCGCTGCTCATCTACCGCGAGATCAAGATCTCGCAGCTGTGGGAGGTCACGCTCGCGTCGGTGAAGACCTCGGCGATGGTCATGTTCATCATCGCCAACGGCATCCTCTTCACCTTCGTGCTCGCCAGCGAACGGATCCCTGGTCAGATCTCGTCGACGATCACCGAATGGGACCTGCAGCCGTGGCAGTTCCTCATCCTCGTCAACATCCTGCTGTTGTTCGTCGGCTGTGTGATGGAAACGTCCTCGGCGATCCTCATCCTCGCCCCGATCCTGTTGCCGATCGCGGTGGAGCTGGGAATCGATCCGATCCACTTCGGCATCATCGTCGTGATGAACCTCGAGATCGGCATGATCACACCGCCGTTGGGACTCAACCTGTTCGTCGCGTCCGGCATGTCGGGCATGAGCGTCGTCGGTGTCGCGAAGGCCGCGATCCCGAGCGCGCTGGTGCTATTGGCGGCGCTCGCGTTGGTTACGTTCGTGCCGTTCTTCGCGACGGCGTTCATAGGTTCGTAGGGTCAAGATCGCTCAAGTTCGCTGACGGGGCCTTGGCTCCCCACATGGGTGCGCCAAGGCCCCGTAACGTTCTTCCCCTACATGCTCGTCTGTCAGCGGCCGACTGGCCGTCCAACTGGTGCAGTGCAGCACGTCAATTCTCAGACTGATTAATCGCCTGCGGATAGTCACCCGCCTCTTGACTTCGAGTGCACTCACAGTCGTAGGTTGTCTTCCATGGCACACGAAACCGCCGAGGCGTCACCGACGACCGGCCGAGACCTCACCATCGCCGAGGTCAGCGAACACCTCGGCATCACCGCCCACACCGCCCGCTACTACGAACGCGCGGGCCTCATCGACGTGCCCCGGTCGCAATCGGGACACCGAACCTTTGACCCGAAGAGCGTCGAACGACTCGACTTCCTCGTCCGCATGCGCTCATCGGGAATGGGCATCAGCCAACTCAGCCGCTATGTCGAACTGGTCCGCGCTGGTGAGACGACCACGTCCCAACGCCTGCAGATCATGGTCGACCAGCGCGAACGCATCCTCGCTCAGATCCAGCAACTCGAACTGGCTCTGGCCGCAAGTACAAGATCACCACATACGGCGGCTCACCGTCCGCCCACCAACCTCAAGGAGACCACTCTTGACCACGACCACGCTCGGTGACCTCGCCGTCTCCCCCATCGGCTTCGGCTGCATGGCACTGTCCCACGTCTACGGCGGCACGACCGACGAGTCAGCTCGCGCCACTCTCAACACAGTCGTCGACGCCGGCATCACCTTCCTCGACACGGCCGACGTCTACGGCGAACCCCGAGACGGCGCCACAGGCCCGGCCGGGACGAACGAGGAGATGCTCGCCCCGTTCCTCGCCGCCCGCCGCGACGAGATCCAGCTCGCCACGAAATTCGGCATCACCGCCGTTCGCACGGGAGCCGACGGAGCAGGAAAACGCACCGATGGGCGACCGGAGTACGCGCGCTCAGCGTGCGACGCATCGCTGGGCCGCCTCGGCGTGGAGTCGATCGATCTCTACTATCTCCACCGACCCGACCCCGACGTTCCCGTCGAGGAGACCGTCGGCGCGATGGCCGAACTCGTCGAGGCCGGCAAGGTCCGCTACATCGGGCTCTCCGAGGTCACCGCGAACGAACTCCGGCGAGCTCACGCTGTGCACCCGATCACCGCGGTCCAGTCCGAGTGGAGCCTGTGGTCGCGCGACGTCGAAGACCACGTCGTGCCCACCTGCGCCGAACTCGGCATCGGGTTCGTCCCCTACAGCCCGCTGGGCCGCGGATTCCTCACCGGAACGCTGACCAGGGACCAGGTCGCCGGCGATTTCCGCGGCGGCACCGAACGCATGGGTGAGGCCTGGGGGACGAACCAAAGAATCGTCGACATCATCGCCGAGGTGGCCCTGCGTCACGATGCCACCAACGCTCAGGTCGCACTGGCGTGGCTCCTCCATCGGGCGTCGCAGCTCGGTGTCACCGCCGTCCCGATCCCCGGGTCGCGCAAGCCTGAGCGCAGCCTCGAGAACCTCGGCGCCCTGGACCTCACCCTCGATGCCGAGGACATGGGCCGCCTCGATGCGATCCGCACCCTCGTCGAGGGGACCCGGAACATCGTGGACAACCCGCAGTGGATCAGCTCCGGTCGGGAGTGAGGCCTAGGCTCCACGCATTCCACAAGCGCTCGTAGACCCCACCCGCGATGGCGAGATCCTCATGCCGTCCGGACTCGACGACCTGTCCGTGCTCGAGGACGATTATCCGATCGCAGGAAGCTGCCTGTGAGAGCCGGTGGGCGATGACGAGCCCGGTTCTCCCATCGAGAGCCGCCGCGGCCGCACGGTCGAGCGTTTCGGCCTGGGCCGAACCAGCCTCGGCGGTCGCCTCGTCGAGGATCACAAGGTCCGGGTCGATGAGAATGACGCGAGCAAGAGCCACCTGCTGAGCCTGAGCGAAGGTCAGCTCCCGGCCCGCCTGGCCGACGGCGGACCCCAACCCGTCAGGCAGCAGTTCGAGCAGCCCACCGGCCCCGACGGCTCCGAGCGCAGCCCGGATCTGCGCATCCGTCGCAGTGGGCGCAGCCAGCGTGAGGTTCTGCCGCAGGGTTCCGGCGAAGATGTGCCCCTCCTGAGTGACCAGCGCCGTGTTCGCAGGTGCCCTCACCGTGCCGGATCCGGGCTCATGGATGCCCGCGATGAGGGCCGCCACAGTCGTCTTCCCCGCTCCCGAAGAACCGACGATCGCGACTCGCTCACCAGCACCGATCTGCAGATCGAGATCCTTGATGACCGCCTCGGCGCCGTCATAGCTGAAGCTCACCCCACCGAGGCGGACCTCCGCGGACTGCGACCGGTGCACATGCCCTCCGGCCGGCTCAGCTGTGATGACACCGACCATGCGGGCCAGGGAGGCGAATACGGACTGGAGGGTGTCGATGACGAGGAGAAGCTGATTGATCGGCCCGAGCAGCCGGAGGAACAGCAGCATCGCCGCAGTCGCCGCACCTACACTGGACAGTCCGGCACGATTGAGCAGAAAGCCGATCACGAGGATCGCCGCGAGCCCGAGAAACTCGGCGATGTTGAGCCGACCGAAGAACATGTTCTGCACCGTCCTCGCCCGCAGAGAGTGCTCAACGACAGCCCACGACGCACCCAGCACTGAAGCATGCCGACTCTCGCCGAGGCGCAGCCCCACAACCGTGGAATGCCCCCGCTGGGACTCATTGATCTGCTGAGCACGACCGCTCATCGCCGTCCGCTCCGCCCGGTACACCCGTGGTCCCGTACGCAGATACCAACGCATCGTGCACAGGTAGACCGGTACCACCGCGACGACGGTGAGCCCGTACCAAGGATCGAGCGCAGTCATCCCGGCAAAGGTGACGATGATCGTGAAGACCACGGTCGTGAATGCCGGAATGATCTGCGGTGCGGCATCGGCGATCTGGGAGACGTCGTCGCTCGACCGTGAGATCAGGTCACCCGTCCCGGCCCTTTCGACCATCCCCTGCGGCAGGGCGAGCGCCTGCTGGACGAGGTTCTCGCGCAGTTCGGCGAGCATCGCATGATAGGCCCGGGCCGCCAGCACGACGGTGATCGCGGCACCCAGGGCACCGAGGAAAGCAGCGAGGACCATGATCGCCAAGGCCCACGCCACCGAGGACAGATCCGCACTTCCGTCCTGCACACGATCGACGAGGCTGCCGATCACCGCCGGAGGGACGAGTCCTGCCGCCGCCGAGACGGTGCCGAGGAGTGCGACCGCGAGCAGTGTGAGACGCCGACCCCGGCTGAGGGCGATCACCGTCCGCCAGGTCGTGCGTCCGTCGGCGACTGGTAGTCCGTCAGTGACGGGCAGTCTGTCAGCGACGGGCGCTCCGTCGGATCCGCTCATACTGACACCGTCCGTTCATGCTGCGGGATTTCGAGGTCGACCACGCGATCGCAGACTCCGAGGAGAACCGGCGACGACGCGATGAGGATCGTCGTGCGACCACGCCGGATCTCTCGCAGACGAGCTGAGATCGCCTGCTCGGTCACGGAGTCGACCGCCGCCGTCGGATCGTGGAGGACGAGCACGGGCGCGTCCGTGGCATAGGCTCGGGCGAGGGCGAGTCTTTGGCGCTGTCCTCCCGAGAGCTGGTTGGCCATCTCACCGATCTGATGTGTCTCCGTTTCCTCTGCGGAGATGAAGTCATCGCAGGCCGCTGCGAGCAGGGCCGCTGTGCCGAGGTCGCGTCTGCCCGGTCCCTCGTCAACATCGGCATCGGGCGGTCTGATCGTCTCGGCCACGGATCCGCTGAACAGCGTGGCGTGGTGCGGGGAGACGATCACCATCTCGTGCCACCGGTGCTCGAAGTCAGGACTCGTGTGGTCGAGGCCGTCGATGGACAGGGACACGTCGTTACGCGCCCCGGGACGGAGGAACGCCTCGGCAATCTTCGCCGCGCACACCTCGTCGGCGCTGATCCCCACGGTCTCCCCTGCCTCGATGGCCACCGTCTCTCGCCGCCCGACCCTCAGGTCGATCCGGCCCGCGGCCCCATCAGCGGCCGGGATCCGACCGTCATCCCGGACCACCATCTCACCAGCAACTGAGTCCCGATCGTCCAGGATTGGTTCCTCGACATTTCCACGGCCCCCTGCCTCGGTGCTGGTGAGAGCATCGAGGATACGGGCGCCCGAGCCGTGCGCGGCCGCCCAGCCGGGCACGGCATTCATCGCGAGCATCCGCATCGGCGGCAGCAGTGCCTGGGAGAGGCCGACGGCGGCGATGAGGCCGCCCACGCTGATCTGCCCTTTGATGGCGAACCAGGCTGCCAACGCGGCGACTCCGGCGACGAACGCGCCGCTGACTGTCGTGCTGCCGACGAGGAACCGTCCCAGGTGGGCGACGTTGCGGAAGGCGCCGTCGAGGGTCTCCCGGCTGGTCTCACGGTAGCGTTCGGTTGCCTCGGCCTCGGCGCGGATGCCCTTGATCACGCGGTAGCCGGTGACCATGTCGGTTGCCCGTCCCACGGTCGTGGCCAGCAGCGTCTGGTAGACGCGGGAGTCGCGAGCCAGGCGGCCGCTGAGCACACCCATGAGCCAGACCGTCAGCGGTGCACCGACGAGCACGATCAGTCCCAGCAGCCAATGGATGAGCAGGAGCGCAACCGCAATGAAGACGACTCCAGAGAACTCGGCGACCGGGTAGACAGCCAGCCGCATGCCTGCGACGCGCATGATGTCGTTCGTCATCAGCGAGACCACGCCGGCATCAGGCGCCGACCCAGTTGAGCCGGACGTGTGGAGCAGCCTGCGCGACAGGGTGATCCGGAACCGGTGGGAGACGATCTCCGTGGCGAAGTCGGAGAGCTGAGCTGTGAACCGAAACGACAAGGAGATGACGATGAATACCACGGCGAGCACCCCGATCCACAGGAGGAGACGGGAGACGTCCCCCTCGGCGAGCGCCTCATCGATCGCCGCCCCCATCACCACGGGAACGACGGCCTCACCGGCCTGCCACAGCATCCCGAGCACCACTGCCGGCAGCGTGTATCGCTTGGCCGAGAACAGCACTCCGACAAGGAAGCGAGTCGGTCCCGTCCCCGGTCGTACCGTGATGGGTTCGACTGCCGGCGGTCGGTTCGGGGCCTGACCGAGGACAGGCATCCACCGAGTCAGCCAGTAGCGGCCCAGGCCCGCCGGGTCTTCGGTCCCGCTCACGGTGTCAGCTTCCCTGGTTGAGCGTGGAATCCTCGAGCTGAGGGACGAGTTTGCCCAGGATATAGGGAACGCTCGAGGGCCCGATCTGTGTGGGCATCGACAGATACGTCTCCGTGCCGCCGACGAGGACCATCGCGTCGTTCTCGACAGCAGGCAGGCGGTCGAATCGGGAGTCGTCCTCAACCTCCTTGCGAGCGTCGTCTTCTCCGCCGATGACGGCGACATCGGCATCGATGTCATCGAGCCGCTCGAGCGACAGGGTCTGCGTCTTGTCCTCGGTCGGCTGGGCCTTCGAGGGCTCGAGGCCGAGTTCACTGAAGAAATGGTTCGCACCCGATACCGAGTAGATCCCATCGGGGGATGTCACGCCTTGGAAGAAGGTCTTTCCCTCCAAACCGGAGAGCGTCTCACGTGCCTCGGCAAAGTCATCGTCGATGCCCTGGACGACCTTCTCGACCTGATCAGTCGTACCCGTGAGCGTGCCGAGTGCGTCGAGTTCGTCTTCGTGGGTCGGCAGCTGTGTATAGGCGTAGGTGGGTGCGATCTCGGTCAGTTGATCGAAGCCTGATTGGTCGAGAGGCGATCCGGCGCCGAAGTAGATGATGAGGTCCGGGTCCTGCTCGGCAACTGCTTCCGCCGACGGCTTGCTGTCAGCGATGAGGTCGGCGGCGTATTCATCGTAGAGTCCCTCGATCCACGGAGCTGTCTGCAGAGCCAAGTCTTCCGGTCCCCAACCTCCGTAGACGTCGGCAGGTTCACCGAGGGCATCGAGCATGTCGACGTCCAGTGGGGAACCGATCACGACGATCGTCTCTGGCTTCTCTTCGACAGTGACCTTGCCGAATTCGGTGTCGACGGAGGCGGGGAATCCGCCTGCAGCTTCGGTCGACTCTCCTTCGGCGGCCCCATCCGATCCGGAACCGCAGGCGCTCAAAGCGAGCACTGCGCCCAGGGCAGTGGCTGCGACGGCGCGGCGTCTCACGTGCGTGTCGATAGTCATGAGTGTCTCCTCATTGCTCTGGTCTCTCGCCTCTCCTTGTCCGGGGGCCGGGCGCCGCACCCAGGCGACACCGATCCCCAATATTAGGTATTGCTAACCTACGCAAGGGTGCGCAGAGTCTCATAGACTTCACTTATGAGGACAATCACCGAGGCGGCCGCGGCCTCGGGTGCCGATGCGTCGACCGTCCCGCGGATCCCGGCCAGCCGGATGAACTGTGCGTGGCTGCGCGACTTCGATCTCCTCCTGTGGGTGCGGACAGGCAGCGCGTTCGTCCATACGGCCGACGGCCCCGTGCATCATGTGTCAGCCGGAGGCGGCCTCTGGATGCCGAGCGGCGAATGGGAGATGATCACCACCGAGGCCGGCACCGTCGCCTTCCCTTACCTCGTCCCGCCGTCGGCCGCTGTCGAGAAGCCACAGGCACCGCTGACCTTCGCTGTACCTGCGCAGTGGCAGGACTGGCTCATCCTCCACTTCGTCCACGGATCCACCGGGCATGGGATCTTCGGCTACCGGCCAGAAGGACTTGCCGACCTCATCGGCACCGGCAGGGAAGGCTCGTTAGAACGCCCTACGGCACTACACCCGGGTGAGGAACCGCCTCTGCCACGGGCCTCGGCCGCGCGACGGGTGGCGCATGAGCTGCGGGAGAATCCGGCGTTCGATCACGGCATCGATCGGTGGGCGAAGGCGACCGCATCGAGTGTGTCGACGATCCGGCGCGGGTTCCTCGAGATCGGGTGGACATTCGACCGGTGGCGGACCGCGACCCGGCTTGCAACGGCCTGCGGTCTGCTCGCCTCGGGGTTCGCGGTTGAGACCGCGGCGATGCGGGTGGGTTTCTCCTCGCGTCACGGCTTCACTCGCGCCTTCGGCAAGCACTACGGGCTGAGCCCGAGCGATTACTCCGCTCGTATGTCCGTCCACTCCCCCGGCTCTCAATTGCGCACCGAGGCGGCGACAGGGACCGCGGTTCTGGCAGCCACGATCGCACGGCTGACGGAAACCGCGGTGGCCACCTCGGCGCCGGGACCGGTCCCGGCCACCCGCACCGCCTGGCATCACAACGATGTGCATGTCCTCGCCTGGCTCTTCAAGGGAACGGGTGATCTCAGCCTGGGGCCCGACCTTCGCTTTCGCAGGCAGGGCGATGCGATGTGGATCCCTGCCGGCGTCGACCATCAAGCAGGCAACGGCGAGGGGGCAGTCACTCTGCCCGTCTGCTACCTCTGGCCCGAGGAGGTTCATATCAGCGAACCGCTGCAGGTTCGCTTCTCCGACGAGTGGACGGACTTCCTGCTCCACCGGGCCGTCGCGACCCGAACCATGCTGCGCCCGGATGACTTCAACGCACGCGACATGCTCGACCTGTTCACAGCTCAGCTCACCGAGTATCGGGCACGCCGCGTCCCTATGCCCGTCGATGTGCGTGCGCGGGCTGTGGCGGACAGCTACCTCGCTCGAATGCAGCTCCCGCCCGACACGATCATCCCCACCGAGGTCCATCGGGTCTTTCGAGCAGAGACCGGCATGAGCCTTGCAAGCTGGCAGCTGCATGCTCGGATGGGGGTGGCCCGCGAGCTGCTCGACTCCGGGGCTCACCCCACCGATGTCGCTCGCCGGGTCGGCTACCTGAGAGCCAGGAGCTTCAGCCGTGCCTTCCGCAACCGGTACGGCCTGTCCCCGCGGGAGTACCGCGACCAGCGTCAATGAGGGTGAAGTTCGTGAGAGCGGAGTCCGCCTATGCGGCGGTGTGTTCGACCGACGTTCTGTCTGAGACACTGGCACGATGGAAACTGAGCTGCAGATCGTCGCCTACCAGACATCTCATCGCGAGGCACTGCTCGACCTGTCCATCCGAGCGTGGGAGCCGATCTTCCCTCTGCTCGAGACCGACGTTCCAAACTTCGTCTACGAATCCTTCTACCCTCAGGGTTGGCGGGAACGTCAGTTCCACGACCTCGCCAAGACGCTTGACGAGGAACCGCATCAGATCGACGTTGCCCTGGTTGCCGAAGCACCTGCGGGATGGGTGTGCACTCGGCTGCATTCGGAGGATCGCATGGGCGAGGTCTATGTGCTCGCAGTCGATCCGCGTTACCAACGGCAGGGCATCGGCAACGCGCTCCTCCGGCGCTCGTTCGACCGCATCCGCCGCGCAGGCATGAACATGGTCATGGTCGAGACCGGTGACGATCGCGGTCATGCTCCGGCTCGGTCGGCTTATGAGTCAATTGGTTTCGAACGTTGGCCTGTAGCCAGGTATTTCAAGAACCTGGATGAGTGACAAGCACTGGCCATTCGCGCCGGGGAATGTCACCCGATGAACCCCATCGCTGACTCTTTGACCTGAAGTGCGGCGAGGAATCCGAAGAGCACGAGGCACACGGTCAGCAGCGTGTTCGACCACCACGTGTTGCGCAGTCCGGTCGGCACGGAGCTGCGGTTGAGAATGACGAGCAGGGCCAGCGCGAGCACCGGCAGGATGAAGGCACTGATCGCTGCATAGACGAGGACGAGGGTGACGGGCTGGCCGAACCCCATGATCACCAGCGTCGCCACGGATAGGTAGACCAGCGCCCCACGGAACTCGATCGACTTCGCCGACATGTCGAAGCGCGCCTCGTCCTGGTGCGGGTACCGCCTGAGCACTCGCAGGCAGTCCGCGGTGACGTAGGCGATGCCGGAGAATCCGCCGAGCACGCTTGTGTACACCACGGCGAGGAAGCTGATGAGGAAGACCAGCCGCCCGACGTCACCGATGCGGCTGACCAGGCTGTCGGCGATCGCGAACAGCGAGTCGTTGTCTGCGATCGTGAAGCCCTGCCCGTAGAGGATGAAGGCACCGACGGCGCTCATCGCCACGGCGAAGACGAAGACGAGCCCGTAGCTGATGACGAGGTCCAGGCGGACGACGGGCTTCCAGTCCGGCGTGCGCCAGGCTTTTTCCCGGATCCAGAACGAGTACGCGAGGATGCCGGTCGCCCCGCCGACCCCGCCGATGAGCGACATCACCGTGATGATCGAGGCGTTCGGGAAGGTCGGGACTACGGTCTCGGTGGCGACTGCCTGGGCGCCGTCACCTTGGAAGACGGAGATCGCGAGGGCGATGATGCCGAAGAACATGATGATCCCGAAGCCCATCATCGCCTTTTCGACGATGCCGTAGCGGCCGATGCCCACCAGCACCGAGGCAGAGAGCAGGACGACGACGGCCGTCGGCCAGAACGGTAGCACCGGGAAGATCGCTTGGAGGATGTTCGTCGTCACCGCGATGACGCCGGCGCCGAAGAAGAGCCCGACGAGCAGTTCGGCGATGAGGAAGAGTACCGGGAACGTCCGCCCGCCGAAGCCGGTGAGGTGGGACAGCAGCGACCGGTCCCCGCTCATCTGCAGCCGAGAGACCGCCTCGGAGAGCACGAATTTGAGCACGATGCCCACTGTGAAGACCCAGATGAGCGCGAGTCCGTACTCGGCGCCGGAGTTCATCGTCGTGATCATGTCCGAAGCACCGACGCTGGCGAGCGCGAGCACGATGCCGGGTCCGATGAGCCGCAGGCGGCCGGTCAGGGATGACGGCGCCGAGGTGATGCCTGGGCTGGACTGCGGTGTCGTTTCGGCGGACATGAGTGGGGTGCGGCTCCTTCGCAGGTGTTCGTCGACGACAGCACCGGCGTCGTCCGCACACAAGTCTGCCCGAGACCCTCAGCTGTCACGCAGGGAGTCTCATCAGCTGAACCGTTCGGTGCCGTCGAGAAGGTCCGAGACCATCAGATCAGCCGCCCGGTTCAGGACGAATCCGCCGCCCGGTGATACGGCGAAGGCTCCTTCTCTCACGAGAAGAAGCCTTCGATGCGACGATCGCCGTCGCGTGGATCCGCAATCGGATCAGGCGAGGCCCAGAGCTCCGAGGATAGCGTTGAGGAGCTCGGTGAGGTCAAGGTTGATCATGATCTGCCTTTCGTTGGGTTCCTTCACATTTTTGTGAAGACACCTTGATTTAATCAGGGATGTTTCCCGAGGTCAAAGGCGGCGCGTTCTCGATCTGCCCAAGTCTCATCACACCGTTACCGCAGGATCTCATCATCCTCTCAAGACCCATTCCATTCGCCGATTCTGAAGCCGTTCCCCAGTCTTCGAGCGTATATTCGACGCCATGACCGAAGCACTCGATGAGGGCCCCTTCTTCCACGGCACCCGCGCAGCGCTCGAACCCGGGCAGCTGCTCACCGCTGGGTATGTCTCGAACTACCGACCCGAGGTGACGATGAATCACATCTACTTCACCTCCATCGTCGACGGCGCCGGGCTCGCCGCCGAGGTCGCCGCGCTCGGCCCCGACGCCGACAGTCCCCGGGGAGAACCGCACGTCTACGAGGTCGAACCGCTCGGTGAGTTCGTGGACGACCCGAACGTCACCGACAAGAAGTTCCCGGGCAACCCCACCCGCTCGTACCGGAGCGCCGAACCGCTGCGCATCATCCGCGAGGTCGAGGACTGGAAACGGCTGAGCCCGCAGGACCTGCAGATGTGGAGGGAGCGGCTCGCCGCGATCCGTGAGGACGACGACAAGCAGATCCTCAACTAGTCCTGCTGGACTCCGAACACCGGGTGGATCTTGTCGATGAAGGGACGACTCGCGTTGCTCATCGTCCCGCTCACGCCTGGCTTTTCACGATGTCGATGTCGGCGCCGGTGGCGTTGCGGTACTTGCCGCCCTGCGCGGCATAGTCATCACCGGTCTTGTCCTCGAATGCCTTCACCATGTCTGAATCTCCTTATTTCTGAACCCGAGGCGGCGGATTCTTCCGCGGTCTGATCGTGACGTCGGGCAGCCTCGGCGCGGGAAGCCTTCCCATGCCATCGGCATTGCGACCGGGCCCGCCCTTGCCGATGTAGCCGTCGACGACTCCGAAGCGGTCGCCTTCGGCCTGCCATTCCTCGCGGTAGGCCGCGATCTCCTCATGGGTGCGGCCCACGAAGTTCCACCACATGACGATCTCTTCGGGGAACGGTTCCCCGCCGAGGAGGATGAGCCGGGCGGGTTCGTCGCTGCGATTGGCGATGCGCAGCTCCTCGATGCCGGTGCCTGTGTAGCCGACCGCGGCGACGGGCAGGTCCACGTTCTCGAGCGCGATATCGCCGGAGTCGACGAGGAGGCCGTGCTCGAATCCCGGGTTCACGGGCAGATCGATGCTCGCCCCGGGTGCCAGGCGGATCTCGGCGCCGAGCAGAGGCGTATGCGTGTGCACAGGAGATTCCGTTCCCCAGAGCTTGCCAAGGAAGACGAGCATCTCGCCGCCGTCGAAGCGCACCGGGGTGGGTTCGAAGTGCTCGAATTCGCGTTCGGGCTGGTGGCGGGTGGCCTCGGGCAGGGCCAGCCAGAGCTGGACGCCGTGGAGGGTCGTGGTCTCCTCGGTCGAGACTTCGGAGTGGCAGATGCCCGCCCCGGCAGTCATGAGGTTGACCTCGCCGGGCAGGACGAGGCCGGCGTTGCCGCCGGAATCGATGTGCTGGATGGCGCCTTCGAACAGCCAACTCACGGTCTGCAGCCCGGTGTGCGGGTGCGGGGCGACGTCCATGCCGCCGGTGACCGAGACGTCGGCGGGACCGTAGTGGTCGACGAAGCACCAGGGCCCGATGAGCGAGCGCTGCCGCTGCGGCAGGGTGCGGCGCACGATCATCGCCCGCGGCCCGCCCAGCGGAACCTCACGGGAAGTGATGATCTCGACCGGAGAGCGTCCCTGCTGGTCACACGCCGAACCGGGCAGGCCCCCGGCCTTGCAGACGACTTGATCGGGGCGGGTGTCGACGTTGCTCATGGCCACATCGTAGCCCTCTTCGCAGTGGGCGGGGAGGGTCAGTGCCCCGGGGAGTACCCCCTTATTCGACCGGGCAGATCTTCGACACGAGTTCGAAGATCTCGTCGGCCTCGGGGTCGGTGAGCCCCGCGAATCCGGCGAGGATGATCTCCGCATTCGTTCCGGCCGCCTCGTCGCACAGCCGCCGCCCTTCTTCGGTCAGCGCCACGAGCACTCCGCGCTGATCCTCCGGGTCGGGCTCCTGGGTCACCAACCCCCGCTCCTCGAGCTTGCCGAGCAGCCGACTGAGCGCACTGCGGCTGATCACCAGGCTGCGCAGCAGGTCGCGGTGTCGCACCTGGGACTCGGGCCGGGCATTGATGAGAACATCGAACTCATTGACGGTCAGTCCGTGCCGGGTCCGGAACTCGTGTTCGAACCTCGTCAGGAAATCCTGGTACTTCTCCATCATCAGACGCCACGCCGCGATCTTGATCGGCCCATTCTGCCTGATCATGCTGCTCACCGGAGTCGTCTTATCCATCGGTCCGCCTTCGCTCGTCGATGTGTCCTGCCACACTTTTGTTGCATAGTCAACAAAACGGTAGTTCAATGGTATACCCGGCCTCTTTGCAGGGGCCCGTCGACCACCCCTCGACGTCAGTACCTGGTATATCCCCAACGTACCCCCGGCTGCGGAGATCAAGCAGAGTCGCCCACGACTCCGATCTCACTCCGGGGGTATCGTATTGCCGCTTCGGGCTCCCCCTGCCGTCGTTTCGACCTCGCCAGCAGGACCCTTTGTCACGACTGCCTACCCGACGTCGCATCCGATGACAGGGACGATGGGCGAATTCATGAGTTGAGAACGGCAATGGCAGCACGCCGCAGGACGTCTCGAAGCTGCTCCTCCGCTAAACCGACATTGTGGAAGAGCGTCGACTGGATCGCACCGATCGAGCAGTGCACCAAGGTTCGCGCGCTGGAGTCGTCCAGAGTCCGCCGCTGCTCCTGCAGAAGTTGGACCCACCCTTCCAGATAGATCCGCTGCTTGCGGCGCAGACGTCGGCGGTCAGAGTCGGGCAGATTATGGACCTCGTGGTGGTACACCAGGGCCACGGCACGATCACCCACGACGAAATCGATCTGCCCGTCGATGAGTCCTGCGAACGCGTCTGCTGGCTCCTGCCCGGAGTCCAGGATCTCCTTCTGATCGACCAGCAGCGAATCGATCACACGTTCAAAGACCTCGACGAGGATCGCGGACTTGCTTTCGAAGTGTCGGTAGACCCCGGAGCCGACGATCCCCGCCTCCGCACCGATCTCTGCCATCGAGACGTCGTGAAAGCCGTTCTCCGCGATGAGTGAGACCGAGGCGCGGATGATCTTCTCCTTTCGCCCCGGGTCTCGGGTGCGACCCGACCGAGTCACACGCAGATCATCGGTCTCGGTCGCCATCATTCTCCCGCATAGTGCCCTTCGAATTCGTGCCTGACAAGATGCTTCTGAATCTTACCCGTCGAAGTCTTCGGAAGGTGTTCGACGATGATCACAGACTTCGGTGCCTTGTACGGATCGATGACCGTCTTGACGGAAGCGATGAGAGCATCAGGATCGATCCGCTCACCTTCCATCGGGACCACGAAAGCAGTGATCGCCTCAGTCCAGTGTGCGTGAGGCAAGCCGACGACGACCACTTCGGCAACGGACGAATCGACTTCGAGGATCGCCTTCTCCACCTCGATCGACGCGACATTCTCTCCACCGGTCTTGATGACGTCCTTCTTCCGATCCGTGAACCACAGAAGTCCGTCGTCATCGAAGTGTCCGATGTCCCCGGAGTGGAACCATCCGTGTGCGAATGCCGCCTTCGTCGCTTCGGGATGGTCGAGGTACCCGGACATCGTATGGGGTCCCCGATAGACGATCTCGCCGCTCTGACCCGGCTGCAGGAGCGTTCCGCTCTCATCCATGATGGCCACCTGGACGTTGGCCACGGGCGTGCCCGCCGCACCGTTGTGAGACAGTTGGTGCTCCGGCCTGAACAGGGTGGCGGTAGGGCTCATCTCCGTCTGACCGAAGAGCAGGTAGAAATCGCAGTCGAAGATCTCGATGCAGCGTTCCAACTGATTCTGCGGCATGGGCGCCATAGCGTACAGTGCCCGCCGCAGGCTCGAGAGATCGGTGCCGGTGATGCGCGGATGCTCCAGGAGCTGTCGGAACATCATCGGCAGGGCGAACAGCTGAGTGATCCCCCGATGCTCGATGATCGAGAGCAGCTCGTCGGCGTCGAATCCGCGCATGATGTGGATCGCTGCTCCGACCATCAGTGCCGGAGTGCAGTGGCAGTTGAGCTGCGCGGTGTGGAACATCGGCATGATGGCAAGGAACTCATCGGTGTCGTCGAAACGGCCCTCGAGCGCCATCGACAGCGATTCCAGATAGATCGACGTGTGGCTGCCCATCACGCCCTTCGGCGCCGAGGTGGTCCCGCTTGTGTAGAGATAGGACAGGGAATCTCGATCGTCGACGAAGACCATCGGTTCGTCCTCGCAGTCAGACACGAAGTCCGCGAACGAGACGACCGCCCTCCCCTCGATACCCTGCCCGAGCCCGACCTCCGGCTGGGTACCGGGAGCGATGACGACATCGGAGACAGACTCGGCGCCCTCCACCGCGTCGCGCATGGCATCGATGAGTTGGGATTCGATGACGATGCCACGGGCAGAGGAATGGGTGAGCACGTGTTCGATCTCCGGCGAACGCCACCCCAGATTGATCGGTACGCACACGACCCCGATCTTCCCGCAGGCGTAGTAGGTTGCGAGGAACTCCGCGCTGTTGCCGGCCGCCAAGGCCAAGGAGTCGCCTCGGGCGTATCCGCGCGACAGCAGACCGTTGGCGACACGGTTCACCCAGAGGTTGAACTCCGTATAGGTGAACGTGCGGTCGCCATCGACCACGGCGGTCCTGGCCGGGTAGCGCGCGGCCGAGCGTGTGAGGCTGTCGCCCACATTCACCCGGTGGATGAGGTTGTTCTCGAGCTCTGACATCATCGTCATCCTTCGTCGTCGTGTTCGGTCAATACGAGCGGGGCAGGCCCAGCGAGTGCTGAGCGACATGGTTGAGAATCATATCGCGATTGATCGGAGCGATCCGCAGCAGTCGTGCCAGCGCCCAATAGGGAAGGAGCCCGTATTCGGTCGCGAGCCCATTGCCGCCGTGGATCTGGATCGCGGCATCCGTCGCGGCCAGGCCGGCTTCCGCCGCAGCGTACTTCGCCATGTTCGAGGCTTCCCCGGCCGGCAGATCGTGGTCGTGCAGCCACGCTGCCTTCGAAGTCATCAGGCTGGCCAGCTCGACCTCGATCTTCGCCTGTGCAAGAGCGTGGGAGACGCCCTGATGCGCGCCGATCGGCACATCCCAGACACGACGCTCACGGGCATAGTCCGACGCACGCTCGAGCGCGAGCCGACCGACTCCGACACAGATCGCTGCTCCGGTGATCCGTTCGGGGTTGAGCCCGTGGAACACCTGCTTGAGACCTTTTCCGATCTCGCCCACCAGGCTGCCCTGCCCGACCGACACCTCGTCGAAGAACAGGGTGAACTGCTTCTCGGGCAGTGCCACCGACACCGGGAGACGGTGGCGGACGAGACCAGGAGCGTCGGTCTCGACGATGAAGAGCGAGAGCTCGCCGCTGCCGGTCGCGTCGTCAGTATCAGTGCGCGCGACGACGAGCACCGCGTCGGCCTCATCGACACCGGAGATGAAGTGCTTCGTCCCCGACAGCGTCCATCCGCCCTCGACCTCACGAGCCGTCGTCGCGATGCGATGGGAGTTCGTTCCCGCATCGGGCTCGGTGATGGCGAAGACGACCTTCTTCGAGCCGTCGGCCATCCCGGGAAGCCACTTCTCCTTCTGTTCCTGCGTCCCGAAATTCGCAATCACCTCTCCCGAGATCGCGCTCGAGACGAGCAGCAGAAGCTGCGGAACTCCGGCCGCAGCGGATTCCTCACACACGATCGCCAGTTCGGTCAGTCCGGCCCCGCCGCCACCGTATTCCTCCGGCATGTTGATGCCGATGAACCCATGGTCGCCCAGGGCCTTCCACGCCTCGGTCGTCGGCTCGCCGGCTTCCGCCCGCTGGACGTAGTAGCTCTTGTCGAAGTCTCTGCAGACGGCGCGAATCGCCTCCCGCAGTGCCTCATGATCGTCGTTGGGAGCAAAATCCATGGGCTCATTCTCCTCTGTTCAGAAGTGATTTCGGGATGTCGGCAAAACGCGAACGGACGTATTCTCCGAGGGCTTTGGCCTGGGGGTCAGGACGTGTCGACGACGCAACGCCGTCGCCCAGCAGTCCTGTGACGACGAAGTTGACGGCGTACAGGTTCGGCAGCTCGTACCAGGCCACCGGAAGGTCGCCGATCTCGGGGACAACCGACCGGAAACGTTCGATCGTCATCCACTCGCGCAGCCACGAGTAGGCATGCGCGTCCCGCGTCCAGAGTCCGACGTTGACGTTTCCGCCCTTGTCGCCCGATCGGGCTCCGCAGATGAGCCCGAGTGCCGCGCGTTCGGTCGGGCCCTCGGGAACTGGAGGCAGCTGAACGTCAGGGACCTGGGTGTCACGCTGCTCGTCGGAGGATGCCCTGATCGGTGCAATCGTGCGGACCTGCCCGTCAGGCAGTGTGACGGTGTGTTCGACCTCCGCTGCCGGCACCAGGGTGGGCCAATACACTCCGAATGACGAGGCGTCCGATGGAGGAGTGAGCGTGTGGAAGCCCGCATAGCCACCCAGGTAGAGGCCCGTGGCCGCATTGGAGAACCGGCGTCCCACCTTCTCTTTGTCAGTGCTCTTGACCGTGACAGTCAGATGGGCGCCTGCGAGCTGTTCGGTCTCGGCATCGGTACGATCGAATCGGGCCAAATGCACGTCGACGTCGTCGAACTGATCGCGTCCGCCCAGATCCGCGAAAAGCTGCTCCTGAGCCCAGGCCGCCTTCTCCTCGATCGACTGCCCGGTCACCACCATGGTCACCGAGTTCCGGTATCCTCCTCGGCGATTGAGCGCCACCTTGAGCGAATCGGTCGGCGCCTCCCCGCGGACTCCTTCGATACGGACCCGGTCGGGGGCTTCCTGAGACAGTCGGGCGGTGTCGAAGCGCGCGATGACATCGGGATTGAGGTAGCCGGGTGGACCGATCTCGTACAGCAGTTGGGCGGTGACCGTGCCGACCGTCACCGTTCCGCCCGTGCCCTCGTGTTTCGTGATCACCGACGAACCGTCACCGGCTACCTCGGCGATGGGATATCCCGGCTGACGCCGGTCCTCGAGTTCGTCGAGCCAGGGATAGTTTCCGCCGCAGGCCTGCGGTCCGCATTCGATGACATGACCTGCCGCCACGGCTCCGGCGAGAGCATCGAAATCCGTGCGTTCCCATCCGTGCCACCAGGCGGCGGCACCGACCACCAGGGAAGCATCGGTGACGCGCGGACACACGACGATGTCGGCTCCCGCTCCCAGTGCCTCGGTGATGCCCCACCCGCCCAGGTACGCATTGGCCGTGACGGGGTCCCCGGTGGAATCGGCCAGCGGCGTCCCCGTGTCGAGGTGCGCAAGATCGATGCCCCGTGCCTGCAGCTCAGGGATGCGATCGAGGATGTCGTCGCCGTCGACGTAGGCGAGTCGGGGTGAGAGGCCGAGGCGCTCCGAGAGCTGCGAGAGCTTGGTGACGAGACCTTCGGGATTGAGCCCACCCGCATTGGCGACCACTTTGATGCCACGATCGAGGCAGGTGCCGAGGATCTCCTCCATCTGCAGGAGAAACGTCTTGGCAAAGCCGGCGTCCGGATCCTTCTGCTTGGCCTTCCACAGGATGAGCATGGTGAGTTCGGCGAGATAGTCGCCGGTGAGCACGTCGATGGGACCCTGTGTGACCATGTCCTGGGCTGCTGAGAGACGGTCACCGTAGAATCCGGCGTAGTTGCCGATGCGCAAGGGTCGCTGTGCGGTCATGATTGGCCTCCGTTTTCGTGGTCGGGAGTTGAGTGCGTAGGGGCGGCGAACTGGCCCGGCGCGCGTCCTGGCCCAGGAGGACCGGCGAATGCCTGCGCGATCTCCATCCATGTGGAAGCCGTCGAACCGTCGGTTTGCAGGGCAGTGTCGGCGACGTGCCGTCGTTGGGTGACGACGAGGCAGAAATCCTCAAGCGGCCCGGTCACCTTCTCCGCCGCGTGCTCGGGTCCCGCGCTCCACACCGTTCCGTCATCGGCATCGAGCTCGACTCGGACGGCGGCTGTCGGCACGTCCATGCCGCGGACCGCGAAGCTGTTGGGAAGGGCGAGTGCGCCTATCCTGGCGACGTGGACGAGATTGGGCGAGGACGAGGAGGTCACTCCCAGCGCGTCCCTGATGTCCTGACCGTGCGCCCAGGTCTCCATGATGCGTGCCGTGATCTTCGACGGCAGGCTCATCTGAGGACCGAACCAGGGAACTCGCCTCTCCGGGTCGGCCGTCGCGATCGCGTCGATGAGCTTCGACGACTCCTCGCTCCACCATCGCTGCATGTCCTCACCTGTCCGAGACAGGTTCGCCGGTCCGATGAGGTCGACATAGGTCTGCAGGTCGACCATCGTCTCGCGAACGGCGACGAAGCGGTCAGGCCGTGAGATCGCCAGGCGAGTGATGAAGTCGAAATGGGCGAGATGCGCGATCTGGTCGTGAATCGTCCAGTTCACTGCCGGCGTGGGCAATGTCCAGTCGGCTTCAGCGAGACCGACGAGTACTTCGCGCAGGCGATCTTGCTCCAGTACGAGGTCGCTGCACAGTTCTTCGACGATCTCCGTCTTGGTCATCGAGCCTGCCACATCGGTTTCCTCTTCTCCACGAACGCCTGCAGCCCCTCCTGGGCGTCCTCACTGAGATAGACATCGCGCCAAATGTCCTCGGCGGCATCGAAGGCCTCATCTCTCGTGTGATGAGCCGTCGCATAGACGGTCGCCTTGCCTGCTCGCACCGAGAGCGGAGCGTTCGCAGCGATCGTGGCCGCGAGTTCGGCGACCCGTTCCTGGAGTCGCTCGGCGGGCACCACATCATTGACGAGGCCGACCTCGTAGGCCCGGTCCGCTGCAAGGGGATCTCCGGTGACGAGCATCTCCATAGCGATCCGCGGCGGTATCAGCCATGCCAGTGGTGCCGCCCAGGGAGCCCCGCGACCGATCTTGATCTCGGTGACGCCGAACTTGGCGTTCTCCGCCGCCACGATGAGGTCAGCGGACTGTGCGAGCAGGAATCCGCCCGCCAGAGCGAGGCCGTTGACGGCCGCAATGATCGGTTTGCTGATGTCGAGGGTGCGATTCGGCTGAGGCACGTAATCGGGCGGGGGGATGGTCAATGACGCATCGGCCATCTCCTTGAGATCTCCGCCCGCGCAGAACGCCTTCTGACCGGCGCCCGTGAGCACGATGACGGCCACCTCGTCGTCGCCCTCGGCTGCGAGGAAGCATTCCCTGAGGCCTTCCCGAACCGCGGCATTGAGAGCATTGCGGGCCTGGGGACGGTTGATGGTGATCCACGCTGTCCGATCGATGACCTCGTAGAGAACCTGTTCTCCAGCGGTGTTCGTCTCCTCCGTCACTGTGTTCACTCTTTTCCTTCGGCTGCGTCGTCGGCGCTCGTCTCTTCGGTGTCCCCGGCGAGGACGACGAGCGTCTGACCGTTGTCGACCGGTGATCCGGCCGCGACCGGAACTTCGGTGACGGTGCCGCCTGTCGCGGCTTTCACCGAATGCTCCATCTTCATCGCCTCGAGGACGACGAGCGTATCGCCTTCGGCCACCACATCGCCCACGGACACGTTGAGGCGGACGACCGTTCCCGGCATCGGAGCGACGAGGGAACCGGGATCGATCTGATCGCTGGCATCGGGGAAGCGCGGTGCGCGGACGAAGGTCACGCTCCCGCGCGGCTCCGACACGATCACTGTCTCGTTCACGGAACTGATCGTGAAGCTGCGACGGACACCGTCGACGATGAGGACCACTGCCTCAGCCGTCGCGTTCTCCACGGTCACGTCGAGCTCTTCTCCGTCGACGCGGAAGAGGGGGGCGCGATTCAGACGGTATTCGACCCGGTGCTCTGTCTCTCCTCGGAGAAGAGTACGTTCCTGCAGTCCGACAGGACTGTTGCGGAACCCGGTGGGCACAGACGTCAGTGAGCGGGCACGTGAGCGGTTGAGGGCTTGATCCGCCAGTGCTGCTGCAAGCGCAAAGCAGCTCGCGTCACCGATGTCGCCGACCGCCTGGAGGTCCGAGATCGACACTCGGTCCAAGAAGTGCGTGTCCATGCGGCCGGATGCGAAGTCCTGGTCCTCGAGGACGCCGACGAGCAGCGTGCGGTTGGTCGTCACGCCCGCGACCTTCGTCTGTCTCAGCGTCTTGGCCAATCGGGCCAGCGCCTCCGTACGAGTGGCACCGTGGGCGATGACTTTGGCCAGCATCGGGTCGTAGTTCGTCGATACGACGCTGCCGGCGACCACTCCGCTGTCGAGCCGGACCCCCGGCAGCATCGGAATGTCGAACTCGTCGAGGGTTCCGGCAGCGGGCAGGAACCCCTGGTCGACGTCCTCGGCATACAGGCGGGCTTCGATCGCCCAGCCGCTGATACTCGGATTCGACAGATCGCTCGGCAGCGGACGTCCGTCGGCGACATCGATCTGCAGTCGGACCAGATCGAGCCCGGTGACGAGCTCCGTCACGGGGTGCTCGACCTGCAGACGAGTGTTGACCTCGAGGAAGTAGAAGCTGCCATCGGGTGCGAGGAGGAATTCGACGGTACCGGCGCCCACATAGCTCAGTGCTTTTCCTGCCTTTACTGCCGCATCGCCCATCGCAGCGCGCAGCTCTTGGTCGACCGCCGGCGACGGCGACTCTTCGAGGATCTTCTGGTGGCGACGTTGGATGGAGCACTCGCGCTCGTTCAGATGCACGACCGTGCCCGCCTCGTCACCGAAGATCTGCATCTCGACATGTCGCGGCTCGTCGACATAGTGCTCGAGGAAGACGGTGTCATTGCCGAAGGCCGAGCCCGCCTCCCGACGGGCCGATTCGATCGCCTCGGCGAGTTCTCCGCGGTCGCGGACGACTCGCATGCCGCGCCCGCCTCCACCGAACGACGCCTTCACGAGCACCGGCCAGCCGATCTCGTCGGCGTAGGAGGCGGCCGTATCCGCGTCGGTGCCTGTGAGGTCCTTTCCTGGAAGGACCGGGACTCCCGATCGTTCCATCAGCTCACGAGCGGCGAGCTTGGATCCCATCTTCGTGATCGCATCGGGGCTGGGCCCGATGAAGCGGATTCCCGCATCGGCGCATGACTGTGCGAACTCGGCGTTCTCCGAGAGGAAGCCGTAGCCGGGGTGGATAGCGTCGGCTCCGGTGAGCTTGGCAGCCGCGATGATCGCGTCGGCGCGCAGGTAGGATTCGGCAGGCGTCGACCCGCCCAACGGCACCGCTTCGTCAGCATCGCTGACGAAGGGTGCTTCCCGGTCGGGATCCGAATACACAGCGACGGTGGACAGCCCCATGCCAGCAGCAGTGCGGAAGACACGAGAGGCGATCTCCGCCCGGTTGGCGACAAGAATCTTTCTGATCATTCTCTTCCTCACATCCTGAATACGCCGAAGCCGCGGGTGCCGCTGATCTTCTGCGTGTGACACATGGACAGACCGATGCCGAGCACTGTGCGGGTGTCACGGGGGTCGATGATTCCGTCGTCGTAGCACTGACCACTCATATACAGGGCGAGCGACTCGCTTTCGACCTTCTCTTCCGTCTCGGCCCGACGGCGGGCGTCGGCCTCCTCGTCGAATTCTCGTCCTGACGCGGCGGCAGCCTGGCGCCCGACGATCGACATCACGCCGCCGAGCTGCTCTGGGCCCATGATCGCGGTCTTCGAATTCGGCCAGGTGAAGAGGAGACGAGGGTCGTAGGACCGGCCCGACATGCCGTAGTTGCCTGCTCCGTAGGAAGCAGCGAGGTTGATCGTCAGATGAGGCACACGGCTGTTCGTGACCGCATTGATGAGCTTCGA